>NZ_JAUQOQ010000005.1:0-345919 GCF_030580795.1 Pseudomonas boreofloridensis | reverse complement strand
CCATGATCAAACTCTTCAGTTCAATACTGCTTGGGTTTTTAAGAAACCCTAAACTTGGCTCAGCAATCTCAAATGACTATGTGATTTCTCGCATGGCCACTTGTGATGCTGATAATCTAGGCGACGATCAGTCCGTACTCACAAGCACCCACACGAATTGCTTGATTCGATTTGTTAAAGAGCGTTTGGCTAAGAGCGTTTCGTCTCAACCGAGGCCGCGCATTCTACAGCAGCCCTACTTCGTGTCAAGCATTTGTTTTGAAGTTTTTTTGAAACGCTTTCATTCGAAAGCTTTCAACCTCAACAACTTACCGCCTGTCTCGCTGCGTGCATCGCTGCGAGGAGGCGAATAATACGCGCTTTGAAATCAGAGTCAACACCTTGATCCAAAAAAGTTTTATCGGTCTCCATGAGGTCTACAGCAACTAATTGCGGCGCGGTCGATCTGTAGAGAAACATCCTTGGAGCAGGCGCATCATGAGCGAGGCGGAAAACGAGAAGACCCCTGGATTGTCGGCAGACGAAGAACAGGAGGTCAGCCACAACCAGCCCCCCAGGCCTGCGGTATTGCACGAAATCATTCGCTTCCAGGGCGATCATGAATTGGAGCGTACCTTGGCGGCGCTCTGGTGGTCGGCCCTGGCGGCGGGCTTGACCATGGGCTTGTCGCTAATGGCGATGGGCTTGCTCTATTCACGCTTGCCGGACAGTGAAAGCAGCCAGGTGATTGCCAGTCTCGGTTACAGCGCGGGCTTTCTGGCCGTAATCCTGGCACGCCAGCAACTGTTCACTGAAAACACACTCACCGCAGTGCTGCCGGTAATGACCGCCCCTACCCTGGGCAACTTCGGCCGTTTGTTGCGCCTGTGGTCGGTGGTGCTGCTCGGCAACCTGGCTGGCACCTTGCTGGTCGCCTGGGTGATGCTCGAGCTGCCGATCTTCGACACCAAGACCGACATGGCCTTCCTGGAAGTCGGACGCAAGGTCATGCACAACGACCTGGGTCAGATGTTCGCCAAGGGCATCGTCTCAGGCTGGATGATCGCCACCATGGTGTGGATGATTCCTTCGATGGAACACGCCAAGATCTGGATCATCCTGATGATCACCTATCTGATGGCCCTGGGGGACTTCACCCACATCGTCGTCGGCTCCGTGGAAGTGTCCTACTTGGTATGGGCCGGCGAAGAAAGCTGGCGCACGTTCTGGCTGGACTTCGCACTGCCGACACTGGCCGGCAACATCATCGGTGGCAGTTTCATCTTTGCTTTGATCAGCCACGCGCAGGTGCGTAGCGACAGTGGTAAGGCCCCCTCGAAGTTGCTGAAGGACGAAGAACAGGAAGAGGCCAAGCAACGTAACCACGACTGACGTTTAACGGGCAGGCGTAGTCCGTTGCCACCACGCCTGCCCGCGGTGCGGGCTGTCGAGGCAGATCCGCTCGCCCATCTGCGGTGTACTCAGGTCGACCCCGGCAGCGGCTGCCAGCGCGACGATGCGCTCGAAAGGCTCCTGCCAACTGTGCATGGCGAGGTCGAAGGTGCCATTGTGGATCGGCAACATCCAGCGTCCACGCACATCCAGATGAGCCTGCAGGCTCTGTTCAGGCTGCATGTGCACATTCGGCCACGCCACGTTATAGGCGCCGGTCTCCATCAACGTCAGGTCGAATGGACCATAGCGCTCGCCGATAGCGCGAAAACCTTCGAAATAACCTGTGTCTCCACTGAAGAACACGCGGCGCTCGCCATCGATCATGACCCACGAAGCCCACAGGGTGCTGTTGCTGTCGAACAGGCCGCGACCCGAAAAATGCTGAGCAGGCGTAGCGATGAAACGCACGCCGTCTACCTCAGCCTCTTGCCACCAGCCTAACTCACACACCTTGTTGTGCGGCACGCCCCATTTAATGAGACGCTGACCGACACCCAAAGGCGCCAGAAACCGTCCGGTGCGCGGCGCCAGCCGGCGCACAGCAGACTCGTCCAAGTGATCGAAATGGTCATGGGAAAGAATCACGGCTGCCAGCGGCGGCACTTGCTCCAGTGGCAGCGGCGCGGGATGAAAGCGCAGCGGCCCCGCCCATTGCACCGGTGAAGCACGCTCAGCGAAGACCGGATCGGTGATGAAGTAGCGTCCGCGCAGCTTGAGCAATACGGTGGAATGACCAAGCCGCCACAGGCTGCGGTCGGGGGCATCCAGCACCTGTTGGCGAGTCATCGGTAGCAGGTCGGGCATGACCGCCGGACGCGTGTGCGCCGGCTTGCGTCGCAGCAGATACTTCAAGCCGATGCGCAACTTCTTGCCCACGCCGTCCTTGGGCAACTCGGCACCATTATGGAAACGCCCCTCGCTGAAGCGTGCCGGCGGACCTGGCGGAGGATCGATCGCGCTCATGAAAACAGACCCTCTAAAAAGAAACACAAGGGAGTCATCCTAACTCACGGTGATCCGCGTAACCGTGAATTGGCTTGTAAGGTCATTTTTCATGAATGAATCATTGTCCGACAATCTTCATGCAACTTATGCGATAAACGCCGCCTGTATAAAAGAACGACAGACATGATAGACAACAGAAGTGGCAAAGGACTCTCCTTCGTCAGGCGCATCTACGTGCCACGCATCATCGGCATGGGTATTGGCCTGTTCAGTGTCATGGCGGCGATGGCACCGCTGCATCCAGCGCCTTGGGTATGGCTGCTGATGCTGTTCAACGGCCTGGTGTGGCCACACCTGGCGTATCAGTGGGCCATACACTCGCCAGCACCGTATCGCGCCGAGCAGCGCAACCTGCTGCTCGACTCGCTGGGTGGAGGCTTCTGGGCGGCAGCCTTTCACTTCAATCCGCTGCCCACCGTGACCATTCTATCGATGATGACCATGAACAACGTGTCGGCCGGAGGCAAGCGGCTACTGCTGCGAGGTGTACTTGCGCAAGTGGTCGGCATGCTGCTCGCCTTGGCACTGTTCGGCCCGGGCCTGCAATTGCAGGCGACCTCGCTGCAGGTCTACGCCTGCCTGCCGATGTTGACCTTGTACCCGGTCGCGCTGGGTTGGGTCTGCTACCGCCTGGCGATCAAGCTGGCCGAGCACAAGGGACGGCTCAGCGCACTGAGCCGCACCGACAGTCTTACTGGACTGCTCAACCATGGGTCATGGAAAGACCTGCTACTGCTCAGGTTCCAGATGTGCCAGCAGCAACGGACGCCTGCGGTCATCGCACTGATCGACATCGATCATTTCAAGGCCATCAACGACACATTCGGTCATGTGGTGGGCGACTGCGTGCTGCGCCAGCTGAGCCTGGAGATTCGTCACCTGCTGCGCGCCGACGACCTGGCTGGACGCTACGGCGGCGACGAGTTCTGTCTGATCCTGCCCGATACCGACCAGCATCAGGCCGGCCTGGCCATGGAGCGTCTGCGCCAGCAAGTCAGTGCCTATCGCAACCCGCAGCTACCGGAACTGCGTATCAGTCTGAGCATCGGCCTCTCGGTCTATCACGAAAGCTTGAAAACGCCGGAGCAGTGGCTGGAGGACGCCGACAAGGCACTTTATGCAGCCAAGCACCAAGGCCGCAATCAGGTGAACTTCGCCCACCGCGAGGTGGTGCCGCTCAGGCTGGCCTGACGCGCCCCTTACTGCGCCAGGCTGCGCTCAGCGACGATTTCCGGTAGGTCGGTGCGACGCAGGTAAACACGCAATGGCTCGCCGATGTTCAATCGATCGTCCACATGCTGCGCCAACAGCAGCGCCAGACGCTCTCGACACAGTGCCATGCGCTGACCCGATGCCGGTTGCCAGACGAATTCGGCGCACGGGACGATACTGTCGTCGGCGACGTCCATCCCAAAGGCATCTTCGCTGAAACGCACGATATACGCCCCTCGCTTGCGGTGAAAGCCGACAAAACCCTTGAGTTGATCAGCAGCGCTGCAAACATCTTGTGAAGTGATGGCCATGACGTTACCTCGCAAAGGAATTGGAAGGAACGCACGCAGGCAGACGGTTGCCTCTGACGGGCAACGCGCAGGTGTTTTCCTGCGCAGCCTACCGCAACCCGCGCTACCCGTGCCAAGGTTTTACATCGCGCCCCCAAAGGCGCGCTAGACTGATGATCGCCAGCTTGCAAGACCACTCCCGAGGACATCAGCAAAGCACTATGACCGACGTGAATTCCGACCTTGCCACTATTGCGCGGATCAATGCTGTGCCCGCGATTCTTCAGGTGATCTGCGAGACCAGTGGGCTGCGATTCGCGGCTGTGGCACGGGTAACGGACGACAGCTGGACGGCCTGCGCCGTCCTCGATAACCTGGGCTTCGGCCTCAAGGTCGGAGGTGAGTTGGACGTCGCCAGCACCCTCTGCCATGAAATCCATAACACCCGGCAGACCATCGTCATCGACAAGGCCAGCGAAGACTCCGTTTACTGCAACCATCCGACCCGACGCAAATACCGTTTTGAAAGCTACATTTCGGTACCGGTCATTCGGGCCGATGGCAGCTTCTTCGGCACCATCTGTGCACTCGACCCCAAGCCGGCACGTCTGAAGGGCACGGCCATAGAACCGATGATGGCGTCTTTCGCACGCCTGTTGTCAATACAGATCGAAAGCGAGGAAAGCGTTCAGCGCACCGAACTTGCCTTGCGTGAGGAGCGCGCCATGGCCGAGGTGCGCGAGCAGTTCATTGCCGTGCTCGGGCATGACCTGCGCAATCCGCTGTTTGCCATCACCGCAGGCGCCGAACTGCTCGCCCAGCGCCTGAACGATGAGAAAAGCCGGGCCATTGCCCGGCACATTCTGACCTGCGGCCGACGGGCCGCGCACTTGGTGCGCGATGTGCTGGACTTCGCCCGCGGACGCCTCGGCGCTGGCATACCCTTGAATCTGCAATCTTGCCCAGACCTTGCTCAAGCCCTGAGTCATGTAGCGTCTGAACTGCAGCGAGTGCATCCGCAGCGCCGGATCCTCCTGGATATCGGACCGATCGAAGGCCTGCGCTGCGACCGCGAACGGGTGACCCAGCTACTCTCCAACCTGATCGCCAATGCCCTGGAGCATGGCGACCCCGACGGGCCGGTGTGGGTCTGCGCCAGCCTTCAGCCCGATGCCTTCGTGCTGAGCGTGCGCAACACTGGAGAGCCCATCGCGCCGCAGGCCATGGGACAACTGTTCCAGCCCTTCACCCGTCAGGTCAGTACGGCCCCTCAGCAAGGACTCGGTCTAGGCCTGTACATCGCCAACCAGATCGCCCTGGCCCATGGGGGTTCCATGGAAGTGTCGTCCAGTGCCGAGCACGGCACGCTATTCAGCTTCCGCCTGCCACTGGCCCCCACGTAAGCCAACCCTTCCTGAAGCACAGACGTCGGCACGCTGCCTAGGCGGTTCAGCGCTGGATCTCGTCCTCACGCACCTGCACGCTTGCGGTCATGCCTGCGCTGAGGGTCACACCTGCCGGCAACTCGTCCAGAACGATGCGTACCGGGATACGCTGGGCCAATCTCACCCAGTTGAACGTAGGTTCCACCTCCGGCAGCAGTTGGCCGTCTGGCGTCGAGTTGCGGTCCGTGATGCCTCGACTGATGCTCTGCACATGGCCGCGCATAGCCTCCCCTGCTCCCATCAGCCAGACCTTCACCGGATCACCGACCTTGATCCGCGGCAGTTTGGTTTCTTCGAAATACGCCTGTATGTAGAACGTCGAGTCGTCGACCAAAGCCATCACCGATTGACCGGCATTGACGTAGTTGCCTTGGGCCAGGCGCAAATTGGTGATATGGCCGCTGCGCGGTGCGCGGACTTCGCTGCGGGCCAGATTGATTCTCGCCACCTGCAGTTGTGCCTGAGCTTCGTGCAACTCGCCGCGGGCGATGGCGGCATTGATCTGGGCATTCTCGCGCAGCTCGGCGCTGATCGCTTCTGGCCCCAGCGCCACGCGCCGCGCTGCCTCACGCTCGCGCAGGCGCAATTGCTGGGCACGGGTGTCGGTGACCGCGCTGGCCTGGTCGAACGCGGCCTGGAAACGTTCGCGGTCGATGGACATCAGCAGCTCACCGGCCTCGACCGGCTGGTTGTCCCTTACCTTCAACTCGCGCACCCAACCGGAGACATCCGGGGCAATCACCACGACGTCGGCTCTGACCCGCGCATCGCGGGTCCAGGGTGTGAGCATGTAGTACTGCCAGAGCCGATAACCGGCGAACACCGCGATGGCCACCACGCACAGGGTGACCAAGGTACGTACCGCTGCACGCATGGATTGACTCCTTACAAAGGTCCTAACAGATGTACCAGCAACGACAGCACGCAGACGAACAGTGCCGCATCGAACAATGCTTCATGCCAGATCCAACGCCCCAGCGAGGTGACCTGAACCAGCAGGCGTAGTGCGCCGGTAAGCGCCAGCGCCAGCAACACGTAGATCAGAAACGGACTGAGCAGCACGCCACCCAACGCCCATTCACGCAAGCCCATGAATCTCCTCCTGCCAGCGGCACCACTGGTGCCAGCTCTTCTGCAATTGCGCCACTGCCCCGATAGCCAGGCGCAAGGGATCACTCGACGGTTGGCCACGCAAGGCTTCGATGAAGACTTCGCTAGGCGCATCCAGGCGCTGCCCACGACCCGGTGCCGGACCACTGGCCAGCACCGCCTCCAACTGCTGCAAATACTGGCGCTCGGCGCCGGCCAAGGGTGCCTGGGCCACCGCCAGGCACATGCGCAGGTGCACCAGCTCATCGCCGATATCCAGCCCCAGCAGGCCATCGTCCCAGCGCTTGCGCTCGACCTCCGGCAGCTCACTGGCATGACGCGCCAGTTGCATCAGACGATCGGCCATGCGTCCGCCGAACCAACTGTCGGCGCCGCGCAGGTCACGGTGGGTCAAGCGCACCAGATCGCTCTGGGTAGCAGAACGCAACCGCCGCCCCAACCACCTCGGATGACGCAACACCACCAGACGAAAGGCCAGCACCGCCGCCGACACACCGACCAGCATGGCCAGGGCACTGTTGAGCAACGTCGCCACGTCGTAGTGCATGACGTTGGCAGGCCCGACCAGCACGATGAAATGCAGGCAGAACGCGGTGGCCGTGGGTCCGGTGCGCGGATGTGCCATACCCAGCGCAGCGAAGAACAGCGGCACGCCCATGGCCAGGGCCAGCAGGGCAAAACTGCTCCATTGCGGCAACAGGATCTGCCCGACGAAAAATGCTGTGGGAATCGCCAGCAGAATGCCGCGCAGGAAACTCAGGCCAATCTGGGCCCCGTTCTCACGACTGGCGAACAAGCTGCAGACCACACAGGTCAGCACCAGACCACCCGGCGCCGAAGGCCAGGCCGTTGCCAGCCAGAAGCTGCTCATCACCAGAAAGGCCAGCGCACTGCGTGAGCCAAAAAGCAGCGCCAGGGTCAGGTCACGGTGAGCGGCGAGCCCCTGGGAGACATCCTTGGGCGTGCGCCCTTGTTCCATATCCAGCAAGGCTTGGGTGGCAGCCATGGCGAAGTCCAGCAGCAGGGCCAGGCGCGCCAGGCAGAAGTGTTCCGCCGAGCTGATCGCCTCGTCCTGGGCCGCATCCCAAATGCGCTGGCGCAACAGCAGCAGACTGGCCAGCTCCGGACTCGCCAGCTGCCTGCGCACCTCCTCTAGCCAGGGCGCCAATCGTGCAGCCTGCGGCGAATCGAGCTGGCGCCACTGGCGGCGGACCGAACGCGAGAGGCGAAGCAACACCATCAGTTTCTGGCTCAAGCCACGGATCGCCCTGGCGCGCTGCCGTCCTCGTGCGCCTTCGAACCATGCATGCTCGCGCTGCGCATCGATGGCCACCACCCGACCAAGGATGTCCAGCAAGCCTTTGCGTGCTTCATCCTCGCCGCCCAACATCACGCTGGCGGTCTGCAGTCCACTGCGCCACGCCTGCCGTGCCTGGTCGCCCAACTGCTGTTCGACACGCAGCGGCCAGACCAGCGCACTGCTGAGTGTGGCGCAGACGATGCCCAGGCAGATCTCGGTGCAGCGCGCCACGGCCTGGTCGAACACCTGGAGGGGATGATCGATCGCTGGGAGGGCAATGATCGCCACGGTGTATCCGGCCAGCACGAATGCATACGCCCAGGCGCTGCGCAGTTGGGTCGAGGCGGCGGTGCACAACGCCAGCCACAGGGCCAAGGCCAACAGGAATAGCCATGGCGTCTGAGCGAACAGCCCTATGAACACCACTGACATGAAGGTACCGACCAGCGTGCCAGCCAGTCGCGCCAGACCCTTCTGCACCACCATGCCCGACAGCGGCTGGGCGACGATGAATGCCGTCATCAACGCCCACGCGGGTTGCTCGAGCCCCCAGCGCAGCGCCAGCCACAGCGCCAGCCCTCCTCCCAGGAGGGTCTTGACGGCAAACTTCAGCGCCAGGCCGGTGGGCGCGAACAGGGCCTGAAAGGTGATGGGCACGAAGCGGACCTTGCACAGACTGTTGAGTGAACGATAGACAACAGCGGCAAGAGTAAAGTGTAACCAAACAATTAGCTAGCTAAGCATCTAAGCAATGGATAAAAAAATGGGCGACCGAAGTCGCCCTAAATGCCTTGCGTGCTCGTAGATCGGGAAGGATCAGCGCTACTTGCGCTTGTTCGCATCCTTCCAGATGAAAATCCCTAGACCGGCAAAGAACACCACCATCAATCCGACCGTCACCACACCGGCGATCACCACGTTGTCGAAAAACATGTCGGCCTCCCTGCCCGTTGCCGTTGTCCGATGTGGCCAAGGTAACCAAAGCGACGGCAGGGAAAATTGATCGGGGTCAATGCTGCCCGGGACCGGGCACAGGAGGGGGTGCAGGGTTGACCTGCATCAGTTTTCAGCGCTTCTTGGGCTTGCCTTTGCTCTTCTTCTTTTTGGCCGGAGCCAGGGGCATGGCCTGCTCGAAGGCCTGGCGCATGTCGTCGAGGCGCTTGTCCTTGATGTCGTGAATGCGTTTGGCGCGCTCGGCGCCGAAGTCGATGAGGTTGTCTTGGCTCATGGGCAGGCTCGGATGACAGCGGATGTGTCCATGATGGGGGCTGGAAGCAGCGGGTTTCAAGACAGACACTGCACGCAGGTGTCTTCAGATCTCGATATCAACCAGCAGGCCTTGCCGGGGGCGCTCACCCAGCGGCGCGACCGGCACGGTATTGTCGGCGTTGAGTTCATCGCCTGGCATGGCACTGTAGAGATCGGTCTGGTCGTCCTGGCGGCGCTGCTCACGACGCTGCTGCTGACGGCGCTGTTCTTCGCGCAGCAGGTAGGCCTGCTCCTCGGGATCGCGCTGATGCCGCAGGTCGATGGTGCCATCACTGGAGGCAGGCTGAGCCGGCACCACCGGAGGAATGTCCGGCGTCGGCTTGACCGGGTCGTGTTGCGAGGTCACGGGGGCAGCACTGAGCGGTACGATAGGCAGCAGCATGGGTCGGTTCTCCTGTAGCCCCTTTATCGGCCAACTGGCAATCGCCTTGAGCGCAGCTACACAGGTTTGTGCGGCCTGTCACAGGTCGCGTGTGGAGTGTAGACCGCGCTTACTCGCTTTCGTCATCGGAATCATCGTCGACCGGGCCGCTAGCGTCGCTCCAGGGACGTTTATAGACCTGCTGCCAGACCGCATCCAGGTGCTCACGCAGCACGGGCGGCGCATCCTTGAGCGAGGCACTGTCTTCGCGCTCGCCGCCGATCGGCTCTTCGCCTGCGGGGCTGATCAGCGACTGACCGTGGATACCGTAGACCGCCTGGCCCTGATGCATCTCGATGGTGATGTCGTGCGGGTCGATGCCACCGCCGCAGAACGCGTGGCTGGCCACGGTGACTTCGGCGACACCGTTATTGTCCAGGTCCGTGACATCGCTGACATCGGTGTAGAAGTCGACGTCCAGGTCGAGCCCCGGACAGGTGGTCTGCTGATCGATCTGCCAACGCGGCTTGAACGCCTCACGGTCGTTGTCACGGCCATACAGCGTGGCCTTGAGCACCACCTTGTCCACTTCTTGCTCGCTGCCCGGCTCGACGGCCTGGCCGTCCAGCCGACTCAGTACCAGCAGCCCCTCGCCCTCACGGTCGCGGAAATGAACGCTCTTGAGTGGCGACTGCACGTCCAGCGCCTGGATCTGGTCGACCGGCAACGGGGCCAGGATTTCGAAACTCTTCTTCTGCTCGCAGGCAGCGACCAGGGCCAGGCTGCCCAAGGCCAGGGAAAGATTCAACCAGCGGTGGGTGACAGGCATGTTGGCGCACGGCCCTCGTCGGCAAGACAGGATTCGTCGATGAAGTGGCTGAACGCTTTGGTCCGCCCGGGCGATCCGTTAAGATGGGCCGTTTTTTTCATCGCGGGAGTTCGGCAGTATGGCGCAGCAGTATCAACCGGGGCAACGCTGGATCAGCGACAGCGAAGCGGAGCTCGGCCTGGGAACCATCCTGGCGCAGGATGGCCGCCTGCTGACCGTGCTTTATCCGGCCACGGGCGATACCCGTCAGTACGCCCTGCGCAACGCACCGCTGACCCGCGTGCGCTTTTCGCCCGGTGACCAGATCACCCATTTCGACGGCTGGAAGCTCACCGTGCAAGAGGTCGATGATGTCGATGGCCTGCTGGTGTATCACGGTCTGGACGGGCAGAACCAGCCCCGTACCTTGCCGGAAACGCAACTGTCGAACTTCATTCAGTTCCGTCTGGCCAGCGACCGCTTGTTCGCCGGCCAGATCGACCCGCTGTCGTGGTTCTCGCTGCGTTACAACACTCTGCAGCACAACAGCAAGCAGTTGCTCTCCCCGCTCTGGGGCCTGGGCGGCTGCCGCGCCCAGCCGATCGCCCACCAATTGCATATCGCCCGCGAAGTGGCCGACCGTATCGCACCGCGTGTGTTGCTGGCCGACGAAGTCGGCCTGGGCAAGACCATCGAAGCCGGCCTGGTGATCCATCGCCAACTGCTGTCCGGCCGAGCCAGCCGCGTGCTGATCCTGGTGCCGGAGAACCTGCAGCACCAGTGGCTGGTGGAAATGCGCCGACGCTTCAACTTGCAGGTGGCGCTGTTCGATGCCGAGCGTTTCATCGAAAGCGATGCCAGCAACCCGTTCGAAGACGCCCAGCTTGCGCTGGTGGCACTGGAGTGGCTGGTCGACGACGAGAAGGCTCAGGATGCGCTGTTCGCGGCGGGCTGGGACCTGATGGTGGTCGACGAAGCCCACCACCTGGTGTGGCATGAGGAGCAGGCCAGCGCCGAGTATGCGCTGGTCGAGCAACTGGCCGAAGTCATTCCCGGCGTATTGTTACTCACCGCCACTCCCGAGCAACTGGGTCAGGACAGCCACTTCGCGCGTCTGCGCCTGCTCGACCCCAACCGCTTCCACGACTTGGCCGCGTTCCGCGCCGAGAGCGAACATTATCGTCCGGTGGCCGAGGCGGTTCAGGAACTGCTCGACGAAGGCCGCCTGTCGCCCAAGGCCCATGCCACCATCCACAATTTCCTCGGCGCCGAAGGCGAAGCCCTGCTGGCAGCCGTGGCCGATGGCGACACCCAGGCCAGCGCGCGGCTGATCCGCGAACTGCTCGACCGTCACGGCACCGGTCGCGTGTTGTTCCGCAACACTCGCGCGGCGATCCAAGGCTTCCCTGAGCGTCAACTGCACCCCTACCCGCTGGCCAATCCCCTACAGTACAGCGAGCTGCCGGCCGGCGAGCGCGCCGAGCTGTACCCGGAAGTGGCGTTCCAGGCCCAGGGCGAGGGGGGTGAGGACGAGCGCTGGTGGCGTTTCGATCCGCGAGTCGACTGGTTGATCGACACCCTGAAAATGCTCAAGCGCACCAAGGTGCTGGTGATCTGCGCCCATGCCGAAACCGCCATGGACCTGGAAGACGCCCTGCGCGTGCGCTCCGGTATTCCGGCCACGGTGTTCCACGAAGGCATGAGCATTCTCGAGCGCGACCGCGCAGCGGCCTATTTCGCCGACGAGGAATTCGGTGCCCAAGTCTTGATCTGCTCGGAAATCGGCAGTGAGGGCCGCAACTTCCAGTTCGCTCACCACCTGGTGATGTTCGACCTGCCAGCCCACCCGGACCTGCTCGAACAACGCATCGGTCGCCTGGACCGGATCGGTCAACTGCATACCATCCAATTGCACATCCCGTACCTGCAGGACAGTCCTCAGGAACGCCTGTTCCAGTGGTACCAGGAAGGCCTGAACGCCTTCCTCAATACCTGTCCGACCGGCAACGCCTTGCAGCACCAGTTCGGCCCGCGCCTGTTGACGTTACTGGCCGCCAATGACAGCAGCGCCTGGAACGCCTTGGTCGCTGAGGCCCGCGCCGAGCGCGAGCGCCTGGAAGCCGAGCTGCACACGGGGCGCGACCGCCTGCTGGAGCTCAACTCCGGTGGCGCCGGCGAAGGCGAGGCACTGGTCGAAGCCATTCTCGAGCAGGACGACCAGTTCGCCCTGCCCATCTACATGGAAACCTTGTTCGACGCTTTCGGCATCGACAGCGAGGACCATTCCGAGAACGCGTTGGTCCTCAAGCCCAGCGAAAAGATGCTCGATGCCAGCTTCCCACTGGGCGACGACGAAGGGGTGACCATCACCTACGACCGCGGCCAGGCACTGTCGCGCGAGGACATGCAGTTCCTCACCTGGGAGCACCCCATGGTGCAGGGCGGCATGGACCTGGTGCTGTCCGGCTCGATGGGCAACACCGCGGTAGCGCTGATCAAGAACAAGGCGCTCAAGCCCGGTACCGTGCTGCTCGAACTGCTGTACGTCAGCGAGGTGGTGGCGCCACGCAGCCTGCAGTTGGGCCGCTACTTGCCTTCGGCGGCGCTGCGCTGTCTGCTCGATGCCAACGGCAATGACCTGGCGGCGCGGGTGGCCTTCGAAACACTCAACGACCAGCTCGAAAGCGTGCCCAGGGCCAGCGCCAACAAGTTCATCCAGGCCCAGCGCGAGGTGCTGGCCAAGCGCATCGCCGCTGGAGAAGCCAAGGTACTGCCGGTGCACGACGAGCGCGTCGCCGAAGCGCAACGCCGCCTGAGTGCCGAGGCCGACGAGGAGCTGGCACGCCTGACCGCGCTCAAGGCGGTCAACCCGAGCGTGCGTGACAGCGAGATCGATGCGCTGCGCCTGCAGCGCGAGCAGGGTCTGGCAATGCTCGACAAGGCCGCTCTGCGCCTGGAAGCGATTCGCGTGCTGGTCGCCGGCTGACATCCGTACCGCGCTCCCCTCGGCCAAGCTGGCGAGGGGACGCCTCGCCGCCCGTCCATCGTGGAATGAAGATGTTCAGGACCTTTGCCAAACTGTTGGTCATTGCAACGCTGCTGGCCATTGGCTGCCTGGTAGCGGGGTACTACGGCCTGTTCCAGGAAGAACGGGTATTGCGCAACTACCAACTGGCTGTGGAAATGGGCGGCAAGCGTTATTCGCCTCTGTGGCTGAGCGCAGGGCGTACGGCTATCAGCGAAAAAACAGGACACTTTTTCTGCCAAGCCGAAGACCTGAAGTATCTGATCGCCCTCGCCAAGGGTGAAGTGACGTTCAACGACAACCGCGACAACCCCTACCTCGACGGCACGGTCGACTACTCCTCGAACAAGGCTTACGTACTCACCTCCAGGCACTACCTCAACGCGGTAGACAGCGTCACGCGCTACGACATTATCGGTCACGACGCTGAAGTGGCTCATCGCTACGTCCCAGATACCGATGACCCTTACGCACGAGTGCTGATCAATGTGGGCATGACGCGCAGTTCCGCCGGTCGTGGCAGTTCCGTGGTCAAGGATGAGTACCTCGACGCCACGCGCCTGCTGCACGACGTGTACGGCGTGAGCGTGCGGTTCGACAAGGATGATGAGGCCAGGTTGGTCACCTTGCATTTTGACCGTTCCTCCACCATCGACCGATAGCCTGGAATCGTCTCCAATCTGCTGCTCAGGCTGACATATAGCGATCGGCTATATGGCAAATGCCCAAATAATTGAAATCAAATCGCCATCAATCAGGAACGCGGTCAGCACCTTTCCTATACTCACGGCTCGATGGTCTTCTCCATGAGCGCAGAGGACCCCTGCGTACTCGACGAAGAGACAGGCAATGGAGTGGCTGGGACTTCAACTATTCGCCGAGCTGCCGGCGCACGGACAGGTTGTCCTCGACTGTCATCACAACCCTTTCCTTGTCGTGCTCGCCTATGTGGTCGCCGGCGCAGCCTGTTTCGCCACCCTGGACATGGCTGATCGACAGATCCACAGCGAGGAGCCACGCGCGCGTCGCCAATGGAAAGGCCTGGGCGCCTGCTGTCTGGCCAGCGGCATATGGGCCATGCACTTCATTAGCCTGCTGGCCTACCAGCCACCGCTGGAAGTGCATTACGACATGACGCTGACGGCGCTTTCCTTGCTTATAGCCTTGATCGCCGCCTGGCTGGCAATGAACCAACTGGATCGGTTGCACATGCAACCGATCCATTACCTCCAGACGGCACTGGCCATTGGTTTGGGTATCGGCATCATGCACTACGTCGGCATGGCGGCCCTGCAGACCAGCGCCCGACAGTACTATCAGACCCCGCTGGTGGTGGCCTCGCTGGGTATTGCCGTGGTCACCAGCCTGGTGGCGGTGTGGGTCACTCGCTACCTGGGCAGCGGCAGTGGTACGCGGCACCTGGCGATGAAGTATGGGGCAGCCCTGATCATGGCGGCAGGCATCGTCTTCACCCACTACACGGGAATGGCCGCACTGTCGCTGGTGATTGCCGAGGGCGACCCTGCCCAACTGCCCTCAGCCGACAACAGCTTGCAACTGGGCCTGAGCATCGGTTTCATCACCCTGCTGATCAGCGCCAGCAGCATCAGCGCAGCACTGGCCGACAAGAAGCTGCAGAGCAAGGAGCACGACCTGCGCAGGGTGAATGTGCTGCTCAGTCAACTCGACCAGGCCCGGGTTTCGCTGCAGCAGGCCGCTCACTACGACGCCTTGACCAATCTGGTCAATCGCAGGGGCTTCAACCAGGTCTTTGCCGAGCGCCTGGCCGAGCACGCGGTCACAGAAAGCCTGCTGGCAGTGATGTTTCTCGACATCGATCACTTCAAGCGCATCAACGACAGCCTCGGCCACGCCGCCGGCGACGAGTTGCTCAAAGTGATCGCCGCCCATATCCGGGCAGCGACCCGCAGTCAGGACTTAGTGGCACGCTTTGGCGGCGACGAGTTCTGCATCGTCACTAGCCTGCACAACCGTGACGAAGCGCGCAAACTCGGCCAGCGGATCATGCAGCGCATGAAGGAGCCCATCGACCTGGGTGGGCGGCGCATGGTCATGACTACCAGCATCGGCATCAGCATTTTCCCGGATGATGGCCGCAGTGCTGAGGAACTGCTGAAAAATGCCGATCTGGCGCTTTATCAATCCAAGGATGGCGGGCGCAACAACCTGAACTTCTTCAACAGCAGCTTGAAGACCCGGGCCACTCTCGAACTGCAGCTTGAGGAAGAACTGCGCGTGGCATTGCTCGAGGAACGCGGGCTGTGCGTGTACTACCAGCCGATCTTCGATCTGCACGATGCCCGCGTGGCCAAGCTCGAAGCACTGGTGCGCTGGCACCATCCGCAACAGGGCCTGATCGGCCCTGACCGTTTCATCGCCATCGCCGAGGCCAACGGACTGATCGCCGAGCTCGACCAGTGGGTGCTGCAGCGCGCCTGCCAGGACCTGGCCGACCTCACCCGTCGTGGCTATGGACACCTGAAGGTCACGGTCAATTGCTCGGCAGTCACCCTTGGCCGCGAGGAACTGGCCAGCGATGTCGAGATGGCCTTGTTGCAGGCCGGACTGGCTGCCCGCCAACTGGAACTGGAGGTCACGGAAAATGCGCTGATGGGCGACATTCACCGTACCATCAATCTGCTCAAGCGCATCCGTGGCCAGGGCGTGGGACTGTCGATCGACGATTTCGGCACCGGCTATTCGTCGCTCGCCTACCTCAAGCGCCTACCGCTGGATGTATTGAAGATCGACCGTTCGTTCATCCAGGACGTACCGGGTAGCCAGCAGGACCGCGAGATCGTCCAGGCGATTCTGATCATGGCGCACACCTTGCACTTGCAGGTGGTGACCGAGGGCGTGGAGACCGATGAGCAACTGGCCTTCCTGGCGACCCAGGGCTGCGACTTCGCTCAGGGCTTCCTGCTCAGTCGCCCCGTGGCACTGAGCGAGTTACCGGCCGTGCTGGAGCGGCTGGATCGCATGGACAGCACGGTCATGGGCGAGTGCGAAACAGCTCGACCAGGGTTGCAGGGTCGTCCTGCAGATGCCCCTGGCCGCCGTGCAGGCGCATCAATTGCGCGGCGAGGCCGGTGATCGGTGTCGCCGAGCCTTGTTCGCGGGACAGCTTCACTGCCGTATCGAGATCCTTGAGCAAGGTGCGTACATGCCATTTGACCGGCGAATACTGGCTCTGCGCCATTTGTGGCGCGAGTATCTGCAAGGGTCGCGAATCGGCAAAACCGCCGGCCAAGGCTTGGGCGATGAGGCTGGCATCGACCCCGGAGCGTTCAGCCAGCGCCACCGCCTCGGCGATCACCAGGGCATTGCAGGCGACGATCATCTGATTACAGGCCTTGGTCACCTGGCCGGCCCCCACGCCGCCCATGTGCGTGACGCGTTGCCCGAGGGTGAGCAGCACTGCGCGCACGCGCGCCAAGTCGGCCGCCTCGCCACCGACCATGATCGCCAAGGTTCCGGCTTGTGCACCCGCAGTGCCGCCGGACACTGGAGCGTCAAGCCAGGCCATGCCACAACGCGCCGCCAGTGCGGCGGCCATTTCACGGGTGGCGCCGGGCTCCAGGCTGGACAAATCGACCAGCAACTGACCTGGCTTTGCACCGCAGGCCACCCCCTGCTCTGCGAACACCACTTCGCGCACAACCGCCGTGTCGGCCAGACACAGCATCACCACATCGCTGTCACGGCACAGCGCTGCCGGACTTTCGGCCAGTCGAGCTCCTGCAGCGACCAACTCCGCGCACTTGTGCGCGCTGCGATTCCATACCGTCAACGAATAGCCTGCGGCGAGTAGCCGATGGCACATCGGCAGTCCCATCAAGCCGATTCCGGCAAATCCGAGGGTTGGCATGGCTGTGCTCATGGACGACTCCAGACATATTCGATATAGACGAAAGGCCGGGCCGGCATTACGCAGGGCGTAAACTGTTACCGCAACGGCGCCTTCGAACCTCTTTTGTTACCGACAGCTACTGTAACGCAACCCGCGCAAGCACCATAAAGGTGCCGATTTACATCCAGCCGCACCAGAATAGATCAGTCGTTTTTCGCTGACTTCACTTGGATGAGGATGAACGGTGAGACCACCACGGCCCAGATCTGCGGATTGCGCGTCTGCATGTCTAGCGCCTGCTCTGCATCGACCGCCGCGACAGCGCCCTGCTCACGCCACGCAGCAACGAGATCACTGCGGTTTTCTGCCATGGCTTGGGCCACGGCGATCAAGTCCAAGGTGGGGTCGACCCAAATCAGGTCACCCTTGGCCCAAAAACGCTCCAAGGCGCTCCATTCGATAATCGCCGTCTCGCCGAGCAATTTGGCATAGAGGGTGCTTGTGTGATCAGTCATGGGGATTCCTGCCAATGGCATGGCCAAGTAAAAAGCCCGCATTTTTGCAGAAAAACCCAAGTTTCAAATAAGTAATTTGCTCGACAGGTATTGGCCTCCTCCAGAAAACCAGAAAATACAGGCATTTTGATGGCGCTTATCTGTATTTTCATGTCGAGCATGCGACAACCCGCAGAACAGGGACTTTTCGCCCGCTTTTCAAGCGCTCGGAGAGCGCTCTACACTGTACCGGTACAGTTCCGGGACATGTTCCGGGGGAAGGTGGGCTCGCGACATGGCACGAGCGTGCCGCGAATCTCGCCCGGTCTGTAGCCCTGGCCGCCAGGACTCTAAGAATTACAACAGAATGAGTGGAGCACTATGATCAAGATTTCCAAGCTGTTCGCCGCAATGGTTCTGGCCGGGGTAGCCAGCCATTCGATGGCCGCCGACACCATCAAGATCGGTATCGCCGGTCCCAAGACGGGCCCTGTGACCCAGTACGGCGACATGCAGTTCATCGGCGCCAACCAGGCTATCAAGGACATCAACGCCAAGGGTGGCGTCGATGGCAAGATGCTCGAGGCCAAGGAATACGACGACGCGTGCGACCCTAAACAGGCCGTGGCCGTCGCCAACAAAGTGGTCAACGACGGCGTCAAGTTCGTCATCGGCCATCTGTGCTCCAGCTCCACTCAGCCCGCGTCGGACATCTACGAAGACGAAGGCGTGATCATGATCACCCCTGCTGCCACGTCTCCGGAGATCACCGCCCGCGGTTACAAGCTGATCTTCCGTACCATCGGTCTGGACAGCGCCCAGGGTCCAGCGGCCGGCAACTACATCGCCGATCACGTCAAGCCCAAGGTCGTTGCAGTGCTGCACGACAAGCAACAGTACGGTGAGGGCATCGCCACCGCGGTCAAACAGACCCTCGAGAAGAAAGGCGTCAAGGTCGCCGTCTTCGAAGGCCTCAACGCGGGCGACAAAGACTTCTCCTCGATCATTCAGAAGCTCAAGCAGAACAACGTCGACTTCGTCTACTACGGTGGCTACCACCCAGAACTGGGTCTGATCCTGCGCCAAGCTCAGGAAAAAGGCCTGAAAGCCAAGTTCATGGGTCCGGAAGGTGTCGGCAACGACTCCATCTCGCAGATCGCCCAAGGCGCTTCCGAAGGCCTGCTGGTGACCCTGCCGAAGTCGTTCGACGCCGATCCAGAGAACAAGGCCATCGTCGACGCCATCAAGGCCGACGGCAAAGACCCGAGCGGTCCGTTCGTGTTCCCGGCCTACTCGGCCGTGGAGCTGATCGCCGAAGGCATCAAGGCTGCCAAGTCCGAAGACACCACCAAGGTGGCTGATGCGCTCCACGCTGGCTCCTTCAAGACCCCAACCGGCACCCTGTCCTTCGATGCCAAGGGCGACCTGAAAGACTTCAAGTTCGTGGTCTACGAATGGCACTTCGGCAAGCCGAAGACCGAAGTCTCCCCTCAGTAATACGCGTGACTAAATAGCTGACCGTAGAAGCCCACTGTGCGAGCAGTGGGCTTTGTTTTACGAGGTTCATGGGCCCGACTCCCGCGATCCGGGGGCGGACTCACCTGAAAATCTTAAAACCGTCACCCGCGGTTTCCTGGCCGTTACCCCGGCCAGCGAAATGCACATCAGGTTTTTAGGAGCGCTGTAATGCCTGAGATCTACCATTTCTTCCAACAACTGGTTAATGGATTGACCATCGGCAGCACCTATGCCTTGATCGCCATCGGTTACACGATGGTGTACGGCATCATCGGGATGATCAACTTCGCCCACGGCGAGGTCTACATGATCGGATCCTACGTGGCCTTCATCGCCCTTGCCGGGCTGGCCATGATGGGCATTCACTCGCTGCCGATCCTGATGACCGTGGCCTTCGTCGCCACCATCTGCGTCACCAGCGCCTATGGCTACAGCATCGAGCGGGTGGCGTACCGTCCGCTGCGCAACAGCAATCGCCTGATCCCGCTGATTTCCGCGATCGGCATGTCCATTTTCCTGCAGAACACCGTGCTCCTGTCGCAGGACTCCAAGGACAAATCCATCCCCAACCTGATTCCGGGAGCCTTCTCCTTCGGTCCGGGCGGCGCGGAAGAAGTGCTGGTGTCCTATATGCAGATCCTGGTGTTCGTGGTCACCTTGGTGGCGATGACCTGCCTGACGCTGTTCATCTCCCGCTCCCGCCTGGGCCGCGCCTGTCGCGCCTGTGCCGAGGACATCAAGATGGCCAACCTGCTGGGCATTAACACCAACAACATCATCGCCCTGACCTTCGTCATCGGCGCCGCACTGGCGGCTGTCGCAGCCGTGCTGCTGAGCATGCAGTACGGGGTGATCAACCCCAACGCCGGCTTCCTCGTGGGGCTGAAGGCGTTCACCGCAGCAGTACTGGGCGGCATCGGCAGCATCCCGGGGGCCATGCTCGGCGGGCTGGTGCTGGGTGTGGCCGAAGCGTTCGGCGCAGACATCTTCGGCGACCAATACAAGGACGTCGTGGCGTTCGGCTTGTTGGTTCTTGTCCTGTTGTTCCGGCCGACCGGCATCCTGGGCCGTCCGGAGGTTGAAAAAGTATGAACAGAAATCTCAAACAGGCGCTGTTCAGCGCCTTGCTGGTCTGGGCCGTGGCCTTCCCGGTGCTGGGCCTGAAACTGAGCATCGACGGCATCAACCTAGTCGTGCACAGCCAGGGCGAATTCACCCTCGCCGTGATCGCCGCGTGTTCGCTGCTGATGTTCCTGCGTGTGCTGTTCGACCGGCAGTGGAGCGCGGTCATGGGTAGCCGCACCGAACGCAAACTGATTCCGCCTTCGGTGAGCAACTTCCTGACCCTGCCCAAGACCCAGCGATGGGTCATCCTTGGGCTGATCGCGGTTGCACTGGTATGGCCGTTCTTCGGCTCACGGGGGGCGGTCGATATCGCCACGTTGATCCTGATCTACGTTCTGCTGGGCTTAGGGCTGAACATCGTGGTGGGCCTGGCCGGTCTGCTCGACCTGGGTTACGTCGGTTTCTATGCCGTCGGCGCCTATAGCTACGCCATGCTCTCGCATTACTTGGGCTGGAGCTTCTGGGTGTGCCTGCCGATCGCCGGCCTGATGGCCGCGACCTTTGGCTTCCTGCTCGGTTTCCCGGTATTGCGCCTGCGCGGCGACTACCTGGCGATCGTCACGCTGGGCTTCGGCGAGATCATTCGCCTGTTCCTGCGCAACCTCACCGACTGGACCGGCGGGCCCAACGGCATCAGCGGCATCGAGAAGCCGACCTTCTTCGGCCTGACCTTCGAGCGCCGCGCCGCCGAGGGGATGCAGACCTTCCACGAGTTCTTCGGTCTGGAATACAACTCGATCAACAAGGTCATCTTCCTCTACCTGGTAGCGCTGGTATTGGCATTGCTCGCATTGTTCGTGATCAACCGCCTGCTGCGCATGCCCATCGGACGAGCATGGGAAGCGCTGCGCGAAGACGAGATCGCCTGCCGTGCGCTGGGCCTGAACCCGACCATCATCAAGCTCTCCGCCTTCACTCTCGGCGCCAGCTTCGCCGGTTTCGCCGGCAGTTTCTTCGCCGCGCGCCAGGGCCTGGTGACACCGGAGTCATTCACCTTCATCGAGTCAGCGATCATCCTCGCCATCGTCGTGCTCGGCGGCATGGGTTCTCAGTTGGGCGTAATTCTCGCGGCCATCGTGATGATCCTGTTGCCTGAGTTGATGCGCGAGTTCAGCGAGTATCGGATGCTGATGTTCGGTGCGCTGATGGTGTTGATGATGATCTGGCGTCCGCAGGGCCTGCTGCCCATGCAACGTCCTCATATGGAGCTGCGTCGATGAGCCGCGAAATTCTGCAAGTCAGCGGCCTGAGCATGCGCTTCGGTGGCTTATTGGCGGTCAATGGCGTGGGCCTGACCGTCAAGGAAAAACAGGTGGTGGCCTTGATCGGTCCGAATGGTGCCGGCAAGACCACCGTGTTCAACTGCCTGACCGGCTTCTACAAGCCCAGCGGCGGCACTATCCTGCTCGATGGCCAGCCCATTCAGGGCCTGGCCGGACATCAGATCGCCCGCAAAGGCGTGGTGCGCACTTTCCAGAACGTTCGCCTGTTCAAGGAAATGACCGCGCTGGAAAACCTGCTGATCGCCCAGCACCGCCACCTGAATACCAACTTCTTCGCCGGGCTGTTCAAGACGCCGGGTTTCCGCCGCAGCGAGAAGGAAGCCATGGAGCGCGCCCAGTACTGGCTGGACAAGGTCAACCTGACCGAGTTCGCCAACCGCACCGCTGGCACCTTGGCCTATGGTCAGCAACGCCGCCTGGAAATCGCCCGCTGCATGATGACCCGGCCGCGTATCATCATGCTCGATGAACCGGCCGCTGGCCTGAACCCCAAGGAAACCGAAGACCTCAAGGCCTTGATCGGGTATCTGCGCGAGTCCCATGACGTGACCGTACTGCTGATCGAGCACGACATGAAACTGGTGATGAGCATTTCCGACCATATCGTGGTGATCAACCAGGGTACGCCCCTGGCCGATGGCACACCGGAGCAGATCCGGGCCAACCCTGATGTGATCAAGGCCTACCTGGGGGAAGCGTAAATGCTGAAGTTCGAGAACGTTTCCACCTTCTACGGCAAGATCCAGGCGCTGCACAGCGTCAATGTGGAGATCAACCAGGGTGAGATCGTCACCCTGATCGGTGCCAACGGCGCGGGCAAGTCGACGTTGCTGATGACCCTGTGCGGCTCGCCGCAGGCGCATAGCGGCAGTATCCGCTACCTGGGCGAAGAACTGGTGGGCCAGCCCTCCTCGCATATCATGCGCAAGAGCATCGCGGTCGTACCCGAAGGCCGTCGCGTGTTCGCCCGTCTGACGGTCGAGGAAAACCTGGCCATGGGCGGTTTCTTCACCGACAAGGGCGACTATCAAGCCCAGATGGACAAGGTCCTGGCCCTGTTCCCGCGCCTGAAGGAGCGCTTCAACCAGCGTGGTGGCACCATGTCCGGCGGCGAGCAGCAGATGCTCGCCATCGGTCGGGCGTTGATGAGCAAGCCCAAGCTGCTGCTGCTCGATGAGCCGTCGCTGGGCCTGGCGCCGATCATCATTCAGCAGATCTTCGACATCATCGAGCAACTGCGCCGCGATGGCGTAACGGTGTTCCTGGTGGAGCAGAATGCCAATCAGGCCCTGAAGATCGCCGACCGCGCCTATGTGCTGGAAAACGGCAAGGTCGTGATGCAAGGCACAGGCGAAGCCTTGTTGACCGATCCGAAAGTGCGCGACGCCTACCTCGGCGGCTGATGCTCGCGCGACAGGAGTGGCGCTTCGTCGCTCCTGCCCCCCTCTTGTGGACCGGACCTACGCTGGGTAACGTGAGCTCCCTCGACCCACGCGACCCCGGAGTCCACCCGATGCGCTTCACCTCCCCTCTTCTGCTCGCTGCCATGCTGCCGCTGTTCGCCGGCTGCCAGATGTTCGCCGAGCAACCGAGCGATCCCAACGTCGGCAGCACACGCTTGCAGGGCGAATTGAGCGCGGCCGACGGTCAACTGCTGTTCAAACCCTGCAGCGAAGCGCGCCACTTCGTGGTCAAGGACGCGGCCGGCACCGGCATTCTTCAGGAGGCGGCCAACCTGGCCGGCGGGCCAAAAGCCACATTGTTCGCCGATGTTCGCGGGCGTCTGGCCGGCAGTCGCGCTGCCAACAGCGATGGGCAGTTGGAGGTGACTCGGCTGTACCGCGTAGAAGCGTCGGCCAACGCCTGCGAAGACCCGAACTTCAAGCAATTGACGCTACGCGCCGGCGGGCATGAGCCCGACTGGGACATCAAGGCCAGCGGCAAAGGTATGGTGATCAACCGCGCAGGCAAGGATCCGCTGCCATTGCCGTTCCTCGAAGAGCAGATGCCCGGTGGTGGTTTGAGTCTGTCCAGCGAAGCCAACGGTCAGCGTGTCGAACTGTGGGTGGCGCCGCAACGCTGCGTCGAACGGGGTACGGGCGCCATGCGTCACCTGCGCGCCGAACTGCGCATCGACGGCCAGACCCTGCAAGGCTGCGCCTACTACGGTGGTGCGCGGGACAAGTGATCGCCGGACACTTTTATCCTGCCAGTCGAGGCGGCGAACAGCTTATACTTGGCGGTTTGTTTAAAGCCGCCGGCCGCCCATGGCCGCGATACTGGACGTGCCATGCTACGAATCACCGAACTGAAGCTGCCCTTGGACCATCCCGACGAGGCCCTGCGCGAGGCCATCGTCCAGCGCCTGGGCATCCGTGACGATCAACTGCTGAGCTTCAACCTGTTCAAGCGCAGCTACGATGCGCGCAAGAAGAACAGTGAGTTGCTGTTCATCTATACCATCGACCTGGAAACCAGCAACGAAGACGAAGTGCTGCGCCGCTTCGTCGACGATCGCAATGTCGGTGTGGCGCCGGATGTCACGTACAAATTCGTCGGCCATGCGCCTGCCGAACTGGCCGAGCGTCCGCTGGTAGTCGGCTTCGGCCCCTGCGGTATCTTCGCCGGCCTGCTGCTGGCGCAGATGGGCTTCAGGCCGATCGTGCTGGAGCGCGGCAAGGAAGTGCGCCAACGCACCAAGGACACCTGGGGCCTGTGGCGCAAAAGCGTGCTCAACCCCGAGTCCAACGTGCAGTTCGGCGAAGGCGGCGCCGGTACGTTCTCCGATGGCAAGCTGTACAGCCAGATCAAGGATCCCCAGCATCACGGCCGCAAGGTGCTCGACGAGTTCGTCAAGGCCGGCGCGCCGGAGGAAATCCTCTACATCAACAAGCCGCACATCGGTACGTTCCGTCTGACCAGCATGGTCGAAAAGATGCGAGAGGAAATCATTGCCCTGGGCGGTGAGATCCGTTTCCAGGAAAAAGTCACTGACCTGCTGACCGAGGGAGAGCAACTCACGGGGGTCGTGCTGGAAAGCGGCGAGCAACTGCACTCGCGACATGTGGTGCTGGCGTTGGGACATAGCGCCCGCGACACCTTCCGCATGCTGCACGCCAAGGGTGTGTTCATGGAAGCCAAGCCGTTCTCGGTAGGCTTTCGCATCGAGCATCCGCAATCGCTGATCGACAAAGCGCGCCTGGGCAAATATGCCGGACACCCGAAACTGGGCGCGGCGGACTACAAACTGGTCTACCACGCCAGCAACGGCCGATCGGTGTACAGCTTCTGCATGTGCCCGGGAGGCACGGTAGTGGCCGCCACCAGCGAGCCAGGCCGGGTGGTCACCAATGGCATGAGCCAGTATTCGCGCAACGAGCGTAATGCCAACTCGGGCATCGTCGTGGGCATTGATCCGGAGCGGGACTACCCAGGGGGTCCACTGGCCGGTATCGAGTTGCAGGAGCGTCTGGAGGCACACGCGTACGTGCTGGGCGGCAGCAACTACCAGGCGCCTGCGCAGCTGGTGGGCGACTTCGTCGCCGGGCGTGCGTCCACCGCCTTGGGTAGCGTGGAGCCCTCCTATAAGCCGGGCATCACCCTCGGCGACCTGGCGCCTAGCCTACCCGCGTTCGCCATCGAAGCGATCCGCGAGGCACTGCCAGCGTTCGACCGGCAGATCAAAGGCTACAACCTGCACGACGCGGTACTCACGGGCATCGAAACGCGCACATCCTCGCCACTGCGCATTACCCGCGGGCAGGACTACCAGAGCCTGAACCTCAAAGGGCTGTTCCCTGCCGGTGAGGGCGCAGGCTATGCCGGCGGTATTCTTTCGGCCGGTGTGGACGGCATTCGCATTGCCGAAGCGGTGGCCAGAAGCATGCTGGGTATCGACGCCTGATCGCGCTGTCCTGGGGGCAACGTCGCCCCCGGGGCTGTAGCCAATTTTCGGAACTTTCGACGCCACGCAGAGACTTTTCGCTCAGCACTCAGCCTTTAAGACCTCTAGCCTTCCCCTACCCGAACGGCAACACGTTATAACAAAAAAGAATATAAATTTTATTCTAAAGCATAACGCTGCACGCTAGGGTGTATCCCCTGTTCGCCCAAGTCGTGGAGCCGTTCATCCGTGCGCAGTCTTATCAATCGCTTCCTTCAGCTGGAATCCGCCAGCGGCCTGCTGCTGATCACTGCAGCGGTCATTGCCCTGATCGTCAACAACTCTTCACTCTCGCCGTGGTACGTCAGTTTTCTCGACCTGCCGGTGGCCGTGCAGATCAGCGACCTGCTTATCGCCAAGCCCCTGCTGCTGTGGATCAACGATGGCCTCATGGCACTGTTCTTCCTGCTGATCGGCCTGGAGGTCAAGCGAGAAGTCTTCCAGGGCCAGCTGTCCAAGCCATCGCAAATCATTCTTCCAGCGACCGCAGCCGTCGGCGGCATGCTGGTGCCCGCCTTGATCTACTGGTTCATCAACCGCGACAACCCTGCCACGTTGGCGGGTTGGGCAATCCCCACGGCGACCGATATCGCCTTCGCCCTCGGCGTGCTGGCACTGCTCGGCAAGCGCGTACCTGTGTCGCTGAAACTGTTCCTGATGACGCTGGCAATCATCGATGACCTGGGCGCGATCATCATCATCGCCCTGTTCTATTCCGGCGCCCTTTCGAGTCTGGCGCTGAGCCTGGCAGGCGCGTGTCTGCTAGTACTGCTGGGGATGAATCGGCTGGGGGTCAAACGCTTGGCACCCTACCTGATCGTCGGCCTGGTGCTGTGGGTCTGCGTGCTGAAAAGCGGCATCCATGCCACGCTTGCGGGCGTCATGTTGGCGATGTTCATCCCGCTACGGGGCCGCGACGACAAAACCGCCTCGCCGCTGATCACGCTGGAACATGCGCTGCACCCTTGGGTGGCCTATGCGATCCTACCCTTGTTCGCCTTCGCCAACGCCGGGGTTTCGCTGGTCGGTGTAACGGCTCAGAGCTTCATCCACTCCGTGCCGCTGGGCGTAGCCATCGGCCTGGTGCTGGGCAAAACGGTCGGTGTGTTCGGCCTTACTTGGGTCGCCATAAAGCTGCGCCTGGCTTCGCTGCCAGCAGGCGCCAATTGGGGCCAGGTTTTCGGTGTAGCCATCTTGTGCGGGATCGGATTCACAATGAGCCTGTTCGTCGGATCCCTGGCCTTCCCTTCAGGGGTGAGCGAATATGCGGGCGAGGATCGAATGGGCATTCTGACCGGCTCGTTCTTCGCGGCGTTGATCGGCTACGCCGTCACGGCGGCAGCCAGTCGCCAGCGCGATCCTGCAACGGCCACGCCCTGATCGCCAAGCGCAAAAAAACCCGACCGGCCGTGCCGAGTCGGGTTTTTCATACTTAGCAATCAGTGGGTAACGCGACTGGTGCCATCGACCGTCATGATGCGCACGCGCTCGCCAACGCGGAAGATCTCGTTCTGCTGCACTTGCTGCACATAGGCTCGCATGCTGCCGTCGTCTTCACGCACGGTGATTTCGACACCTTGAGTGCGGGTCAAGCCCTCTTCGGCGGCAGAACCCGCCAGGCCACCGGCCACTGCACCAATCACCGCAGCGACGATGCTGCCACGACCGCCGCCGACTGCGCTGCCTGCAACACCACCGACGATGGCACCTGCGCCACCACCGATCGGCGTCTTGCTGCCTTCGATCTTCACCGGACGCAGGGATTCGATGGTGCCCATGCGCACGGTTTGCACACGGCGGGCCTCGTCACGGGAATAGCTGTCGCCGGTCAGGCTCGACTGGCAACCGCCGAGCAGCAGCGCCATGGTGGTGAAGCTGGCCATCAGCAGAACGGATTTACGCATGGGAAATCTCCATAAGTCAGGTGTCCATTAGACTCCGCGCATTGATGGGTGTCACGACACCCAGGCTATTAAATTGTTTTCATTCAGTTCAGGTACAGGCGATAGCCCATCGCCGCGCTTGAATACTGAGACCAATGATAGCCATGGATTACTTCATCGTCGCGGTGACCACCGCCGCCGGCCTGTACTTTCACGGCTGGCTGTACCTGCGTATGCGGCGCTGGATGGACCGTGACCTGGCGCTGTCACTGGCGGGCCAGGACGCCGCAAAAGGTGCCTATATGCTGCAACGATTGGCACAGGCGCGAGAACAGAAGATCGCTCGAGGGCAACTGGCGGACTGGTTGAAGCGTGAGGCCGATGCCTACGCGAAGGAAGCTGCGTGAAGACGAGGGCCTGAACGGCCCTCACCGATCAAGGCGCCAGACGCTCTCGCTGCCACACACCGTCGATCCAGCGGTAGTTCAAACGATCGTGCAAACGGCTCGAACGGCCTTGCCAGAATTCGATGCGCTCAGGCAGCAAACGATAGCCGCCCCAGTGTTCCGGACAGTGCGGCTGAGTGTCGGAGAACCGCGCTTCGGTAGCCTTGACCAAGCCTTCGAGCTCGGCACGGTCAGCGATCACCCGGCTTTGCGGCGACGCCCAGGCACCCAGGCGACTACCCAGAGGACGCACCTGATAGTAATCGTCCGACTCCTTCGCCGAGACCTTTTCCACTCGCCCCTCGATGCGCACCTGACGCTCCAGCGCAGGCCAGAAAAAGGTCATGGCCGCAAAAGGATTGACCAGCAGTTGCTGGCCCTTGGCGCTCTCGTAGTTGGTGAAAAAAGTGAACCCGCGCTCATCGAGCCCTTTGAGCAGCAACACCCGGCAATGCGGGCGCCCCTGACCATCGACCGTGGCCAGCGTCATGGCGTTGGCCTCCACTGGCGGCTGCTCGGTCTTCACCGCATCGCCGAACCAGTGGTGGAACAAGGCGAAGGGCTCGGCCGGGGCCTGGTCTTCGGCCAGGCCATCACGGGTGTAGTCGCGCCGCATATCGGCCAGGGATTGGGTCATTGCTGCGTTTCCTTGACGATCAGTTGGTCTTCGCAGGGCTATTGGCGGCGACTTTCTTGTCCGTGGTGGTGGTCGCCTTTTTCGCGGCGGGTTTTGCAGCCGCCTTCTTAGCTGCGGGCTTGGCGGCAGCCTTGCTCGCAGTCTTCTTCGCAGCAGGCTTGGCGGCGGCCTTGGTCGCAGGTTTGGCGGCTGGCTTGGCCGCAGCCGCCTTGACTGGCGCTTTGGCGTCTTGCGCCGCAACCATTGCCGCCGGAGCAGCAATAGGCGCTGGAGCTGCCTGCTGATACTTGGCGAGCAGCGCCAGCATGGTGTTCTGCGGGGTCAGCAGCATCTCGACACGGCGGTTCAGCGCCCGGCCCTCGACACTGTCATTGGCTGCACGCGGCATGACCGCACCCATGCCCTTGAGGTTGAGGCGATCACGCTGCAGGCCGCTCAAACGGAAAATAGCCGATACCGAGGCCGCGCGCTCCAGGCTGAGTTTCTGGTTGGCGACGGCAACACCGATGGTGTCGGCGTGGCCGAGCACCAGCACTGCGGTCTTGGGATCGCCTTCGACAATCTTGGCCACACGCGTGATGGGGCCGAGCGTGACGGGAAGCAGCATATTGGGTCGATCGGGGTTGTACGAACCGTCGACCGGCAGGATCACGACCAGTACATCTTCACGACGCTCCACCTCCAGCTTGCTGTCCTTGGCGGCTTCGCGCAGCTTGGGTTCGTACGCATCCAGCCAGGCCTGGGTGGCCTTCTGGTCGATCTTCGGTACGACTGGCGCTTCAGCCTGCTTCTCGCTCGAGCCAAACGGCCACCACCAATGACTGCCGCCCTCGGACTTGGCGTCAGCTTTCGCAACCTTCTCGGTGACCGCCGCTTTCACTTCCTGGTCAGCGACCTTGTCCGAACCGAACGGCCACCAGCTCAGGGCCGCGCTCTTGGAGCCATCCGGGGTTTGGCTGGCGCAGCCGGTCATGGCCAGGCACAGGGCGAGTGCTAAGGTTTTGTGTGAAGACATCGGCGATACACCATGAATTAGAAGAAGATTTTGCCCACCCGTGGTGGCGTTGGCATTGAGGATAGTCAAAGGAATCGGGCATTACCCGCATTACCCGATCAAAGGCAATTGGACAGTACCCGCACCAGTTTCTGCGCCCGCGGATCCATCAGCACGTAAGGCCCGAGGGTGTTGGTGACAAAGCCGAACGCCACGTCGTACTCCGGGTCGGCAAAACCGACCGAACCACCTGCGCCGGGATGACCGAACGCCCGTGCGCCCAGCCCGAACGTGGCGTTGGCGACCTGGGGCTGGTCGAGCATGCAGCCCAGGCCGAAGCGGGTCTGGGTCAGCAGCGTCCGGTCCTGGCCAAGGCTGTGTTCGCGGGTCAACTCGTCGAGCAGTTCCGATTCCAGCAGACTGCCATCGAGCAGACCGGCGTAGAAACCAGCCAGGCTGCGCGCATTGCCGTGGCCATTGGCAGCCGGTTGCTGCATACGGCGCCATTCGGGCTTGTTGGTGCTGGTGAGAATCGCCGGGGGATTGGTGAAAGCGCGGGTGGACAGCGCCTGCGGCTCACGCATCGTCACCTGCAGCAAGCGCTGGGCAGCGGCGTCCCCGGGGTTGCCCTTGCCGCGAGCGATATGCGCGACACGGTGGAATTCGGCATCGTCCAAGCCCACATGGAAATCCAGACCCAGAGGACGCGCTGTGCGGGCCACGATCGAATCGCCCGGGCCGCGACCGTCGGCGCGCCGGATCAGTTCGCCGATCAGCCAGCCGTAGGTGATGGCGGCATAGCCATGCTCAGTGCCCGGTGTCCACCAAGGCGCCTCGGCCGCCAGGGTATCGACCATGAACGACCAGTCGTAGAGCGCCTCGGCCGGCAGCAGATGACGGATGGCTGGCAGGCCGGCACGGTGACTGAGCAGATGGCGCAGCGTGATGCCTTCCTTGCCAGCCTGGGCAAACTCGGGCCAGTAACGGGCCACAGGGGCATCCAGTGCCAGCTTGCCCTCGCCGACCAACTGCAGCGCGGTTACTGCGGTGAAGGTCTTGGTACAGGAAAACAGGTTAGCAAGGGTGTCACTGTGCCAAGCCTGCTGCCCGTCCTTGTCGGCTGTGCCCGCCCACAGGTCGATGACGGTCTCGCCGCCCACCTGAATGCACAGCGCCGCACCACGCTCCTGGGAATCCTTGAACAAGGCGGCAAAGGCGTCGCGCACTGCCTCGAACTTCAGCTCAAAGTGACCCTGAATGTGCACCCGCCCGCTCTCCGTACCACTTGCCAGTCAAAGGCGGGCATTGTTTCAGTAGTTGGCGGTTTTGCCTACTGAATGTGGCCGGAAGGTTGTGGGAAAAAGCCCAAGTTCCCCAACGATGCTCAGCGCGTCTTGGACTCCAGCATTCGACGCACCTCCTCGAGGGTTTCCCGATTGCTCTTGCGCACCGCTTCGACGAAGCCCGGATAGGCGACATCGGTGATGGCCACCAGCCCGAGATGGCCGTTCTCACCATCGAGCAGCCGACCACTGGCGGGCTGATCCAGGTACTGGAACCAATGCGCCCCGACGATCATTGGCTGGGCCAGCGCGGCCTTGAGGAAATTGCCGTAGGCCGGCCCTCGATCCTCTTCCCGCGCCACTTCCAGCGGCCCAGGCCAGAACGGACCACGGTCGCGCGAGCCGAACTGGAATTCCGAGACCAGTACCGGCTTGTCCAACTCGGCCAGACGCGCGAAGTCATAGCCGTCCTGGGGCTTGAGGGTATAGAAGTTGAAACTGATGACATCGCAGAATTCGGCGCATGCCTCGACCGCTTCCGGTGTGCTGATCGCATAGCGCCCACCCAGCAGCAGGTGATTGGGCGCATGCCACTTCAGGGCATCGGAGATGGTCTTGAAGTAGGTCTGGGCGAACACCTGCTGGAAGTACTGATAGTCACGCTCGATCTCCGAATGCTCGGCATTGGGCAACGGCGCCTCGAAGCCCGGGTCTTCCATCAGTTCCCAGGCCTTGAGCTCGATGCCCCAGGCTTTCGACAGACCCTCCTGGTTGCGGTACTTGTCGCGCAACTGCTTGAGGAACGCGCGCTTGGCGGGCACATCGGTGGTCAGCCGAAGCGTACCGAAGGCCAGGCCATAACGCGCCTTGGGATCGTCGCCAGGCGCGGCCCAGGCCAGCTCGTTGTCGGCGAAATAGCCAATCAGCCAAGGATCGTCGCGGTGGTCGCGGGTCGCGATGGCCACCGCCCGCTCGGTGGCCATGGCAAAGCGCGGGTCGAACGGATCGGGCATGCGGCCCCACCAGTCCATGCCCGTACTAATGCTGGCGTAGTCACCGACAATCGACAGCGGCAGGGTGTAAGGCACCCTCTGCGCCTCACCCAACGCTGGATCGCTCCAGTTACCCAAGGTATTGAAACCCCAGGCCAGCAAACGGTCGAGGCTATGGGTTTGCCAGCGCGTCGCATCGAGGGTCGCAGCCGCACAGTCGGCAGGCCCTTGGCTCTCGGTGACCGGCGTGCAGGGCTTGGCGTAGGTGCGCTGCAGGTTGGCCGCGTAGAAGTCGAACCAGCGGCCTTGCTTGAAGCCGCGCCCCTGGGAAGACGCGTTGCCATCGTCATTGTTGCCTTCACCATAGAATGCCGAGAGTGCCTCGCCCTGCGCCGGCAGGCCCTTGAACATCGTTTCCCGTCCAGCGACGTAGGTGCGCCCACCGTCCGCAGCCACGGCATTGACGCCCAGGGAATAGAACGCATGGCCTAGCGGCGTGACCAGATACCAGCGCCCATCGCGCTTTTCGGTTCTGAAGAAGCCCTGGGCCTCGAAGGCCGGACCGGCGATCACGCCGCCATAAAGGTCGAGCGACTGTTGCTCGCGCTCGCCCAGCCAACGCTTGAGTTGCTGCTGTTCGCGGACGTCGGCTGCCTTGAGTTGCTCGTCGCTGGCGATCTTTTCTGGCCAGCGACTGCGAGTGGACTGACCATAGGCATCGATCAACTCGCTGTAGGCCGCACGCACCACGCGGTCGTCGCTCTCCAGGCCGAGCTTTTCCACCAGCAGGTTCTGCGCGACTTTGGGCTGGGGAATGCTCAAGCTGACCGACGCCACCTGTTTGAGGTCCAGCTCGCCGCTGCTACTGGTCAACAGCAGACGTTGGCCGTCGTAACTCCAGGGCATCGGCGGACCGGCGCGCATGCCCTGGCTGAGCGGCGAACTGGCCTTGAGCGGCACCATCACCGTTTGCGCCGGACCTGCCGGCAGATCGATACGGCTGACCAGGCTGCGGCCGTCACTGCCCGTGACCGTCACATCCACGGTCAGCGCCCAGTCCTGGGCACTCTGCAGGCGCAGCGTCAGGAACTGCCCAGCCGACCAGTCCCACACGCCAGTCTGGGGACTCAGGCGCAGGGTAGGATGTGCCACCGGGTTGAACACCACACGCCGAAGCACCTCGCCCTCGGCCGTCTGTTCCGCATTGTATTGCGGCATGCCGGTATCTTCAGTGGTGACCGTCACCATCGAGGTCGGACGCACGAAGCTGAACAGCGTCTGCTGCTCAGCCAGCACGCCAGTGCTGCACAACAGGGTAAGGACAACGGGCAGGGTGCGGCGGATCATGTGGACGGGGCTCTCCTTCAAGGCCCTCATGGGCCCGTATCGAGTCATGGACAACAGGCCGGAGCATCGTGCTCCAGCCGTTTACTGAATCTCCCGCCGGAAGGGCGGCAGTGCATTGAGGATAGCCTTGCCGTAGCGCTGGGTGACCAGACGCCGGTCGAGCAAGGTGATGACGCCGCGGTCCTGCTCGGTACGCAGCAGGCGACCGCACGCCTGGATCAGACGCAGCGAGGCATCGGGCACGGCAATTTCCATGAACGGATTGCCGCCACGGGCCTCGATCCATTCGGCGAGCGCAGCTTCAACCGGGTCGTCGGGCACCGCAAATGGGATCTTGGCGATGACCACGTGCTCGCAGTAGGCACCTGGCAGGTCGACCCCTTCGGCAAAGCTGGCGAGGCCGAACAGGACACTGTGCTGGCCGTCGTCGACCCGCGCCTTGTGCTTGTTCAGGGTTTCCTGCTTGGACAGGTTGCCCTGGATCAGCACCAGCTTGCGCCAGTCGCGGTCCAGGCCGTCGAACACATCCTGCATCTGCTTGCGCGACGAGAACAGCACCAGCGCACCGCGCGCGTCTTCGACGATCGCCGGCAGTTCGCGGATGATGGCTGCGGTATGCCCGGCGGCATCGCGCGGGTCGGCGCCCAGGTCCGGTACGCGCAGCAGACCGGCATCGCCGTGCACGAAGGGACTGGGCACCACGCAGGTGACGGCATCACGGGGCAGCCCCGAGCGCATGCGGAACCGGTCGAACTTGCCGAGCGCCGTCAACGTCGCCGAGGTGACCAAGGCACCGTAGGCGACATGCCAGAGATTGCGCCGCAGCATCTCGGCGGCCAGGATCGGGCTGGCATTGACTTCGATGTCGAACAGCGCGCCGCTTTCGGCGAGGGTCAACCAGCGCGCCATGGGCGGACTGTCCTGCGGATCTTCGGCAGTGAACGCCGTCCACAGCTCCCAATTACCCTGGGCGCGAGTCACCAGGCTGCCGAACAGCGGGTACCACTCTTCGGCCTGATGACTGGCGATGCCGATGTTGACCTCGCCATCCATGCCTTCCTTGAGCAGGTCGGCCAAGCGGGTGAACAGGTCATTGAGCCGGGCGAAGCCTTTCTTGAGCTCGATGCCCACCTCGCGAATCTGCTCGGGCACCACGCCACCCTCGAAGCGATAGCGCGGGCGGTCACGGCCCTCCATGTCTTCGCCAACGCGGAAATCAGCTACCTGTTCGCACAGGGTGAACATGAACTGCTGCTGCGTGCGGATTTCCCGCGCCAACTCCGGCACCTGCTCGATCAGCCGGCCAAGGTCGCCTGGCAGCGGGTGCTGGGCCAGCAACTTGGCCAAGTTCTTGGCGGTCTGCTCCAGCCAGTCGGCGGTGGAGCGCAGACGCGAATAGTGGGCGAAATGGCCGATGGCCTTGTCCGGCAGGTGGTGGCCTTCGTCGAACACGTACATCGTGTCGCGTGGGTCGGGCAGCACTGCACCGCCACCGAGCGCCAGGTCGGCAAGAACCATGTCATGGTTGGTGACGATGACGTCGACCTTACCCATGCCTTCGCGGGCTTTATAGAAGACACACTGCTGAAAATTCGGGCAATGCCGGCCAGTACACTGGCTGTGGTCGGTGGTCAGGCGCGCCCAGTCCTGGTCCTCGAGGGTTTCGGGCCAACTGTCGCGGTCGCCATCCCAGCGGTTGCCGGCAAGCTTCTCGATCATGCTGTTGAACAGCTTCTGGCTGCGCTCATCCACCTCGATGTGGAAACCTTCCTCTTCGAACAACTGAGCGGTGGCCGACTGCGCGTGGCCTTCCTGCAGCAGCACGTCGAGCTTGGACAGGCACAGGTAGCGGCCTCGCCCTTTGGCCAGCGCGAAGCTGAAATTCAGGCCGCTGTTGCGCATCAGGTCGGGAAGATCCTTGAAGACGATCTGCTCCTGCAAGGCGACGGTGGCGGTGGCAATCACCAGACGCTTGCCCGCAGCCTTGGCAGCGGGAATCGCGGCGAGGCTGTAGGCGACCGTCTTGCCGGTACCGGTGCCGGCCTCGACCGCCACCACGGCGGGTTCACCAGATCGACGACCTTCCTCGTCACAAGCGATATCGCCGAGCACCTTGGCCACTTCGGCGATCATCAGGCGCTGGCCGTAGCGAGGCTTGAGGCTCTTGGCTTCGAGAAAACGCGAGTAGGCGCCCTGGATGGTGGCTTTTAGTTCATTGCTGATCATGGTCTAGGCGCGCCCGACGGGCTGGATATATTTTCAGTGTTTTGCATGGGGCGGCTATCATACCCCGTCATTGCCCTCGATGCCCCATGGAGATCCGGATGCTTGCCTTTGCCCTGCCCTACACACTGCACGTTCTGGCCGCGTTGGTCTGGGTCGGCGGCATGTTCTTCGCCTGGCTGATACTGCGCCCGGCGGCAGTCGTAGCGCTGGAAGGGCCAGCGCGCCTGCGGCTGTGGCTGGAAGTTTTCCGACGTTTCTTCGGATGGGTCTGGCTGGCCGTGGTGGTGCTGGCGATCAGCGGTATCGGCATGTTGCACCTGCGCTTCGGCGGCTTCGACGCCGCGCCACGCCACGTTCAGGTGATGATCGGCGGCGGCATCGCGATGTTCGCGCTGTTCATGCGCGTGCAGGCGCTGCTGCTCCCGGAGTTGCGCGCCGCCGTGCAGGCCGAGGACTGGGCCTCGGGTGCTGCGGTGCTGGGCAGGATCCGACGGATGGTCGGCATCAATCTGTTGCTGGGCGTCTGCGTGGTGGCCGTCGCCAGTTCGCGCCTGCCCCTTTGACAGATCGAACAGGGCTGCAGCGCAGCCCTGAGCACCGAACTAACGGATCGTTTGCAGAATCAACTCCCCCGCTGCTCCGGCCAGCCCGGGCTGTCCTGGCAAGCCCGCTCGCCCCGCGCTGCCCGCTGCGGTGCGATACACCAGACAGCCTTTGCTGGCTCCGCCCTGCCCCGCTTTGCCCGCCGCGCCAGGTTGACCCGGAGCGCCGCCTTCGACACGGACCTGAATGCGCTCCACCGGGAAATCACCGGGGACGGCCAGACGCACCCGTCCGCCCGCCGCGCCATCGTGGCCGTCACCGCCATTGTCGCCATTCGCGCCGCGGCTGGCAGTGCCCCAGGTGCAGCCTCCGGCGCTGCCAGTACCGCCGTCGAGACCGGCAAAGCCAGGCGCTCCGGCCCCACCCCTGGCATCGATCATCAGTTGCTCGGCCTCCAGTGTCTGCAAGCGCAGGTCCAGGTCACGCCCTGGGCGTGCAGGGCGCTGATAGGTTCCGGCAGCGCCGGGCGCGCTGATCTCGCTACCTGGGCCGAGCACCGCGGTACCGGCCTCGATGCTCAACGCGCTCGGCGCCGGCGCGATGGCGATACGTGCCTCGCGGCCCATGACCAAGTGATCGATCTTCAGCGCGGTCAGCGTGGCCGGCAGCAGCAGCGTCGCCGAGTCGGCCACCTCGACACGCTCCAGGTGCACGCTGGACGACTTGTTCGGCAACCGCAGCATGGAATGGGCACCCACCTCAAGGCTTTCGGCCTGCGCCAGCGGAGCGGCCAACGCGGCCAACAACATCAACTTACGCATGGCGCGGAGCCTCCAGCGGACGGGGAATGGACATGACGTGAAAGATGCCGGTCAACAGGATTTGCAGGCGATCGAACCAGCGGTGACTGCGCCCGCGAAGACTGGCATTGAACATCAGCACCTCAAGCAGGTGCAGGGCCAGCAAGAACGCACCGGCTGCATTGATCAACAGATTCAATGGCAATGGCTGCGGCAGGGTCAGATTGACCAGCACCACCCACCAGAACACCACCGTCAGGGCCTTGCCCAGACCCAAGATGAATTTCATACCTCGCCCCCGACTGTCTTGTTGTTGGCTTGCGGCCCGTTCGAGCGGACGCTGCGGCCAACAGTAACGCCGTGCCGGGCCGTGCGCCAGGGGCCGGCGACACGGCTTCGCAGCACAAGCCCACGCCCCGACCGGCGACGTGGACGCGGCCCATCAACGCTGGATCTTGATCTCGGTGCGACGGTTCAGGGCGCGGCCCTCGGCCGTGGCGTTGTCGGCCACCGGCTGACGCTCGCCCGCGCCGACCACCGACACGAAGCGGTCACGCGGTATACCGCTGCCGATCAGGTAGTCGGTCACCGAATGGGCACGACGCTCGGAAAGTTTCTGATTGTAGCCATCGGCGCCGACACTATCGGTGTACCCGGTGACGCTCAGGCGGGCGCTGGGCGCCTCTTGCTTCAAGCGGGTGGCTACGCTGTTCAGGCGCTCTTTGTCGGTGGCGGTCAGCCGCGCCGAGTCGAACTCGAAGTGCACGTCGCGGATGACGATGACCTCTTCCTTCTCGACCACCACCACCTCCTCGACCACCCGCTCCTCGACCACCGGCTGCAGTGGGCAACCGTTGGTGTCGACCTGGACCCCACGCGGCGTACCGGGGCACTTGTCGCGGCTGTCCGGCACGCCATCGCCGTCTTCGTCACCGTCGCCATGGGACCAGCAGTAACCGGCTGCCAGGCCACCGCCGAGCAAAGCGCCCCAGCCGGCCCAGCTCGAACTTTCGATGGCGCCCAGGGCCGCGCCCCCTACACCACCGACCGCTGCGCATTTCGGCCAGTCGGTTTTCTGCAGGCCTGCACACCCGGTCAACACACCGGTGATCAGAACCAGGGGTATCGCAGTGCGTACTATGCTCATTTTTGTCGTCTCTCCTGAGGGAATCGGTGCACGACCGATGCTCAGGGAGTAAAGACCGCCCGTGCCCGCTCTGCCAGCAATGGGCCATGACTGCACCACAACCCGCTTTGCCCGCAAAGCCAGGGCCGCTAGTCTAGAGCGACCTGAACGAGGATTGGCAATGACCGACGGTTTTTCCCAGCGCACTCCGCAACAGGCCCTGGCGGCCCTGCTCGAGCGCTTCGCACCCGCCCGCCTGCTGCTGGTGGGCTCCCGTTTCCCAGCCCTGGACGCCTTTGCCGCCGCACACCCGGCGACCCAGGTGCAGGTAGCCGCGCCGGGGCCGCTGCCCACCGACTTGGCCGCGCAGCGTTTCGACCTGGCCGTGCTGGTGGACTGCCTGGAGCACCTGCCCAAGCGCAGCGGCCTGGAACTGTTGGGCGGCATCCGCAATCTCAACGCCAGCAAGGTGGCCGTGTTGGCCGACCTGGCCGCCTGCGGCTGGCACGACACCGACTTCTTCGCCCTGGCGATGTCGGCGAGTGAAAAGTTTCGCCGCCAGGAGCAGGTGCTGAGCCTGTTCACCTATGATCTGCATGACTACAAGCAGGTGCCGGACTGGCTCAATGCCAAGTTCTGGGCCAATCCGCAAAACTTCGGCAAGTACTGGTGGTGACTTCATGAGCGTTACGGTCTGTCCCTGCGGCAGCGGCAATCTTCTCGACGCCTGCTGTGGGCGCTTCCATGCCGGCACGCCGGCAGCCGATGCCCAGGCTTTGATGCGCTCGCGCTACAGCGCCTATGTACTGGGCCTGGTGGACTACCTGGTGGCAACCACGCTGCCCGCCCAGCAAGCCGATCTGGACCGCGCCGCCATGGCCACCTGGAGCGCCCAGAGCACCTGGCTGGGCCTTGACGTCGAAAGCAGCGAAGTGCTCGGCGGACAGCCTGAGCATGCATTCGTCACCTTCACCGCGCGCTGGCACGATCAACAAGGCGACCACCAGCACCGCGAACGCTCGGCCTTCGTGCAGCATGGCGGGCACTGGTATTTCATCGACCCCACCGTGGCACTGCGCGCCGGGCGCAACGATCCCTGCCCCTGCGCCAGCGGGCAGAAGTTCAAGAAATGCTGCGCCAGCTACGTCGGTCACTGACCATGAACTTCATCGGGCGGCTCTGCCTGCTAACTGTCACCTTCCTCTGGCTGGGCGGTTGCGCGGGCTGGGACGCCAGCGAGCGGGCCCGGCCCGAGGTTCATTTGCTGCGCGTGGAAACGGTCAAGGCGCGCCTGCACCAGCAGCAATTCGTCTTGCATGTGCGCATCGACAACCCGACCGACAGTCGTCTGTTCATCCGCACCATCGCCTATACGGTACGCCTGGGCGACCTGCTGCTGGTGCAGGACGAGGCCAGCCTGTGGCGCAGCGTCGGCGCCCACTCGCGGCGGACCTTCAAGATCGATGTGCGCACCAACCTCTGGCAGCACCTCAAACCGCTGGCCAAGCTGCTCAGAAGTGGCAAACCCTTGAACTACAGTTTGCAGGCCGAACTTGCCACCGGGCTGATCGTGCACAGGGACCTGCACTTGTCGCGCAGTGGTGAGATAATCCGCGGCGATCTCAAACCGGAGTAACCCGCAATGACCCAACAACCCCATGTCCATGGCCCCGACTGCGACCACGGTCACGACCACCACCACGACCACGGCCATGTGCACGGCCCGCACTGCAACCACGGCCATCAGGAGCCGGTGCGCAATGCGCTGAAAGACGTCGGCCGCAACGACCCGTGCCCCTGCGGCAGCGAAAAGAAATTCAAGAAGTGCCACGGCGCTTGAATTAGCCGCGAGCGGCAAGCTTGGAGTGCGGGCATGCCGAGGCGCCGCCCCTCGAAGTCGCTCGCGATGCGTGGGCTCGCGCGCCTTTACTTGCAACTTGCCGCTTGCAACTTACCGCTTGAAACTTACCCGCTTGAAACTAGCCGACTTCCCCTCTTCAGGAGCCTTTGCAATGGCTGCCCCCGTGTTTCCTCCTTTGCGTTTCCGGTTCGGCTCTGGCGCCGTGCTGCTCGGCCTGCTCGGGCTTGCCGGCTGTCAGGTGGGCGGCCATCAGGACAGTGTGCCGCCGAGCACCGGCGTGCAGCCGCTCAAAGGACTGGCGCAGAACGTCTCGGTACGGCGTAACGCCATGGGCGCGCCGCTGATCGAGAGCAGCAGCTTTCACGATGCACTGTTCAGTCTGGGCTATGTGCATGCTGGCGACCGCATCGAACAGATGATCGCCATGCGCTTGCTGGCCCAGGGGCGCCTGTCCGAAATCGCCGGGGCCGAGGCGCTCGATATCGACCGCCTGATGCGCGCGGCCAATCTCAAGCAAAGCGCCGCCCAGCAATATGCCGATGCCTCACCGCGGCTCAAGCGCTTCTTCGAAGTCTACGCCCGAGGCGTCAACGCCTACCTGTTCCGCTACCGCGACAAACTGCCCAGCGACCTCGCCGGCAGCGGCTATCGCCCTGAGTACTGGAAAGCCGAGGACTCGGCGCTGATTTTCAGTCTGTATGCCTTCAGCCAGTCGGTGAACCTGCAGGAAGAGCTGTCCGCGCTCACCCTGGCGCAGAAAGTCGGCAGCGACAAACTCGCCTGGCTGCTGCCCAGCGCCCCTGACGAGGCCTTGGCCAATGGCGAGGCCGACAAGCTCAAGGGCATCGATCTGACGCGCATCCCCGGCCTGGGCGACGTCACTGCGGCCAGCCAGAAGCTCACCGAGCTGGGCCTGCTGGGCAGCGCCGGCTCGTCCAACCTCGCGCTGGGTCCGCTGCGCAGCCGCAGCGGCAAGAGCTTGCTGGCCAGCGACAGCCGCGCCGCCTGGGCCTTGAGCCCGGTGCAGATCCACACCAGCAAGTACCAGGTCGCCGGTCTGTCGCTGCCCGGTTTGCCCATCGTGCTGGCCGGCTACAACGGCAAGTTGGCGTGGAGCGCCAGCGCGGTCATGGCCGATAACCAGGACCTGTTCCTCGAACAACTACGCCGCCAGGGCAACCAGCTCACCTACTTGGCCGACGGCAAGTGGCAGGCTGCGCGTGGGCGCAACGAGACCTTCTTCGTGCGCGGTCAGCGACCCGTGCGCGAAGTGCTGTACGACACCCGCCACGGCACCTTGCTCGGCCAGCCCGGCAACGGCTACGGCCTTGCCCTGCACTTGCCGCAGCTCAAGGACGACCGCAGCCTGGACGCGCTGTTCGACCTGACCCGCGCCAGCACGCTGGAACGCGCCTTCGACAGCACCCGCGAAATCGGCGCCGCGGCCTTGAACTTCGTTTTCGCCGAACCCGAGCATATCGGTTGGCAGGTCAGCGGGCGCTACCCGAACCGTCGTGAAGGCCAGGGCCTGCTGCCCTCCCCTGGCTGGGACGGGCGTTATGACTGGGACGGTTTCGCCGACGCCATGCTTCACCCCTACGACCAGGATCCGCCCAGTGGCTGGATCGGCCACGCCAACCAGCGCAGCCTGCCCAAAGGCTATGGCATGCAGCTGTCGAGTACTTGGTACTACCCCGAACGCGCCGAGCGTCTGGGCCAACTGGCGGGCAGCGGTCGCCACGACAGCCGCAGCCTGATGGCCCTGCAGAACGACCAGGTGACGCTGCTCGCCGACAAGCTCAAGCGCATGTTCGACGCGCCCGGCATGGCCCAGCCGCTCAAGCAGGCCATCGACGCGTTGCCTGCCGCACAGCGCGACAAGGCCCGCGAAACCCTGACTAGGCTGAAAGCTTTCGACGGTCGCCTCAGTCCGGTCTCGGCCGACGCCGCGCTCTATGAACTGTTCCTGCAGACCGTCGTGCGCCAGACCTTCCTCGACGACCTCGGCCCTGAGTCCAGTGCCGCCTGGCAAGCCTTCGTGAGCAATGCCGAGCTGTCTTATTCGGCCCAGGCCGATCACCTGCTCGGCCGTGAAGACAGCCCGTTCTGGGACGACCGCAGCACGCCGCAGAAGGAAGACAAACCGACCATTCTCGCCCGTAGCCTCGCGGCGGCCATGGACGAAGGCATCGCCAAATTCGGCGCCGACCGCAAGGCCTGGCAATGGGGCAGGCTGCACCAATACCACTGGCCTGCGCCGAACGTACATGGCCTGGGCGACGCCCTGAACCAGGCACCGCTGGCAGCCGGTGGCGACTTCAGCACCCTGGCCCTGACGCCCTACGCCTGGGGCCGTGACTTCGACACCAGGCTGCCGGCCTCGGCGCGGATGATCGTCGACTTCGGCCAGGCCGAACCGCTGCAAGTGCTGACCAGCAGCGGCCAGTCCGGCAACGCTGCCAGCGCCCACTACGCCGACGGCCTGGACGCCTGGTTCAAGGGCCGTTTCACTACCCTGCCGCTGCAGCCGCAGAACTTCGCCCGCGCCTACGGCAGCCAGCGCCTGACCCTCACCCCGGGCAAGTAGCCCTATTGCCGAGCGGCCCGCCAGGGTCGCTCGGCGTGCTTCGATCCAGCCGAACTTCCACGCCGACGTCGCGCTCCTAAGCAATAACCCCAGCCAGCGCGAATGCCCATGGATCTCGTGATCGCCCGTCCCGAAGGCCTGTATTGCCCACCCGGAGATTTCTACATCGATCCGTGGCGGCCAGTGGAGCGCGCGGTGATCACCCACGGCCACGGCGACCATGCCCGCACCGGCAACGGACACTACCTGTGCGCAGCCCCCGGCGCCGGCATTCTGCGCAGCCGGCTGGGCCAGGACATCGACCTGCAGACCCTGCCGTACGGCGAGCGTCTGGTGCACCACGGCGTGACCTTGAGCTTCCATCCTGCCGGGCATGTCCTCGGCTCGGCGCAGGTACGGCTGGAGTACGAGGGCGAGGTGTGGGTGGCGTCGGGCGACTACAAGGTCGAGCCCGACGGCACCTGCGCGCCGTTCGAGCCGGTGCGTTGTCACACCTTCATCACCGAATCCACCTTCGGTCTGCCGATCTATCGCTGGCCCTCCCAGGCCGAGGTGTTCGCCGACATCAACGCCTGGTGGCGCAGCAACCGCGACCAGGGCAAGGCCAGCGTGCTGTTCTGCTATGCCTTCGGCAAGGCCCAGCGCATTCTCCATGGGCTGGACGCCAGCCTTGGCCCGATCCTGGTGCATGGCGCCGTGGAGCCACTGAACCGGGTCTACCGCGAAGCCGGTATCGCGCTGCCGGAAACCCGCTATGCCGGTGATATCCCGCGCAATGATCCGCTGATGCGCCAGGCCTTGGTGCTGGCACCGCCATCGGCCGGCGGCAGCAGTTGGATGCGGCGTTTCGGCGACTACAGCGACGCCTTCGCCAGCGGCTGGATGTTGTTGCGCGGAACCCGTCGGCGGCGTGGCGTGGACCGCGGCTTCGTGCTCTCCGACCATGCCGACTGGCCCGGCCTGCTATGGGCCATCGGCCAAACCGGCGCCGAGCGAGTGATGGTCACCCACGGCTCGGTCGGCGTGCTGGTGCGCTACCTGTGCGAACAGGGCCTGGACGCCCGCGCCTTCGTCACCGAATACGGTGATGAGGATGATGCCCCCGCTGCGGAGCCTGCACCATGAAGGATTTCGCCGAGCTCTACCTGCGCCTGGACGCAACCACTTCGAGCAATGCCAAGCTACAGGCCCTGCGCGACTACTTCGCCCAGGCACCGGCCGCCGACGCGGCCTGGGCGGTCTATTTCCTGGCCGGCGGTCGCCCACGGCAACTGGTGCCCACCCGCTTGCTCCGCGAGTTGGCCACGGCCATGGCGGGCTTGCCGGACTGGTTGTTCGAGGAGAGCTACCAGTCGGTCGGCGACCTGGCCGAAACCATTTCCCTGCTACTGCCACAGCACGATCACGACAGCGATGAAGGACTGGCGCAGTGGGTCGAGCTGCACCTGCTGCCCCTGCGTGGGCAACCCGCCGAGGTGGTTGGCGAACGGTTACCGCAACTGTGGCTGCGTCTGGACCGTCCCAGCCTCATGCTGTGCCTGAAGTTGATCACCGGCAGTTTCCGAGTCGGGGTGTCGAAACTGCTGGTCACTCGCGCACTGGCGCAATTGTGCGACCTGGACCCCAAGCGCGTGGCGCAACGGTTGGTCGGCTACACCGACCTCAGCCATCGACCGACGCCCGACAGCTACCTGAAACTGATTGCCCCGGAATCGGACGACGAACACGCCCAACGCGGCGGACAGCCCTACCCATTCTTCCTGGCCCATGCCCTGCAAGCGCCGGTGGAAGACTTCGCCACGTTGATCGGCCCGGTCGAAGACTGGCAAGTGGAATGGAAGTGGGACGGTATCCGTGCCCAGGTGGTCAAGCGCGAGGGCCAATTGTGGATCTGGTCGCGCGGCGAAGAATTGGTCACGGAGCGTTTTCCCGAACTGCACAGCCTGGCCGAAACCCTGCCGGACGGCGTGGTACTCGATGGCGAAATCCTGGTGTGGAAACCTGGCACCACGCAAGACGCGCCCGCGGTGCAGCCTTTTGCCTTGTTGCAGCAGCGCCTGGGTCGCAAGATCCTCGGCAAGAAGCTGCTCGCCGATGCGCCGGTGGTGCTGCAGGCCTACGACCTGCTCGAGTATCAGGGAGAAGACTGGCGCAGCCGCCCGCAACACGAGCGGCGCAGTGGGCTGGAACGTCTGCTGAACGAACACCCGCTGGCGCCGGTACTGCTGTCCCCTCTGCTGCAGGCAGACGACTGGGCGGGCCTGGCCGAACAGCGCGAGCAATCGCGCAGCCTTGGCGTCGAAGGGTTGATGCTCAAGCGGCGCGATGCACTGTATGGCGTCGGTCGCACCAAGGATCTGGGCGTGTGGTGGAAGTGGAAGATCGATCCCTTCAGCGTCGATGCAGTGCTGATCTATGCCCAGCGCGGCCATGGCCGCCGCGCCAGCCTTTACAGCGATTACACCTTTGCCGTCTGGGATGCCCCTGCCGGTGCTCCACAACGCACCCTGGTGCCCTTCGCCAAGGCCTATTCGGGGCTCAGCGACGAAGAAATGCGCAAGGTCGATGCGATCATCCGCAAGACCACCGTGGAGACCTTCGGCCCGGTGCGCAGCGTCAAGCCGACCCTGGTGTTCGAGCTCGGTTTCGAAGGTATCGCCCTGTCCAAACGTCACAAGAGCGGGATCGCCGTGCGCTTTCCACGGATGCTCCGCTGGCGCCTGGACAAGCCCGTGGAAGAGGCCGACGACTTGGCCACCTTGCAGAGTCTGCTCGGTCCGACCTGACGCGTTTGCCGGTGTGCGGTGCTCACGTGCATAGGCACGCAGGCTCAGTTTGTGCTTCTATTTCCAGTCGCCACGATCAACGCCCGCGCAGCCCAGGACTCCCATGCATCACTTGACCCACGACTTGCTCTCTCCGGTTCCCGGTGTCACCCGTCAGTTGCACAGCTTCCACTTCGGCCCGCGAGGCCAAGGCAAAGTCTATATCCAGGCCTCGCTACACGCCGATGAGTTGCCCGGCATGCTGGTCGCCTGGCACCTGAAGCAGCGTTTGCGGGACTTGCACCAGCAGGGCCTGCTACAGCGCGAGGTGGTGCTGGTGCCCGTGGCCAATCCGGTGGGTCTGGAGCAGGTGCTGCTGGATGCGCCGCTGGGACGTTTCGAATTGCACAGTGGCGAGAACTTCAACCGCAAATTCGTCGACCTGTCGGACAGCATCGGCGATCAGATCGAACCACGGCTGAGCGGCGATCCTGAACATAACCTCGCCTTGATCCGCAAATACCTGCGTCGCGGGCTGGAGGCCCACCCGGCGGTGACGCCGCTGCAGGCCCAGCGCCTGACCTTGCAGCGCCTGGCCTGCGACGCTGAGCTGGTGCTCGACCTGCACTGCGACTTCGAGGCCGTCGAACACCTCTACACCACTCCCGAAGCCTGGCCGCAGGTCGAGCCGCTGGCGCGCTATCTCGGCGCCCAGGCCAGCCTGCTGGCCACCGACTCGGGCGGGCAGTCGTTCGACGAATGCTTCAGCCTGGTCTGGTGGCAACTTCAGCAGCGTTTCGCCAAGCGCTTCCCGATTCCCCTGGGCTGCGTGGCGGTCACCGTCGAGCTGCGCGGCCAGGCCGACGTCAACCATGAACTGGCCCGCCAGGATTGCCAGGCGATCCTCGATTTCCTCGTGCACCGGGGCGTGATCACGGGCCAGGCGAGCCCCCAGCCCCCGCTTCGGTATCCTGCCACGCCGCTGGCAGCGGTCGAGCCGCTGGCGGCGCCACGTGGTGGCCTGTTGGTGTTCCACGCCAAGCCAGGACAGTACCTGGAGCCAGGACAGCAGGTCGCTGAGATCATCGACCCGCTCAACGACCAGGTGACCCCGGTGAGCACTGCACACGGCGGCCTGCTCTATGCACGCAGCGTGCGCCGCATGGCGACGACCGGTATGGTCATCGCCCATGTCGCGGGCGAGCAGGTGTGCCGTAGCGGCTATCTACTGGCCAACTGACGCGAATCAAACCAAAGCGCACACTGGCGGGTCTGTAGAAGCACAGCCTTCGACGAGACCGGCCACTGATGCCCACCTCACCCGACCTCGCCAACGCCTGGTTCAGCAGCCGACGCTGGAAGCCCTTCGCCTTCCAGCGCACCGTGTGGGCAGCGATTGAGCGCGGCGAATCGGGCCTGCTGCATGCCAGTACCGGCAGCGGCAAGACCTACGCCGTCTGGTTGGGTGCCCTGCGAGCCTTCGCCCGTCCTGTGAGTGGACGTCATCCGGCGCCGCTGCAGGTGTTATGGATCACGCCCATGCGTGCGCTGGCCAGTGATACCGCCCGCGCCTTGCAGGCACCGGTCGATGAGTTGGCGCTGCCTTGGAGCATCGGCGTGCGCAGCGGTGACACGTCCAGCGCCGAGCGCGCACGGCAGACTCGACGCCTGCCCAGTGCGCTGGTGACCACCCCGGAAAGCCTGACCTTGCTGCTCACCCGTGAACACGCCGAGCGCGACTTTGCCGAGCTGCGCATGATCGTGGTGGATGAGTGGCATGAACTGCTGGGCAATAAGCGTGGCGTGCAGTTGCAACTGGCCCTGGCTCGCCTGCGGCGCTGGCAGCCACAGTTGGTGGTCTGGGGCCTGTCGGCCACTTTGGGCAACCTGCCGCACGCGCTCGAGGTGCTGCTGCCTGGCGGCGGACGTCTGGTGCAAGGGCGCCAGGACAAACGCATCCAGGTCGATACCTTGCTGCCGGACGAAATCGAGCGATTCCCTTGGGCTGGGCACATGGGGTTGAAGATGCTGACCAAGGTCAGCGCCGAGCTCGAGGCCAGCGCCAGCAGCCTGGTGTTCACCAATACCCGCGCCCAGGCCGAATTGTGGTACCAGGCGCTGCTCGATGCCCGCCCCGACTGGGCAGGCCTGATCGCGCTGCACCACGCGTCGCTGGCCCGGCACACCCGCGACTGGGTGGAGCGCAGCCTCAAGCAGGGGACGCTGAAAGCGGTGATCTGCACCTCGAGCCTGGACTTGGGGGTGGATTTCCTGCCAGTCGAACGGGTGCTGCAGATCGGTTCGGCCAAAGGCATCGCGCGCCTGCTGCAGCGTGCCGGGCGGTCGGGACACGCGCCAGGCAGGACGTCCCGCATCACCTTGGTACCGACCCACAGCCTGGAACTGGTGGAGGCCGCCGCGGCTCGACAGGCCTTGGCGGCCGGGCACATCGAGGCGCGTCGCTCGCCGCGGCTGAGCATGGACGTGCTGGTCCAGCACGTGGTCAGCATGGCGCTGGGCAGCGGGTTCCGGCCTGAGCAGTTACTCGAGGAGGTGCGCAGCACCTGGGCCTTTCAGGACTTGCAGGACGCCCAGTGGCAGTGGGCACTGGCCTTCGTGCGCCATGGCGGCAGCTCGCTGACGGCCTACCCGGATTACCAACGCGTCGAAGCTCACCCCGATGGCCTCTGGCGCGTGGCCAGCGAGCGTCTGGCACGCCGCCATCGCTTAGGCATCGGCACCATCGTCAGCGATGCCAGCCTGCAACTGAAATACTGGAGCAAAGGCGGAGGCGGCAAGTCGCTGGGCAGCGTCGAAGAATCGTTCATCGCCCGTCTCAAGCCTGGCGATACCCTGCTGTTCGGCGGGCGCATCCTGGAGCTGGTACGGGTAGAACACATGACCGCCTACGTGCGTCGCAGCACGGCGCGCAAAGCGGCGGTGGCACGCTGGAATGGGGGGCGCATGCCGCTGTCCAGCGAGCTGGCCGATGCCTTGGTCGAGCGCCTGGATGCCGCGGCCCATGGCCATTACGAGGGCCCGGAAATGCGCGCGGTGCGTCCCTTGCTGGCGCTTCAGGCCAGTTGGTCGGCGCTGCCCACGCAACGCACCTTGCTCGCCGAGACGCTGCATACGCGCCAGGGCTGGCACTTGTTCGTCTATCCCTTCGCCGGGCGCATGGCCAACCTGGGACTGGCCAATCTGCTCGCTTGGCGGGTCAGCCGGCAGCAGCCGCTGTCGGTCTCGATCGCCGTCAACGACTATGGCTTCGAATTGCTGGCCGCCAGCGCGGTGGACTGGGCAGCGTATCTGCCCGCCGCGCTGACGGTCGATGATCTGCTCGAGGATGTGCTTGCCAGCTTGAATGCGGGGGAGATGGCGCTGCGGCGTTTTCGAGAAATCGCCCAGATCGCCGGCCTGGTCTTTGGCGGCTACCCGGCAGCGCAGAAAAGTACCCGTCAGATCCAAGCGTCCAGCGGTCTGTTCTACGAAGTGTTCCGCAAGCATGATGCGGATAACCTGCTGCTGGGCCAGGCGCGTGACGAGGTGCTGATGGAAGAACTGGAAATCGAGCGGCTGAGTCACCAATTGCAGAAACTGGCAGGCCTGAGCCTGGACCTGCATGCATTGCAACGGCCCAGCCCACTGGCTTTCGCACTGCTGATCGAAGGGATGCGCGAGACCCTGAGCACCGAAAAGCTCGCCGATCGTATCGCGCGGATGGTGGCCGACCTGGAGAAGGCGGCGAGCCGACCGTGAATCACCCACACCCTGTCGAGGAGGCCTCGCTGGACGTGCAACATCTGGTCATTGAGCACTGCGGCGAAACCCTCTGGCTATTACCGGACAAGGCGCTTTACTGGCCGGCGCAACGGGCGCTGCTGGTGGCCGATGTGCACATCGGCAAGGCGGCCAGCTACCGTGCCCTCCACCAGCCAGTGCCCCGAGGCACCACCAGCGCGACGCTGGAGCGCCTGGACCGGCTACTGGAACATTACGATTGCCAACAATTGATCGTACTGGGCGACTTTCTCCATGCGCGCAGCGCCCGGGCACCGGCCACGCTCGCCAGGCTGGCGCTGTGGCGCGACAGGCATCCGCAATTGAAGATGATTCTGGTGCGGGGTAACCATGATCGCCATGCAGGCGACCCGCCGCACACGCTGGGGATCGAGGTGGTAGAGGAACCTTGGGTGATGGGCGGTATTGCGTTGGCACACGAGCCCAAAGCCCATGCCACACTGCCAGTGATCGCCGGACACGTCCACCCGGCCTGCGTGCTCAAAGGTCGCGGTAGGCAACGGCTGAGGCTGCCGTGTTTCGTCTTTGACAACACTGTCAGCCTGCTACCAGCCTTCGGCGAGTTCACCGGAGGCTGGACTGTGGACCCTTCTCCAGGCACCCGCCTGTTCGTGGCGGGTGGGGATCGTGTATGGGCACTACCCAGGTGATCAGGCCATCGGGGTAGGCGGTGGCTGGTCCGGTATGGTGGGTTCGCCGGGCTCCGTGGGCGCTGGGTCGGGATCGGGCTGGTGTGGTACACCGCCGGCATGCAAGTGCACCGGAGGGTGTGCAAGGAGGCTCCACGCCAGCATGCCGATCTGGTTCGGCTGCAGGCCAGCCAGTTTGGCACTGATTGCAGGGTCGAGTTTCATGGGCTGCTCCAGACAAGGCCGGCGCGCGTTATGCACGCCGGGGAGTTACCTCGTAGGAGTGTCAAAAGGGAAACTAATTCCCCCGGTTCGTCGGTTCACGTGCGCGGCAGGGTCACGCCACGTTGGCCCTGGTACTTGCCGCCACGGTCGCGGTACGACACTTCGCAGGCCTCATCGGACTGCAGGAACAGCATTTGCGCCACGCCTTCGTTGGCGTAGATCTTCGCCGGCAGGGTCGTGGTGTTGGAGAACTCGAGGGTCACGTGACCTTCCCACTCAGGCTCCAGCGGCGTGACGTTGACGATGATCCCGCAGCGGGCGTAAGTGCTCTTGCCCAGACAGATGGTCAGCACGTCACGGGGAATGCGGAAATACTCGACGGTGCGCGCCAGGGCGAAGGAGTTCGGCGGAATGATGCAGACATCGCTCTTGATGTCGACGAAGCTGCCTTCGTCGAAATTCTTCGGATCGACGGTCGCCGAGTTGATGTTGGTGAAGACCTTGAACTCGTCGGCGCAGCGCACATCGTAGCCGTAGCTGGACACCCCGAAGGAAATCACCCGGCTGTCCTGTTCACCGCGCACCTGGCGTTCGACGAAGGGTTCGATCATACCGTGTTCCTGCGCCATGCGGCGAATCCACTTGTCCGATTTGATGCTCATGGCGGGTTGTCCTGAAAGGTCGAGATTGAAAACGAGATGCGCATCTTACCGGTCCTGGCCGACACGATAAAGTTTCCTGCCCTATCCCGCGCCCGGCACGGGCTCGCGCTTCGCCGAGACGAATTTCATCAAAGCCGCTGTTGGCCATTGGCAGGTTGCGGAAAGTGGGGTAAGGTGACGCCACTGTGCTGCACGTGACACCGAGAATCTGTTAGATGCACGATCCTGATCGGCCCATCGCTGAATTTTCCGCTCTCTTTGCACTCAGTCCCGGCCAGGGCGTTTCCTGAGCCGAAATCTACTTTGTCCAAGGAGACAGACACATGTCCAACCGCCAATCCGGTACCGTCAAGTGGTTCAACGATGAGAAGGGCTACGGCTTCATCACCCCTCAGTCGGGTGACGACCTGTTCGTACACTTCAAAGCCATCCAGGCTGACGGCTTCAAAACCCTGAAAGAAGGCCAGGCTGTTACCTTCGTCGCTACCCGCGGCCAGAAAGGTATGCAGGCTGAAGAAGTTCAAATCGCCTAAGTCGATTTAGCTTCCTCGCTTTCAAAAGAACCCGCCTTATGGCGGGTTTTTTTATGGCTGCGAATGGGTCAGCGCTGGATGCATCGCGGGCAAGCCCGCAATGCAATCCTAAGTGCCGGATCAGTCCTCGCTGATGGTAATGCTCGGCATCGCCGGTGCTGCGGCCTCTTGCAGCACGATGCGCGCACCGACCTGACGCGCCAGTTCCTGATAGATCATGGCGATCTGGCTATCCGGCTCGGCGATAGCTGTAGGCTTGCCACTGTCAGCCTGCTCACGAATGACCATGGACAGCGGCAGCGACGCCAGCAACTCGACCCCGTACTGGCTCGCCAGCTTCTCTCCACCGCCCTCGCCGAACAGGTGCTCGGCATGGCCGCAATTCGAGCAAATGTGCACCGCCATGTTCTCCACCACACCCAGCACCGGGATGTTGACCTTGCGGAACATCTCGACGCCCTTCTTGGCATCGAGCAACGCCAAGTCCTGAGGCGTGGTCACTACCACGGAACCGACCACCGGCACTTTCTGCGCCAGGGTCAACTGGATGTCGCCAGTGCCCGGCGGCATGTCGATCACCAGATAGTCGAGATCGTCCCAGGCGGTCTGGGTCACTAGTTGCTGCAAGGCGCCGGAGACCATCGGTCCGCGCCAGACCATCGGCGTGTTGTCGTCAGTGAGGAACGCCATGGACATCACCTCGACACCATGGGCCTTGATCGGCACGAACCACTTCTGATCACGGATCTGCGGGCGCGTACCCTCCGGGATGCCGAACATCACGCCCTGGCTCGGCCCATAGATATCGGCATCGAGGATACCCACCCGCGCCCCCTCGCGCGCCAAGGCCAGGGCGAGGTTGGCGGCAGTGGTCGACTTGCCCACGCCACCCTTGCCCGAGGCCACCGCGATGACGTTCTTCACATTGGCCAGCGCCGGCACCTGGGCTTGAGCCTTGTGCGCAACGATTTGCGTGTCGATGCGCACCTGCGCCGACGTCACGCCGTCGAGGTTCTCGATGGCCGTCTGCAGCACCTGAGCCCAGCCATTGGTGAACAGGCCGGCGGCGTAACCCAATTGCAAGCGCACACTGACCTGACCGTCTTGAACGTCGATGGCGCGCACGCAGCCGGCGCTGACCGGATCCTGGTTCAGGTACGGGTCGGTGTACTGGCGAAGCACGCCTTCGATGGCGGCGGGTGTGACGGCACTCATGGAGACTCCCGTGGCATTTTTCGGAAAAGTGGAACAGGCGCCTATGCTAACCCGCAAGCGCGCACAGATGCGTCTGCGGGGTGAAATATCTGCGCCAGCCCTTTATAGTGGCCGATCATCCTCATTTTTACCCGTCGCCAGATAAGTAGCCGAGCCACCATGTCCGAGCCACGTCAGATTCTCGTCACCAGCGCCCTGCCCTATGCCAATGGATCGATTCACCTTGGCCACATGCTGGAATACATCCAGACGGACATGTGGGTGCGCTTCCAGAAGCTGCGCGGCAATCAGTGCATCTATGTCTGCGCCGACGATGCCCACGGCTCGGCGATCATGCTGCGCGCGGAGAAGGAAGGCATCACCCCCGAGCAGTTGATCGCCAACGTGCAGGCCGAGCACAGCAGCGACTTCGCAGACTTCCTGGTCGACTTCGACAACTTCCACTCGACCCATAGCGAAGAAAACCGTGAACTGTCGAGCCTGATCTACACCCGCCTGCGCGAAGCCGGGCACATCGCCAATCGGTCGGTGACCCAGTATTTCGATCCGGAAAAGGGTATGTTCCTGGCCGATCGCTTCATCAAGGGCACCTGCCCGAAGTGCGCCGCCGAGGACCAGTACGGTGACAACTGCGAAAAATGCGGTGCCACCTACGCGCCAACCGAACTGAAGAACCCCAAGTCGGCCATCTCCGGCGCCACCCCAGTGCTGCGCGACTCCCAGCATTTCTTCTTCAAGCTGCCAGATTTCCAGGCCATGCTGCAGCAGTGGACCCGCAGCGGCACCCTGCAGGAAGCCGTGGCCAACAAGCTGGCCGAGTGGTTGGACGCGGGCCTTCAGGAGTGGGACATCTCCCGTGACGCCCCCTACTTCGGCTTCGAGATTCCAGGCGAGCCCGGCAAGTACTTCTATGTCTGGCTGGACGCTCCGATCGGCTACATGGCCAGTTTCAAGAACCTGTGCGCTCGCCGTCCGGAGCTGGACTTCGACGCGTTCTGGAACGAAGGCTCGCAAGCCGAGCTGTACCACTTCATCGGCAAGGACATCGTCAACTTCCACGCGCTGTTCTGGCCCGCGATGCTCGAAGGCGCTGGCTTGCGCAAGCCGACCGCAGTGAACGTGCACGGCTACCTCACCGTCAACGGCGCGAAGATGTCCAAATCCCGCGGCACCTTCATCAAGGCCCGCACCTACCTGGATCACCTGCAGCCCGAATACCTGCGTTACTACTACGCGGCCAAGCTCGGACGCGGTGTAGACGACCTCGACCTGAACCTCGACGACTTCGTGCAGAAGGTCAACTCGGACCTGGTCGGCAAAGTGGTGAACATCGCCAGCCGCTGCGCAGGCTTCATCCATAAGGGCAACCAGGGCGTGATGGTCGCTGGCGACGCGGCACCGGAGCTCACCGAGGCGTTCCTCGCCGCCGCCCCGTCGATCGCCGACGCCTATGAAGCCCGCGACTTCGGCCGCGCCATGCGCGAGATCATGGCCCTGGCCGATCGTGCCAATGCGTGGATCGCCGATAAAGCCCCTTGGTCCCTGGCCAAGCAGGAAGGCAAGCAGGACGAGGTCCAGGCCATCTGTGCCCAGGGCATCAACCTGTTCAGGCAACTGGTGATCTTCCTCAAACCCGTGCTGCCGCTGCTGGCCGCCGATGCCGAGGCCTTCCTGAACGTCGCACCGCTGACGTGGAACGACCACCTGTCGCGCCTGGAAAGCCATACCCTGAACCCGTTCAAGGCGTTGATGAGCCGCATCGAGCCAGCCAAGGTCGAGGCCATGATCGCCGCCAGCAAGGAAGACTTGCTGAGCGCCGACGCTCAGGCGCCGGCGGGCAATGGCGAATTGGGCAAAGATCCGCTGTCGGCTGAGATCGAGTTCGACACCTTCGCTGCCGTCGATCTGCGTGTCGCGTTGATCGTCAAAGCCGAGGCGGTGGCCGGAGCCGACAAGCTGCTGCAACTGACCCTGGACATTGGCGATGAACGGCGCAACGTGTTCTCCGGCATCAAGTCGGCCTATCCTGACCCTTCCAAGCTCGAAGGCCGATTGACGATGATGGTCGCCAACCTCAAGCCGCGCAAAATGCGCTTCGGCGTCTCCGAAGGCATGGTCATGGCGGCTGGCCCCGGCGGCGAGGAAATCTACCTGCTCAGCCCCGACAGCGGTGCCAAGCCAGGCCAACGCATCAAGTGAACCGGCCCCCGGCCTGAGGCGTCTTCCGACGCCCCAGGCTGCAGCGCTGACTCTCCCCTTTCCGTCGCCGAGGAATGCGTGGCCTCATGAATGCCGCCAAACGCCTGGAGATCTTTCGCAGGCTGCACGAAGACAACCCTGACCCGAAAACCGAACTGGCCTATACCACCCCTTTCGAACTGCTGATCGCGGTGATTCTGTCCGCGCAGGCGACCGATGTGGGTGTGAACAAGGCTACCGCCCGGCTGTATCCGGTGGCCAATACCCCTGAGGCCATTTTCGCTCTGGGCGTGGCGGGGTTGAGCGAGTACATCAAGACCATCGGCCTGTACAACAGCAAGGCCAAGAACGTCATCGAAACGTGCCGCCTGCTCATCGAGCAGCACGGTAGCGAGGTGCCGCAGACGCGCGAAGCGCTGGAGGCCCTGCCCGGTGTGGGCCGCAAGACAGCCAACGTGGTCCTCAATACGGCCTTTCGGCAACTGGCGATGGCAGTGGATACCCACATTTTCAGGGTCAGCAACCGCACAGGGGTTGCGCCAGGCAAGACCGTCCTGGAGGTGGAGAAGAAGCTGCTGAAGTTCGTGCCGAAGGATTACCTGCTCGACGCCCACCACTGGCTGATCCTCCACGGCCGTTACGTCTGCCAGGCACGCAAGCCCCGCTGCGGCAGTTGCCGGATCGAGGACTTGTGCGAGTATCGGCACAAGACCTCGGACGATTGACGCTTTAGCAAAAAATCATGATGTCCGATTGAAAAAATCTTTTTTACCGGTTCTGCGATTCTCGCTATAAGGACGGCCAATGGCCCCTTGGCTTGGAGCGATGCATGAGCACCGATAAAGACGAATTGATCGACGAGGACTTCGTCGCGGAAGACGACGCAGAACCGCAGGTGGAACCTGCCAAAACCAACCTGAGCAAACGCCGCACTATCGACAACTTGCTCGAAGAACGGCGCTTGCAGCGGCAATTGGCCGACTTCGATTACGACCTCTAGCCCGTGGCACGCAGGCCTCTTGCCCTAGAGGCCCCAAGTGTTTCAGGCCAGGCCATGGCGCTGCGCGAGCTCGATCAGGTCCACCAGCGATCGCGCATTGAGCTTGAGCAGCAGCCGGGTCTTGTAGGTGCTCACCGTCTTGTTGCTGAGAAACATGCTATCGGCAATTTCCTTGTTGGTTCGTCCTCTGGCCAACTGCTGCAGCACCATCATTTCGCGCCCTGACAGGCGCTCGACCATCTCGCTCTCGCTGCCGCCACTGACGCCGCTGCGAGTCTTGTGCAGCGCCTGATTGGGGAAGTAGCTATACCCCGAGAGCACGGCCTTGATCGCGCTGAGCAGTTCGGTCAGTTCCTGCTGCTTGCACACGTAACCGGCCGCGCCGGCCTGCATGCAGCGCATGGAAAAGTGCCCTGGGGCCTGTGAGGTCAGCACCAGCACCTTGCTCCCAGGACTCGCCGCCGTCATGCGCGCGATCACCTCCAAACCGTCGAGCTTGGGTATGCCAATGTCGAGTACGACGATATCGGGCAGATAGTCCCGGGTCATCTGCAGCGCATCTACACCGTTATCGGTCTCCGCCACTACTTCATATCCATGACGCTCCATCAACATACGTACGGCCAAGCGAATGACCGGATGATCATCCACGATAAGTACTTTATTCATGGGATATCCATTGATCCGTTCTAAGTTCTGACGCGCCACGATAACCGAGCCATCGCTGTTGTGGCGCGGTGATTCATCAGTAGGACGCAGGCAAAGATGAAACTTACACTGCTAATAGAAACGTCCTACATTTGGGCGACAGATCCGTTCGATATCCATCACCTGAATGGGCAATCAGGTAAAAGTCCAGTGGCCGCAAAAACGCAAAGTGCGGATAGCACGACCAACGAGTGAGATCTTTCAACCTTTTGGGAGCGAATAGTTATACCGGGCCCATGACAACCGGTAATTTTTTCCTTGAGGGGAAACAGCAAGCGTTTTTCTCGGCGAGGCGACAGGGTACAGATGGACAAAGCCCGAAGGAGGCCCTCGCCATGAACAGCACCGAACAGATGAGTCCCTTGACGATCATTGCCATTTTCTCCGGCATCATCGAGGCGTCGGCGCTTGCTTCGTTGCCGTTCCTGAGCGAGAGCAGTCAATCGATCTACACCTGGTTTCTGGTGGGCTTCCCGTTTTTCCTCACCGTGCTGTTCTTTTTGACGCTGAACTTCAACCACGAGTCGCTCTACACCCCGGACAAGCGCGCTGTGGACGATGAGGAGCCGCTCTACGCCGATACCCAGGCGCCCATGACCATCGCCCTGTCAGGGCCCGGTGCACACAAGAACATCGAGACTCACGTGCTCAATGCACTCGATCGCCCCCCCGGCAGGGAGTGCCGGTGGATCTTCTACAACCTGGAGTGCCGATCACGCATCTTGCTGTCGATTCGAGCGTTGGAGAAAGGCGACAAAATAGACTTGTAGGCGGGCCGGAGCACTACCCGCAGATACAAAAAACCCGGTCGTTGCGACCGGGCTTTGTTCACTGCAACAACAATCAGAGCAGCGAGCGACCCTTGTTCGCAGCAATACGCATGCGCAGGGCGTTGAGCTTGATGAAGCCTGCCGCGTCGGCCTGATTGTAGGCGCCGCCATCTTCCTCGAAGGTAGCGATGTTGGCATCGAACAGCGAGTCGTCCGACTTGCGACCGACGACGGTGACGTTGCCCTTGTACAGTTTCAGGCGCACGACACCGTTCACGTTGACCTGGGAAGCGTCGATCATCTGCTGCAGCATCACCCGCTCCGGGCTCCACCAGTAACCGGTGTAGATCAGGCTGGCGTACTTGGGCATCAGCTCATCCTTGAGGTGAGCGACTTCGCGGTCCAGCGTGATCGACTCGATGGCACGGTGCGCCTTGAGCATGATGGTACCGCCAGGCGTCTCGTAGCAGCCGCGCGACTTCATGCCCACGTAGCGGTTTTCGACGATGTCCAGGCGACCGATGCCGTTGGCGCCGCCAATGCGGTTCAGATCGGCCAGCACGGTGGCCGGCGTCTTCTCGACGCCGTCAATGGCCACGATGTCACCGTTGCGGTAGGTCAGCTCGAGATAAGTCGCCTGGTCCGGGGCATTTTCCGGGGAGACGCTCCAGCGCCACATGTCTTCTTCGTGCTCGGTCCAGGTATCTTCCAGAACGCCGCCTTCGTAGGAGATGTGCAACAGGTTGGCGTCCATCGAATACGGCGATTTCTTCTTGCCATGACGCTCGATCGGAATACCGTGTTTCTCGGCGTAATCCATCAGCTTTTCACGGGACAGCAAGTCCCATTCACGCCACGGGGCGATGACCTTGACGCCGGGCTTGAGCGCATAGGCGCCCAGTTCGAAGCGCACCTGGTCGTTGCCTTTGCCGGTGGCGCCGTGGGAGATCGCGTCGGCACCGGTTTCGTTGGCGATTTCGATCAGACGCTTGGCGATCAACGGACGGGCGATGGAGGTACCCAGCAGGTACTCGCCTTCGTAGACGGTATTGGCACGGAACATCGGGAAGACGAAGTCGCGGACGAACTCTTCGCGCAGGTCGTCGATGTAGATTTCCTTGACGCCCATGGCCTGCGCCTTGGCACGGGCCGGTTCGACCTCTTCGCCCTGGCCCAGGTCAGCGGTGAAGGTCACCACTTCGCAGTTGTAGGTGTCTTGCAGCCACTTGAGAATCACCGAAGTATCAAGGCCGCCGGAATACGCCAGTACGACCTTCTTTACGTCCGCCATGCCATCACTCCACGGGGTTGTACGGANAACCCGCGATTCTACCGGTCTCGTTGAGGAATTTACAGTGGCGCGACAGCTTCTGATGCCAAAGCGACAGGAAGTGTCGCGGGCGCGACCTTCCGTCGAAATCAGATTTTCTTGGCCGAGGCTGCCGCAGCGGTGGCCGCTGGCGCAGCGGTCGCGGCAGGCGCCGCAGCGGGCTGGGCGGGCGTGGCAGGCGCCGCGTCGTGGGGCTTCTCGACCGGTTTCTCGACCGGCGTGACACGGTCGAGCTGAATGTTCACACGCCGATTGCGCGCGCGATTGGCGGGGGTGTTGTTCTTGACCAGCGGATAACGCTCACCGTGGAAACGTACGACGATCTGCGCCTCCGGCACACCGTGGGCTTGCAGATACTCGGCCACGGCCATGGCACGACGCCGCGACGCATCGCGGTTGGCCAGGCGATTGCCGCTGTTGTCGGAATGGCCGTCGAGCTCGATATGGTTGACCGTCGGATCGGCCTTCATGTAGTCGAGGATCACGTCCAGACGCGCCCGTGCCGAGCTGTCCAGCTCGAAACCGGTGCCGGGGAACGGTATCTGGGTCTGACGAATCTGATCGTAATTCATCGGCAACAGCTTGGCGGCGCAGACCTGATAGTCGCTGTAGGCCTTGGCGAAGCTGACCGGCAACACATGCACTTCCATGGGCCGGCCGCCCTCGCCGGTATAGTTGCGCACCACGGTACTGCGGCCGTCGAGCAACCCGTTGATCAACCGGCTGGCCTGTCCCTGGGAGGTGCTGAACAGCACGCCGGAGCGGCTTAGACGCACGGCCCCCAGGTTGACGTCGCCACGTCCGGGTTGCCATGGCGCGGCAGCCGCCAACAGGGTGGCCGAGCCCGCGCCCAGCGCGTTGCTGTCAGAACGCAGCTGGAACACCGGCTGCTCTCCGGCACGGCGCACGAACTGACCGCTGCCGAAGCCCTCGATGGGCTGAATCAGCCGACACTCGAACTGATCGCCTTCGACCTTCCACGCGATGTTCTCCATGCGGGTCTGGAAGGTCATTGCACCGGCCGGCAGGCTGGCGCACAGGCTGAGCAGGAGTAGGTAACGCTGGCGCACAGGCGGCTCCACAAATTCTGACGTCTTACCTGCAGGCTATCGGACGCCTGCTGGAAAACTTGATAGCCGTGCCGCTCTCAGGGTTTTCCGGTAGCATTGGCGGCTGAGTTCGAACCGCCTGGAAACCCCAATGTCCGATCGCCTGACCCTCCTGCGTCCCGACGACTGGCACATCCATCTGCGCGATGGAGCTGTGCTGCGACATACCGTCGGCGACGTGGCGCGTACCTTCGCCCGCGCCATCATCATGCCCAATCTGGTTCCGCCGGTACGTACCGCCCATGAAGCCGAAGCCTACCGCGAGCGCATCCTCGCGGCGCGTCCTGCCGGCAGCCGTTTCGAGCCCCTGATGGTGCTGTACCTCACCGACCGCACCCGCCCCGAAGACATCCATGCGGCCAAGGCCAGCGGCATCGTGTTCGCTGCCAAGCTCTATCCGGCCGGCGCCACGACCAACTCCGACTCGGGCGTCACCAGCATCGACAATATCTTCCCGGCGATCGAAGCGCTGGCCGAAACCGGGCTGCCGCTGTTGGTGCATGGTGAAGTGACGCGCGCGGACATCGACGTGTTCGACCGCGAAAAACGCTTCATCGATGAGCATATGCGTCGCCTGGTCGAGCGCTTCCCGACGCTCAAGGTGGTGTTCGAGCACATCACCACCGCCGATGCCGCGCAATTCGTCAGCGAGGCCCCGGCCAACGTCGCGGCGACCATCACCGCGCAGCACCTGCTGTACAACCGCAACCACATGCTGGTCGGCGGCATTCGTCCACACTTCTATTGCCTGCCGATCCTCAAGCGCAATACGCACCAAGTGGCCCTGCTGGATGCGGCCACCAGCGGTAATCCGAAGTTCTTCCTCGGTACCGACTCGGCGCCGCATGCCCAGCATGCCAAGGAAGCGGCCTGCGGTTGCGCCGGTTGCTACACCGCCTACGCGGCCATCGAGCTGTACGCCGAAGCCTTCGAGCAACGCAACGCCTTGGACAAGCTGGAGGGCTTCGCCAGCCTGCACGGTCCAGCGTTCTATGGCCTGCCGGCGAACACCGACCGCATCACGCTCATCCGTGAAGACTGGACCGCACCGACCAGCCTGCCGTTCGGCGATACCCAGGTGGTGCCGCTGCGTGCGGGTGAAACCCTGCGCTGGCGCCTGCTGGAGGACACCGTATGAGCGAAGACCTCTACGAAGACGATCAAGACTTGCCGTCCGGTGGCGGTTCGCGCCATCCCATGGCCGAGCGTTTTCGCGGCTACCTGCCGGTGGTGGTGGATGTCGAGACCGGCGGTTTCAACAGCGCCACCGACGCGCTGCTGGAAATTGCCGCCGTCACCATCGGCATGGACGAAAAGGGCTTCCTGTTCCCGGAACACACCTACTTCTTCCGTGTCGAGCCTTTCGAAGGCGCCAATATCGAGCCTGCTGCGCTGGAGTTCACCGGCATCAAGCTGGATCACCCGCTGCGCATGGCCGTGAGCGAGGAAAGCGCACTCACCGACATCTTCCGTGGTGTGCGCAAAGCGCTGAAGGCCAATGGCTGCAAGCGGGCGATCCTGGTCGGCCACAACAGCAGCTTCGACCTGGGCTTCCTCAACGCTGCGGTGGCGCGCAACGACCTCAAGCGCAACCCCTTCCACCCCTTCTCCAGCTTCGACACCGCCACGCTGGCCGGCTTGGCCTACGGTCAGACGGTACTGGCCAGAGCGTGCCAGAGCGCAGACATCGACTTCGACGGGCGCGAGGCGCACTCGGCGCGCTACGACACGGAGAAAACCGCTGAGCTGTTCTGCGGCATCGTCAACCGTTGGAAGGACATGGGCGGCTGGCGCGGCTGAGCAAGCGGCAAGCGGCAAGCGGCAAGCGGCAAGCGGCAAGCGGCAAGCGGCAAGCGGCAAGCGGCAAGCGTGGACACCGCAGTGCTGGCTTTCTTTGCCGCTTGTCGCTAAAAACTCGACGCAAAAAAAACCGGCCAGGAGGCCGGTTTTTTTTGCGTCACACCGTATTACAGCTTGCCGGCGTTCTCGCTCAGGTAGGCCGCTACGCCTTCCGGCGAAGCGTTCATGCCTTTGTCGCCTTTCTTCCAGTTGGCCGGGCAGACTTCGCCGTGCTCTTCGTGGAATTGCAGGGCGTCGACCAAGCGCAGCAGCTCGTCCATGTTACGGCCCAGCGGCAGGTCGTTGATGATCTGCGAACGGACCACGCCGTTCTTGTCGATCAGGAACGCACCACGGAAGGCCACGCCGCCTTCGGACTCGACGTCGTAGGCCTTGCAGATTTCGTGAGTGATGTCGGCAGCCAGGGTGTACTTCACTTGGCCGATGCCGCCGTTGTTGACCGGGGTGTTACGCCAGGCGTTGTGGGTGAAATGCGAGTCGATCGACACGCCGATCACTTCCACGCCACGGGCTTCGAAATCGGGAATGCGGTGGTCCAGGGCAATCAGCTCGGACGGGCAGACGAAGGTGAAGTCCAGCGGGTAGAAGAACACCAGGCCATACTTGCCTTTGATCGCCGAAGCCAGGTTGAAGCTGTCGACGATCTCGCCGTTGCCCAGCACGGCTGGAACGGTGAAGTCCGGGGCTTGTTTACCAACGAGTACGCTCATTCGTCATCTCCTGATGGGGGTGAAAACCGTTGCACAGGCGAGTCGACTCGCCCGGCATCCTGCAAAGACCAACCATCATACACGGGATAGCATGACAGGCCGAATCGGACCGCCGGTCGTGCGAAGATGAATCATTCTTCAAGTACTTTGACAAGCATTCTCATTACCATTAGTCTCCAACGCATCGACTCACCCAGCGATGGTCAGACCCTATGTACGTATGTCTCTGCGTCGGCGTCACCGATGGACAGATCCGCGATGCGATCTACGAAGGATGCTGCAGCTACAAGGAAGTCCGTACCGCCACCAACGTGGCCAGCCAATGTGGTAAATGCGCCTGCCTGGCCAAGCAGGTGGTTCGTGAGACCCTGACCGAACTTCAGCTCGCCCAGCAGCCTGCACTGCCCTACCCCGTCGAATTCACCGCCGCTTAAAACACCCCCTTTCAAAGAACCGGACCTCGTGTCCGGTTTTTTTATGCCTGTAATTCAATAAGTTAGCCCACCAACGCGGTTCACAAACATTCTTATTCCTATTAATTTTCACTTATTATTCAACAACTTAGGTTTGACATAGAAAGTTGTCGGGCTCAGACTTCGCCTATTGGCTCACTTCTCAGGGCAGGAACCCGGACATGAAAGGCGACGTAAGCGTCATCCAGCATCTCAACAAGATCCTCGGAAACGAGCTGGTCGCGATCAACCAGTACTTCCTGCACGCGCGTATGTATGAAGACTGGGGCCTGAACGCGCTCGGCAAGCACGAGTACAAAGAGTCCATCGACGAGATGAAGCACGCCGATAAATTGATCAAGCGTATTCTCTTCCTCGAAGGCATTCCCAACGTTCAGGACCTGGGCAAACTGCTCATCGGCGAGCACACCCGTGAAATGCTCGAGTGCGATCTTAAGATCGAAAACAAAGGCCTGATTGATCTGAAAGCCGCCATCGCCCACTGCGAAACCGCTGGTGACTTTGGCTCGCGCGACCTGCTCGAAGACATCCTCGAAGCCGAGGAAGAGCACATCGACTGGCTGGAAACCCAGTTGGGCCTGATCGACAAGATCGGCATCGAGAACTACCTGCAGTCGCAGATGGGCGAAGAGTAAGCCTGTACGCGCTTGCGGCCTCGCCAAGCAATCCAGATCAAACCGATGTCAGCCGATGACATCGGTTTTTTTATGCCTGTCGAGTTCTGCAGGCCTTCTGGCCCCTTCACTGACTGTGTCCCACCCAGTCATCAGCACCCTCGGAACTGCGGCACACGGCGAGCCAGAAAAGCACTGACACCCTCACGAAAATCGGCAGTTTTGGTCGCCGCGCAGAACGCTGCGCGCTCGCGCTGCAGATGCGCGCGCAATGCCTGCGCCGGCCCCCGCGTCAACGCTTTGTAGCTGCCGAAGGCCAGACTCGGCCCATTGAGGATCTCGTCGCACAAGGCCTGCAATCGCAGCTCGAGTTCGGCGGGCGCCACGCACCACTCCAGCATCCCCAGCGCGCAGGCATCGCGCGCACTCAACTCACCCTGTCCGACCATCAGTTTCATCGCCGCCCCGGCGCCGATACGCCTGGGTAGGAAGTAGGTGCCGCCGCAATCCGGCGAAGCCGCGACCTTGTTGTAGGCCAACAGTAGCCGAGTGTCTTCGGCGGCCAAGACCAGGTCGCAACCGAGCATCAGGCTCAGGCCGGCACCAGCGACCACGCCCTGCACGCAGGCCAGCACCAGCGCCGGCGTGCTGTGCAAGGCCAGGATCGCCGGATGCAAGTGATCGAGCAGTTGATCGACCATCCTGTCGGCCTGGTCGAAGTCGTCGGCGAAGCGCTGCAGGTTGCCGCCGGCCACGAACGCCCGGCCCGCACCGCGAATCACCACCAGGCGCAGCCCCGGCTCGGCCGTGGCGCGCAGTACCGCTGCGCCGAAAGCCTCGGCCATGCCCACGTCGATGGCGTTCAACACCTCCGGACGATCGAACGTCAGCGTGGCGCAACGGGTGGCGGGATCGAACACATAGTCAACATAGGGACGCATCGGCAGCACCTGAAGGCGGTTGTCTTGCCGCCACCCTAGCCTTGCCCGCCACCGCGTACCCCCGCCTTTAGTCTGGTTGTCCGCCTGCCAGATGCATTCGCCGTTGCATGGCCGCGTTTTAGTCCTTTGTGACGAAGCCCCGTACCGCGCGGCTGCGCCATAGTGGCCTCAAGCACGTCGCCCCTATCTCCACCAGAACAATAAATCGGAGAGCCTGCCAGTGTCAGTCCACGCCCCCACCCGCAGCACGACCGCCCCGCTCGTCAATGCCAGCGGCGCCGATATCCAGCGCGTGTTCGCCGCCCAGCGTGAAACCGCGCTGCACCTGCGCACCTCCACGGTCGAGGCGCGAATCGGCAAACTCAAGCGCCTGCGCGCGGCCATCGAGGCACGCCGCGACGCAATCATCCGCGCCGGCGCCCTGGATTTCGGTAAGCCCGACATCGAAGTGGAAATGACCGAACTGCTCACCGTCATCATGGAGATCAGCCACACCTGCAAGCACCTGCGCACATGGCTCAAGCCCAAGCGGATCGCCAGCACTGCGCTGATGCTCGGCACCCGTGCGTCGGTGCGCTACGAGCCACGCGGACGCTGCCTGATCATTTCGCCGTGGAACTACCCCATCACCCTGACCTTCGGCCCGCTGGTGCCGGCCATCGCCTCGGGCAACACGGTCATCATCAAGACCTCGGAGCTGACGCCGCATTTGTCTGCGGTAATGGTCGAGATCATCCGCAGCACCTTCGACGAGCGCGAAGTGGCCATTTTCGAAGGCGATGCCAGCGTCGCCAGCCAGTTGCTCGAGTTGCCGTTCGACCACAGCTTCTTCACCGGGTCGCCGGCCATCGGCAAGGTGGTCATGCGCGCCGCCGCCGAGCACCTGACCAGCGTCACGCTGGAGTTGGGCGGCAAGTCGCCGACCATCATCGACGCCACTGCCGACCTGGACATGGCGGTGAGAACCATCACCTGGGGCAAGTTTCTCAACGCCGGGCAGACCTGCATCGCCCCCGATCATATTTATGTCGCCAGCAGCGTCAAAGCGCGCTTCGTCAGCCTACTCAAACGCCACTTGAGCCATGTCTATGGCGAGGGTGAGCAGGCCCGTGGCGCGCCCTTCGCACGGATCGTCAACGAGCGCCACGCCAGTCGCATCAGCGGTCTGATCGACGACGCCGTCGCGCGCGGTGCCCAAGCCAGCTATGGCGCGCTGGCCGATCCCCAGGCGCGGTTCATCTCACCGACGCTGCTGGAAAACGTGCCGGACGATGCGCGCATCATGCAGGAAGAGATCTTCGGCCCGGTGCTGCCGATCATCGCGTTCGACACGCTGGACGAGGTCATCGCCCGCATCAATCAAGCGCCCAAACCGCTGGCGCTGTACATCTGGAGCAAGGACCGCCAGGCCATCGAGCACCTGCTGAACAACACCAGCGCTGGCGCGTCGTGCATCAACCACATCGCCGGGCATTTCCTGCACAACAACTTGCCCTTCGGCGGGGTGAACAACTCCGGCATGGGCAGCTATCACGCCGAGTGGGGCATCCGCGCCTTCTCCCACGAGCGCGCGATCCTGGAAAGCCGGGTAATGCTGTCGAGCCTGTTCTTCCCGCCCTACACCCAGACCACACGCCGGATCCTGCGCTGGCTGTTCAAGTTCTTCTGACCCTGACCAAGGAAGCTGCCATGAAGATTGTCGCTGCGGTCATCCGCCCCGCCAGCCCGGCGTTCAGCCTGGAAACCCTCGAACTGGACGACCCCCGAGACGATGAAGTGCTGGTACGGGTCGTCAGTGTCGGCATCTGTCACACCGACCTGGTCGCCGCCGCCGGCGTGCTGCCGATCCAGCCACCGGCCGTGCTGGGCCATGAAGGGGCCGGCGTGGTGCTCAGAACCGGAGCCCAGGTCACTCACGTGCAACCCGGCGACCCGGTCGCCATCAGTTTCAGTGCCTGCGGCCAGTGCCCTCGCTGCCAGCGCCATGATCCGTCGTACTGCCACGCCTTCGGTCTGCTCAATTTCACCGGCATGCGCGAGGGCGGCAGCAACCTGCACGATGCCCAGGGGCATCCGGTGGCAGGCAATTTCTTCGGCCAGTCGTCGTTCGCCAACCACTGCATCGCCAACGCGCGCAACGTGGTCAAGGTGCCCGAGGACATGCCGCTGGCGCTGGTGAGCCCGCTGGGATGCGGTATCCAGACCGGCTTTGGCAGCATCGCCCGCGCGTTGGCCTGCGAAGCCGGCTCCTCACTGCTGGTGCTCGGCGGTGGCGCGGTCGGACTGGCGGCGGTCATGGCGGCGAAGCTGCGCGGCTGCCGCCACATCATCGTCAGCGAACCCCACGCCGCCCGCCGTGCCCTGGCCCTGGAACTGGGCGCGACCTTGACCCTCGACCCGCTGAACGAAGCCCTCGAGGACAGGGTGCGGCGCACACTGCCCAGCGGCGTCGACTACCTCTTCGACACCTCGGGCATCGCTGCTGCCCTGGAAGCCGCCTGCCGCTGCCTGGCACCGCGCGCCAGCGTCGGCCTGGTCGGCGTGCCCCAGGCCTGGGAGCAGAAACTGCCGGGCACGCTCGCCGAGCTGGTACAGAACGGCACGGTTTTCAAAGGCATCATCGAAGGCGACAGCGATCCGCAGACGTCGATTCCGGAACTGATCGCCTTGTACCAGGCCGGGCAACTGCCGATCGACAAGCTGGTCACCACCTTCCCCTTCGCCCAGATCAACGAGGCCATCGCCGCCCAGCATGCCGGCACCTGCGTCAAGCCAGTACTGCTGATGGACTGATCGCCTTTCGTCTGCGTTTTTTCGAGGAACCGCTGCATGGCCACTTCCCTGCTCCGCCACCCCGGCTACCACGCCCAGCTCGCACCCGAGCGCCCGGCAGTGGTGATGGCCGAAACCGGCGTCTCGCTCACCTACCGGGCGCTGGATGCCTTCGCCAATCGTCTCGCCCGCCTGTATCACAGCCTGGGCCTGGGCTACGGCGACCACGTCGCCTATCAGTTGGAAAACCGCGTCGAATGCCCGGCCCTGCAATGGGGCGCGCACTATGCCGGCTTGTACTACACCTTCCTCAGCACCCGTCTGACCCCAGCGGAGACGGTCTACATCGTCGAGAATTGCGACGCCACGGTGCTGGTCCTCAGCGCCCGCTGTGCCACCGCCGCGCTGCTCGCCGCGCTGTCCGAACTGTCCTCACCGCCCCAGGTGTTCATTCTCGAAGCGCCCTGCGAAGGTCGTCCGGCATTGCTTGAGGCCTTGCAGACGCACCTGGCCACGCCGCTGGAGGACGCCCGCGAGGGCAGTGAAATGCTCTATTCCTCGGGCACCACCGGACGTCCCAAGGGCGTCAAGCCGGCCCTCACCGGCAAGCCCCTGGGCAGCACCGAGATCATTGCCCAGCAACTGGAAAAGGCCTTCGCCGTGGACGAGCGCTGCGTCTACCTGTCGCCTGCCCCCTACTACCACGCAGCACCGTTGAAGTGGGTGCGCGGCGTGCATGTGCTGGGCGGCACGGCGGTGCTGATGGAGAAATTCGAGGCGCAGAACGCGCTGGCGGCCATCGAGACCCATCGGGTCAGCCATAGTCAGTGGGTGCCGACCATGTTCCATCGCCTGCTCAACCTGCCAGCGCCGCTTCGCCAGCGTTACGACCTGAGCAGCCAGCGAGTGGTGGTGCACGCCGCCGCGCCCTGCCCCATAGCCACCAAGCAAGCGATGATCGACTGGTGGGGACCGATTCTCTATGAGTACTACGGCAGTACCGAACAGATCGGCATGACCATGTCCAACACCCACGACTGGCTCGCGCACCCCGGCACGGTCGGACGGGCCATCTACGGTCGGCTGCACATCCTCGACGAAAGCGGACGCAGCCTGCCTGCCGGAGAAGACGGTCTGGTGTACTTCTCCGACAGCCTGCCGTTCTCCTACCACAAGGATCCGGCCAAGACCGCCGAAGCCTACAATGACCGGGGCTGGGCGTGCGTCGGCGACATCGGCCACCTCGACGAAGAAGGCTTTCTCTACCTCACCGACCGTCAGAGCAACATGATCATTTCCGGCGGGGTCAACGTGTACCCCCAGGAAACCGAGAATGTGCTGGTCAGCCACCCGCTGGTGCTCGACGCCGCTGTCATCGGCATTCCCGACCCCGACCTGGGCGAGTCGGTGCATGCGTTGATCCAACTGCACGACATAAGCCTGGCCAACGACGCCCTGGCCACCACGCTCCTGCAGTTCTGTCGTGAGCACCTGTCATCGATCAAGTGTCCGCGCAGCCTCGAGTTTCGCCAGGAGTTGCCGCGCGAACCCACCGGTAAGTTGCTCAAGCGTCTGCTGCGGGTCGAGCGGCCCAACGCCAGCGACCAGGAGGTCTGCGCATGAACGCCACCTGCATCATCGTCGGCGCCAGCCACGCCGGCATCCACTTGGCAGTCGGCCTGCGCCAGGAAGGCTGGCCAGGCCGTGTGCTGTTGATCGGTGACGAACCGGGCCTGCCCTACCACCGCCCGCCGTTGTCCAAGGCCTACCTCAAGGGCGACAGCGAGCTGGCGATCATCCATCCGCAGGCGAGCCTGGACAAACACGCCATCGAACTGCTGAGCAACACCCGCGTCACCCACATCGACCGCCAGACCCGCCACGTGGTGCTGTCCGACCACACCCGCCTGGCCTACGACAAGCTGGCGCTGTGCACCGGTGCCCGCCTGCGCCGACTGCCGCTCAAAGGCTCGAACCTGCGTGGCGTGCACTACCTGCGCGACCTGGCCGATGCCGATCGGCTGCGTGCCGAACTGCCCACCGCCCGCAACGCCGTAATCATCGGCGCCGGTTACATCGGTCTGGAAACGGCGGCCAGTCTGCGCCAGGCGGGACTGCACGTGCAGGTGCTGGAGGCGGCGCCGCGCATCCTCGGACGCAGTGTCGACGCGCCGGTCTCAGCCTTCTTCCAGGCCCTGCACGCCGCCCACGGCGTGACCATCGAGACAGGCTGCCACGTGAGCGAACTGCTCGGTCACGACGCCGTCACCGGGGTGCTGTGCAGCGATGGCCGACGTCTGGACGCAGACCTGGTGGTGATCGGCATCGGCGTACAGCCCAACACCGAACTGGCCGAGGCCGCGGGGCTGGAGGTCGAAGACGGCATCCTGGTGGATGCGCACTGCCGCACCCGCGATCCGCACATCGTCGCCGCTGGCGACTGCACCCGCTTTCCCAGCCACCACCTGCAGCGTCACGTGCGCCTGGAATGCCTGGCCAACGCCAGCGACCAAGCCAGGGTCGCAGCAGGAACCCTCTGCGGCGTGCAAAAGTGCCATGATGCGTTGCCCTGGTTCTGGTCCGATCAATACGCCACCCGCCTGCAGATCGCAGGCATGGCAGATGGCTATGATCAAGTGATACAACGGGGCTCCATGGACAGCGGCAGTTTCTGTCGTTTCTACCTCAAGGGCGAACGGATGCTCAGCGCGCTGTGCGTCAACCAGGCGAAGGCGTTCATCGCCTGCAAGCGGCTGATCGCCAGCGGTCTGCCGATCGATACGCAGAAGCTGGCCGATGAAGGGTGCGACATCGCTGCGCTCGGGCCTGGATTACCGGCCTGAGCGCGTTCGCCCAGTGGCGCAGGGACGCGCGTGGACCCACCCAAACCGAGAGCCTTGACCACCCCTCCAACTTCGAAAAGAACAACAACGATGAAGACGTGCTCGCTGCCTCAGGATTACCCGCCTGCGGGCTTCATCCCGCGCCATCTCTACCCGCGATTGCTCGATTCGCTGGTGTCGCAGCGCCTGACCTTGCTGTGCGCCCCTGGCGGCTACGGCAAGAGCGTGGCCATGGCCTACTGCATGCAGCACGTGCGGCAGACGTCGGCCCATGGCCTGTGGGTTTCGCCCGAACACACCGACGCCTCGAGCGCACACGCCTTGCTGCAGGCGCTCTGCGCTCAGTTGCCGGGCGTTCACGCCACGCCCGAGGCCCTGCTGCAGCACTTCACCGAACTCAAGGGCCACTGGGTCGTGTTCCTCGATGGCTACGAACAGCTGCAAAACCCGACCAACGATGCCCTGCTCGAGCGCCTGCTGGCACTCCCCCAGCCTCGCCTGCACATCGCCCTGGCCAGCCGCGAGCACCCAGCGGTGAAACTGTCCTGGCTCGAAGGGCGCGGCCAAGTGCACTGGCTCGGCAGCGCCGAGTTGGCATTCAGCGCCGACGAAAGCGCGCTGCTGCTCGGCCAACTGCCCGCTCGCCAGCGCACCCACCTGCACCAGTTGAGCGAAGGCTGGCCGCTGGCCGTCGGGCTGTGCCGCACGCTGGCCCAGGATGTCCGGCGCTCCGCCGAACTGGCCGGCTTCGGCGCCCGTGACCGCTACCTGCGCGATTTCTTCGAAGAGCAGGTGTTGTCGCGCCTGACCCCGGCGCAGCAGCAATTTCTGGCTGACTTCGCCGTGCTGGGCAGTGCCGGTGTCGCCCTGTGCGATGAGGTGTTGCAACGCCGTGACAGCCAGGCGCAGCTACAAGCGCTGTACCGCATGCGCGCCTTCATCGAGCCCACCGACCGCAACCTCGACGACTACCGACTGCATCCGCTGTTGCGCGCCGTGCTGCTCGAACGCAACGCAGAACCGGGGCACACCCGTCGACTGTTGATCCGCGCCACCCGCGCCGCGCTGCGCCAGCAACTGTATCGGCGCGCGGCGGACTACGCCAGGGCCAGTGCCCAGCCGCGCATCGCTCGCCTGGTGATCAGCCGTACCAGCGAGATTCTGGTGCGCAACCTGGGGGAACTGCCGACCCTGGTGGAGTGGACCCTTGACATGCCGGTGAGCAGCCTGTCCGGCTGGAACGAACTGGTCTACTGGTCCACCTGGTCGCTGGCATTCTCCTATTGCTGGCCGCAAGCGCACGAGCGCGTGCGGCAATTGCGGGCGGCGCTGCAGCAGGACGCCGAGCTGACGCCCCAGGTGCGCCGTGCGCACGAGTCGAAGCTGGACCTGCTCGACACAGTGCTGGCGGTGTTCGAAGACACCACCGACGGCGTCGCCCAGCGGTCGCTCGACTGGCTGACGCGCCACGCCGACGCAGACGCCTTCGACATCGCCGTGATCGCCAGTGCCCGCCTGCTCGCCTGCAAGCTCGAAGCCGACTGCCTTGGCGCTACCGCCGCCAGCCTGCGGGCAGTGTCGGCGATCCAACGCTCAGGCAGCGTCTACGGCAAGATCTGGGTCAACCTGCTCAATGCGCTCTACCAACTGGAGTTCGGTGACCACCAGCATGCCCGGCTGCTACTCGAAGAGCAGTTCTTCAGTGCCGCCGGGCAGATCGGCGAGCATTCGGCGATCCTCTCGACCTGTGCCCTGCTCCTGGCGCGTATCGCCCATGAACGCGACGAACTGGGTGTGGCCAGCGACTACCTGGACATCGGCTACCGGCACATCGGCAGTCACGGCCTGATCGAGACCGCGATTTCGGGCATTGCCGTGCGTGCCCGTCTGGCAGCACGGGCGGGCATTGGCGAAGCGCTGCAGGTGCTCGATGAGGCGCAGAGCATCACGGCGGTCTATCCGCCGCGCCTGGAAACCCTGGTGCAGCAGACGCGCATCGAGTTGCTGCTGGACCACGGCCGTACCCGCGAGGCACTGGTGGCCGCGCAAGCGCTCGAACTGTTGCAGGAGCAGCCCGAGCACCACGACACGCGTCAGGTGCCGTGCGTCAATCAGGGTTACATCGAGCTGCTGCTCAGTTGTGCGCGGGAAGACCTGCACAAGGCTGGCCAGCAGTGCCTCGCGCTATTGAGCATGCCGGCCGTGCAGTGCCAACCACCGCTGCATTGCCGTGTGCTGATCGTGCGCAGCGCACAACTGGAGCGCACACAGGACTGCGGCCAAGCGCTGCAGACGCTATGCCGCGCGCTGTCGCTGGCCAGCGAGCACGGCCTGTACAGGGTCTTTCTGGACCTGCGCCGCTTTTGCGAACCGCTGCTACGCAAGCTGCGCAGCACCGCGGCCTCCGTACCGCTGTCGCCCAGTGCCGAGGCGCTGTTCGAGCGTCTGTGCCAGGCGCTGGCACTGCCCAGTCAGCCGAAAAGCCCCGCCGCCCTTCCCGAGCCCTTGTCGCGACGCGAACTGGAACTGCTGGCGCTGCTCGACTCGGGCATGACCTACCAGCAGATCGCCGACCAGGTGTTCATCTCCCTGGCCACGGTCAAATGGCATGTCTACAACATCTACGGCAAGCTCGGCGTGAAGAACCGCTCCGGTGCGCTGGTCGCCGCCCACCAGTTGCAGTTGCTCAGCCGCCCGCATTGAGCGTCCCCGCCATGCGCACGCACGGCGGCATCCTCTGCCCATCGGCAAACCAGACTTTTTCCTAGTCTCGACAGCCATCGCCAGTGCCACAGTGAAGCCACAACAACAACATCGGCATTCGCCGTGGAGGCAGCATGAGCACCGCGACCCAGACGGATAATCCCTTGCGCAACTTGATGACCGCGCCGCTGCTGGCCTGGCCCACCTTGCTGCTATTCTTCGCCGCACTCGGCGTGCTGGGCCTGGTGGACTACCACGCCGTCAAGGGCAACATGCCCTTGTGGGTCGGTACCGTGATCAACGGCGTGACCATCTACCTGCTGTTCAGCTGCGTGCACGACGCCTCCCATGGCGCCATTTCCCGCATCAAGTGGATCAACGAACTGCCCGGCCACATCGGCATGATCTTCTTCGGGCCCATCGCGCCGTTCAACGTTGCCCGCTTCATCCACATGCAACACCACCGTTTCACCAACGACCTCAGCCAGGACCCGGATCATTTCGGGCACAAGATGGACTGGCTGTTCCCCTTGCGCTGGAGCAACTTCGACTATTTCTACACCCAGTATTTCTTCATGCGCGCCCCGGCGGCCATGCGCAAGAAGCTGCTGCCACGCCTGCTCATCCACTTCGCCGTGATCATCGCCGCACTGGTCGGCCTGACCGTCGCAGGCTACGGCCTGGAAGCGCTGATGCTGTGGATTCTCCCGACGCGCATCAGCTCGTTCCTGTTCGTCATGGCCTTCGTCTACCTGCCCCATGAACCGTTCCAGACCACCGCCAAGCAGAACGAGTACCGCGCCTCGAACATCCGCCCCGGCGCCGAATGGCTGCTGACGCCATTGTTGGCCTACCAGAACTACCACCTGATGCATCACCTGTACCCCACCGCGCCGTTCTACAACATGATCAAACTGTGGGAGCTCAAGCACGCCGAGCACATGGCCAACTCGCCCCTGGTGGTCAAGACCTTCGGCCTGCAGCCAGTCGATGGACAGCCCCACGACCGGGGGGATGCCGCATGAAGCGCTGGCAATGCCGCTACTGCTCGTTCATCTACGACGAGGCCGTTGGACTGCCCGCCGACGGCATCGCGCCCGGTACGCCGCTCAGCGAGGTACCCGATGACTGGATGTGCCCCGACTGCGGCGCGACCAAGGTCGATTTCGACCCAATCTGACAGTTGGCCCGGCCTGCGACGGCATCGCACGCGTGCAGCCCGGTCCAACGCCACCAGCGTCCCTGCGGCCCGGTCGGCTGCGGGGATGAGGAGTCGCTGATGAACCACCCCGCCCCCCTGCCCGGCGCACCCTTGATCTTGTCCAAGCTGCGTGCGCCACCGCGGCCCGACCAGCAGGAGCCACGGCTCGACCTGCTCGAACGCCTCGCCCATCGCGCACCGCGCAAACTGGTACTGGTGCATGCACCGGCCGGATTCGGCAAGACCACCCTGCTGCTGCAATACTTCGAAGCCTGCGCGCGCGACAAGCGGCGTACCCTGTGGCTGAGCCTGGACAGCGCCGACAACGACCTGGAGCGTTTCGTGCGCCACCTGCAAGCCGGGTGGGGTAGCCACCGCCAGAGCGGTACACGCACTGCCGGGCTGATCGAGCAACTGGCGCTGTGCCAGGAGCCGTTCTCGCTGTTTCTCGACGAGCTCGAAGTGCTCGACTCCCCGGATGTACTGGCACTGCTGCAACAGATGCTCGAATACCTGCCCGCCCAAGGCGAGCTGGTGGTCAGCACCCGGCGCATCCCGCCGCTGCGCCTGGCCACCTTGCGCGCCCATGGGCAATTGCTTGAAATCGGCCGCGAACACCTGTGCCTGAGCCTTGAAGAAACCACGCGCCTGCTTCACGCCCGACTGGCCCGAACGCTCAGCGAGCAGGACATCCAACTGCTGCATGCCCGCAGCGAAGGCTGGGTCGCCGCCATCCAACTGCTGACCCTGTCGCTGCCGTGCCACAACGACCCCGCAGCGCTGCTGGCGCATTTCTCCGGCAGCCACTGCGATCTGGCCCACTATCTGACCGAGGACATCCTGCACCGCCTGGAGCCATCGGTGCAGGAATTCCTGCTGGCCAGCAGCGTGTTTGATCGCTTCGACGCCGCCGCCTGCGACTGGCTGCTGCAACGCCATGACAGCCAGGCCATGCTTGACCGGCTGCTGCGCGACAACCTGTTCCTGGTGCCGCTGGACAGCCAGGGCAGCGACTACCGTTACCACAGTCTGTTCGTCAGTTACCTGCGCAACCAGGCGGTGCGGCGTGGCGCTGATCGCTACCAACACCTGCACCGCAGGGCCGCGCAGTGGTATTTGCAGCAAGATCGCCCCATCCGCGCCATCGATCACTGGCTGCTGGCGGACGACACCGCAGCGGCCCTGGCCCTGCTGGAGGTGCATTCGCAGAGCCTGCTCGAGGCGGGTCGGGTACGCCGCCTGCTGCACTGGTTCGACCAGATTGCGCCGCAGTGGCTGGTCCCTCATCCACGCCTGCGCCAAGCCCTGGCCTGGGCCCTGATTCTCAATCGGCGCTACGCGCAGGCATTGCCGCACATCGAGGCGATCAAACGCCAGGGGCCGGACGGCGCCGTGCAGGCGCGCACGTTGGAATGCCTGGTTCTGGCGCTGAGCGATCAGGTCGATGCCTGCTTCCAGGCCTGCAGCGCGCACCTGCCGCACGTGCCCACCGACGCACCGCTGCAACACGGGATCCTGGTGAGCATCCTCTGCCATCACCTGATCGCCGCCAATCGCTACGAGCAGGCGCGCGACCTGACCAACCAGGTCATCAACGAACAACGGCAGATCAGCCAGACCTTCATCCGGGCCATCAACGACTACAACGAGGGCTGTATCGACCTGCTTCAGGGGCGCCTGCTGCAAGCCCAGGTCCGCCTGCAGACCAGCTACCGGGCCTCGTGGCGCGACGGTCGCCAGGGCGCCCCAGGCGGGCGGGCGATGATCGGCGTGCCGCTGGCCGAAGTGCTTTACGAGATGAACCGTCTCGACCCGGCGCGGCGCCTGATTGGCGAGTGCCTGCCCTACGCCCGGCACAACGGTCATGTCGATGCGCTGATCCTGTCTTACCTGCTGCTTTCACGCCTGGCCACCTGCGACGACGACCGGGAAACGGCGCTGCGCCATCTCACCGAACTGGAAAACATCGGCCTGGACTTGAACCTGCCTAGGGTGCGCGCCAGCGCACGTCTGGAACAGGCACGGCTGCATTGCCTGCAAGGCGATCTGTACCTGAGCGAGCGGATCGTGCGCGAGGTCGAGGCCATGCCGCTGTGGCAGGCCCTGGCCGGCTACACCCTGCCAGCCCAGGACATCGAGACGCCGCAACTGATGCGTTGGCGCCTGGCGATCCTCACCGGCCGCGCAGACGAGGCCGAACCGTGCCTGCGCGACGCCTGCCAGCAGGCCCGTCAGCACCTGCGCCTGCGCCGTTGCCTGAAGCTGACCCTGTTGCTGGCCATGGCCCTGCAGGCCCAGGACAAACGCCAAGCGGCGCTGCAGAGGCTCACCGAGGCGCTGAAGATCGCCAGCGACGAGGGTTTCGTGCGCAGTTTTCTCGACGAAGGCGAGCCGCTGTTCGCCGTGCTGCGCCTGTGGCACTGCCGGCATCGACAGGCAGCGCTGCCCGAAGGCGTCAATCGCGGTTTCGTCGAGCACCTGATTCGCCACATCGGTGAAGCGCCGAACTCGCCTGCGGCGTCGCCATCGGCGCCGAGCGAGCGTCTGATCGAGCCGTTGAGCAAGCGCGAACTGCAAGTGCTGCATTACATCGCAGAAGGCCTGCGCAACCGTGAGATCGCCGAGCGCATCTTTCTTTCCGAAACCACCATCAAGGCGCACCTGCGGCGCATCCATGCCAAGCTCGATGCCCACTCCCGTACCCAGGCGGTGGCCATCGCCCGCCGCCAAGGCTGGCTGTAAGCCGCTGCTGAGCGGCTGCGCAAACGACAACCGGCCCCTTGGGGCCGGCGGTCAGTGGCTCAGCGGCGTTAGCGGGGAGCCATGCGCAGCGCGCCATCCAGGCGAATGGTCTCGCCATTGAGCATGACGTTTTCGATGATGTGCCGGGCCAGTTGCGCGAACTCCTCGGGCTGGCCCAGCCGCGCAGGAAACGGCACCTGGTCGCCCAGCGCCTGGCGCGCGGGCTCCGGCAGCATGTCGAGAATGGGCGTGGCGAACAGGCCGGGGGCGATGGTGCAGACACGGATGCCGCTACGCGCCAGTTCACGGGCGACCGGCAGCGTCAGGCTGACCACGCCACCCTTGGATGCAGCGTAGGCCGCTTGGCCGATCTGGCCTTCGAAGGCGGCGATCGAGGCGGTGTTGATCAGTACGCCACGCTCGCCCTCCGGGCTTGGCGGATTGCGGCTCATGTAATCGGCCGCCAGTCGTATCACGTTGAAAGTGCCGATCAGGTTGACCTCCAGCACCTTGCGAAAACTGTCCAAACGATGCGGCCGTTCCTTGCCCAGCACTTTTTCCGGATTGCCGATACCTGCGCAACTGATCGCCCCGTGCAAACCGGCGAAGCGCTCGTCGGCCAGGCGGATCGCTGCCTGCACATCATCTTCGCAGGTCACGTCGACGCGAATGAAAGCGCTACGCTCGCCGAGGCGGTCGGCCAGGGCCGCACCGCGCTCGCTGTTCATGTCCGCCAGCACCACCCGGGCACCGGCACCGATCAAGTGCTCGGCAGTGGCGGCACCGAGTCCGGAGGCGGCGCCGGTCACCAGGAAAACCTTGTCTTGAATGTGCATGTTCGCTCCTTGTCGGCCGCAGCCGATCACGTTCAGAAGAATCGACCGTCCAGCTCGCAGAGACGCTGTAGCCCGGCCGGGATGGCCAGACCGGCGTCGCGTGCCCACTCGGCCACCTGCCGTGGCCCCAGCCAGTCGATGTATTTCAGCGGCCCGCCGAGGTGGCGCGGGAAACCCAGCCCCAGGGTGACGGCGGTATCCAACTGCGCGGGGCTTTCCACCACGCCCTCATCCAGGCATTGCACGGCTTCCAGCAGCAACGGCAACATCAACTGACGCACGATCCGTTCGTCGCTAACCGTGAGGCGGGGCGCTGGCAGGCCCAGCACCTCATACAGGTCGGCGCTCGGCGCGCGCTGGGCGCGGTCACTGGCGTGCGGCGTATGGCAATAAAACCCGACGCCGTTCTTGTGCCCCAACCGGCCAGCGGCGACCAGCGCATCCAGGTGCTCGCTGAGGTGGGCGTCCATGCGCTGGGGATAGGCCGCGCCGATGGTGCGAAACACATGCGCCGCTGTGTCCAGGCCGACCACATCGTTCAGATAAGCCGGCCCCATCGGCCAGCCGAAACGCTCCATGGCCTGGTCGATCTGCACGAAGTCCATCCCTGCCTCCAGCACGCTCAAGAAGGCGAGGATGTAGGGCGTGAGCAGGCGATTGACCAGAAAGCCCGGGCAGTCGCTGACCACGATGGGGGTCTTGCCCAGCGCCAGCACGTACTGCACCGCTGTCGCCAGACTGGTCGCGTCGCTCTGCGTGCCACGCACCACTTCCACCAGCGGCATCTGTGGCACAGGGTTGAAGAAATGCAGGCCGACCAGCCGTTGCGGGTGCTGCAGCACGTCGGCCAGTGCGCTCAGGCATAGGGACGAGGTGTTGCTGGCGATCACCGTGTCTGCGGCCACCTGTTGCTCCAGCGCGGCCAGCACGCTGCGCTTGACGTCCAGGCGCTCGGTGACGGCCTCGATCGCCAACTGCACCTGATCAAAACCTTCATAGGCCAGTAGCGGGGTGATCCGCGCCGTGATCGACGCCGCCCCGGCCGGATCCAACTGCCCCGCGACCACGCGCTTGTCGAGCAACCGACGCACCTCGGCCATGGCCGTCTGCAACGCCGGCAGTTGCACGTCCTTGAGCTTCACCTCGAGGCCGGCCAGCGCCGTACCGTAGGCGATGCCGCCGCCCATGATGCCGGCACCCAGCACCGCGCAGCGCGTCACCGGGCGACCCCCGGCGCGCCATTCGCGGATCTGCTTCTTCAGGGCCTGGCCATTGAGAAAGGCTTGCACCAGGCTTGCCGCCGCTTGCGTCAGGGCCACACGGGCGAAGGTGCGTGTCTCGTGCTTCAACGCCTGCTCGGCGTCCAGCGGCGCGGCCGTCTGCAACAGTTGCAGGGCGAGGATTGCCGCCGGCTGGTGCTCGCTGCCGGCGCGCGCGCGTAGCCTCTCGAGCGTCGCCGAGATGAGCGACGTATCGCCAGCCACCGGGCCTTGCCTGCGCTGGCGCAGCGTACGCCAGTCGAGCGCGCCATCGACGGCGCGACGCAGCAGCTCCAGCCCGGTGTCACGCAGATGCGCAGGCTCGGCCGTGGCATCGACCACACCCGCCTCCCGTGCCGCGTGAGCCCCGACCGAGCACCCGGAGGTGATCCAGTGCACCGTGGTCGCCATGCCCGCAAGCCGTGGCAGGCGCACCGTGCCACCGAAGCCTGGAATCAGACCAAGCTTGACTTCCGGCAAGCCAATGGCAGCGGTGCTCGCCTGCACCCGCAGGTCGGTGCACAGCGCCAACTCCAGGCCGCCGCCGAGGGCATAGCCATTGATCAGCGACAGCGTCGGTAGCGGGAGATTCTGCAGTGCCAGGAACGTCTGGTTGGAATGGCCGACGTCGGCGCAGATCGCTTCGGCGTCGAGGGCGAACAATTGGGCGAACTCGGTGATGTCGGCACCGACCACGAACGCGTCCTTGGCACTGCTGAGCAACAACCCACGCACCTGCTCGGCAGCGGCGATGAGGGCCAAGGCGTCACCCAGCTCGCGCACGGTGAGCTTGTCCAGCTTGTTCACGGCCTCATCCTGGCGGTCGAAGCACAACTCGACCAAGCCGCCGTCCAGTGCGTGCACCGCGAGCGTTTTACCCCGGTACATGGGCGTACTCCTCACTGACCTGATAGCTCGTGGCCAGGCGCAGGCTCTGCCGACATTCCTCGACCATGCGTTGCAGTAATTGCGCACAGGTCGGGATGTCGTCGATCAGCCCGACCACCTGCCCGGCCCACACCAACCCGGCCTGCAGGTCGCCGGTTTCCAGGGCGGTGCGGCCTTTGTGGCCGGCGACCAGGTGCTGGATGTCCTTGAATTCACAGCCGCCAGGACGCCGTTCGATACCGACCACCTCGTCGGAAACCGGCGTCTTGAGCACCCGTCCGCTGTTGTGCAGGGTGCGGAAAATCAGGTTGGTTTCCCGTTCGCTGGCCCCCACCAGGGCCTGCTTGATGGCCGGATGGATGGGCGCCTCGACCGTCGCGCAGAAGCGCGTACCCATGTTGATGCCCTCGGCGCCCAAGGCCAGCGCTGCGGCCAAACCGCGTCCGTCGGCAATGCCGCCCGAGGCGATCACCGGAATGGTCAGCGCCCGCGCTGCCAGCGGAATCAGCACCAGCCCGCCGACATCGTCCTCGCCGGGGTGGCCGGCGCACTCGAAGCCGTCGATGGACACCACGTCCACACCGTTGCGCTCGGCCGACAGGGCGTGGCGCACCGAGGTGCACTTGTGCAGGATGCGCACGCCATGCTGTTTGAAGCGGGCGATGAAGGCCGTCGGGCTGTTGCCGGCGGTCTCCACCACCTTGACCCCGCTGTCGATGATGGCTTCGACGTACTCGGCATAAGGCGGCGGGTTCACCGAAGGCAGGATGGTGAGGTTCACGCCGAAGGGTTTGTCGGTCAGCCTGCGGGTGCGCTGGATTTCCTCGCGCAGCGCCGCCGGCGTCGGCTGGGTAAGCCCGGTGAGCATGCCCAGGCCACCGGCATTGGACACGGCCGCCGCCATCTCGGCCCGGCCGACCCACTGCATGCCACCCTGGACGATCGGCAGTTCGATACCCAGCAGTTCGGTGATTCGCGTCTTCATGGCAGGCTCCTCACAGGCGCTCGACGATGGTGACGTTGGCCATGCCACCGCCCTCGCACATGGTCTGCAACCCATAGCGCTTGCCGCGCAGGTGCAGGGCGTTGATCAACGTGGTCATCAGCTTGGTGCCGGAAGCCCCCAGCGGATGGCCCAGGGCGATGGCGCCGCCATGCACGTTGAGCCGTGCCGGATCGGCATCCAGGGCCTTGAGCCAGGCCAGCGGCACCGGCGCGAAGGCTTCGTTGACCTCGTACAGGTCGATGTCGTCGATGCGCATCCCAGATTTCTCCAGTGCCCGCAGGGTGGCCGGTACCGGCGCCTCGAGCATGATCACCGGGTCATGGCCGAGCACAGTCATGTGATGAATGCGCGCCAGCGGCTCGACGCCGAGCAGCTTCAGTCCGCGCTCGTTGACCACCATGACCCCGGAGGCGCCATCGCAGACCTGACTGGCATTGGCGGCGGAGATCACGCCGTCTTCGTGCAGCAGCTTGACGCTGGCGATGCCCTCGAGCGTAGCGTCGAAACGGATGCCCTCGTCGATGCGATGCAGCGCGTCCTGCGCACCGCCCTCGACAGTACGCACCGGCAATGGCAACACTTCGTTGTCGAACACCCCGGCCGCAACCGCCTGCGCTGCCAGCTGATGACTGCGCAGGGCGAAGCGGTCGAGGTCGTCACGGCTGAAGTGGTACTTGCGGGCCATCTGCTCGGCGCCGCTGAACTGGCTGAAGCGCACGCCCGGATAACGCGCCTGCATCGCCGGTCCGACGTACAGGCCATAGCCGTGCTCGTGCGCCAGGGTGCTGGGCAGGAACATCGGCACCCGGGTCATGCTTTCCACGCCGGCGGCGATGACAATGTCCTGGGTGCCGGACATCACCGCTTGCGCGGCGAAATGCAGCGCCTGCTGGGACGAGCCGCACTGCCGGTCCAGGCTGGTGCCGGGCACGCTTTCGGGCAGCACCGACGACATGACGGCATTGCGGGCGATGTTGTTGGACTGCTCGCCGATCTGGCTGACGCAGCCGACGATGACGTCGTCGATGCGCAACGGATCGACGTCCACGCGGGCCACCAGCTCATTGAGCACCTGGGCGCAGAGGTCTGCAGGATGCCACCCGGACAGGTGGCCTTTGCGCTTGCCTCCTGCGGTACGAACGGCTGCAACGATATAGGCTTGGCTCATGGCTGTTTTCCTCATCCCGAACGGATTACCCGCGTGCTCGGCAGGTGTCTTGATGCGCAGTGGCGCGTTGCATCACAGCCTAGGAGCTCGCCGCGGGCGCCGCGCCGTTCGTTAGGACTAATCTGCGCCCCGCCGCGCGAACGGGCATCGGCCCGGCAAATTAGTCCGTTCGGACCCATCCACCCACTTGGCAAACGCCTAGCATCGCTCCAGCGCCCTGTGTGCAGGGATCAGGGACACCAGAACAACAACAAGAGCGATCACACGATGAACACCACACACGCTGCTTTTCGTTTCTGCGCGCTGGCACTGCCGGTCGTGGCACTGGCCGCCTCGCCGGTCCAGGCCGAGCCAGGCCATTGGTGGCTGCGCACCGGCCCGGCTTTCGTCGACTTCAAGAACGACGTGACGCTCAAGGCGCCCTTGCTCGGGGGCGAGATTCCGGGAGCTGGCGCGCAGGTGAAGGACAACGTCACCGTGGCGGCCGAGATCGGCTACAGCTTCGACGAACACTGGGCGTTGGGACTGACCATCGGCTATCCGCCCACCACAGAACTCAAGGCGCGCGGTTCGCTGCAGGGGCTGGGCAAGCTAGGCAGTATCACCTACGGTCCGGCGGCATTGACCGCGCAATACCGCTTCACCCAGTTCGGCCGCTTTCAGCCCTATGTGGGCGCGGGGTGGTCCTACATGCTGGTGCTCGACTCCAAGGACAAGGCGGTGAGCAACCTGGACGTGGATGACGTCAATGGCGGGGTGTTGCAGGCCGGGTTCGAATACCGCAGCAGCGAGCGCCTGGGCTGGTTCTTCGACGTGAAGCGGTTCTTCCTGGAGGCGCAAGCTACCGGTAATGCGCCCGCTGCGCTGGGGGGCATTCCGGTCAAGGCCGATATCGTGCTCGACCCGACGGTGTACACCACAGGCGTGGTGTTCTACTTCTGAACCGACCGGGACCGGCAGGCTGCCAGGGCTGCAGGGCAACCCTGGCGCAGGCGCATCAGGCCTCGGAGGCCTTGGCCTTGGCGGCCGCGTCCTTGATCAGGGTCTGCAGTTCACCCTTTTCGAACATTTCCAGCACGATGTCGCTGCCGCCGACCAGTTCGCCGCCCACCCACAGTTGCGGGAAGGTCGGCCAGTTGGCGTATTTGGGCAGGTTGGCGCGGATTTCCGGATTCTGCAGGATGTCGACGTAGGCGAACTTCTCGCCGCACCCCATCACCGCCTGCGAAGCACGGGCCGAGAAGCCGCACTGCGGGGCATTCGGCGAGCCTTTCATGTAAAGCAGAATGGTGTTGTTGGCAATCTGCTCTTTGATTGTTTCGATGATATCCATGGAGCACCTCGGCTGAACTTTCCGACACGGTCGTCGGCACGGTCGGGCATTGTATCGGAAAGCCGAGTGCCGTGCTCGGCCATGGCCCTCGGCTCACGATCGAATCAAGCTGCCTCTACCTGCACCGGTACGCCATTGAGCGCGGCGTTGCCCGATAGTGCATCGCGCAGGGTTTCGTCGGTCAGGTCATTGGCACTCACCCCCGGCTGCGCCTGGGCGATCTGCAATTGGACGCCCTGGCGTGCGTGCCCCCACCCATGGGGCAGGCTGACCACGCCCGGCATCACCTCGTCACTGGCCAACACCTGCACTTCCAGGCTGCCGGTGCGCGAACGCACGCGTACCCACTGGCCATCTTCGAGCTGCCGCTGCTGCAGATCCTGCGGATGCATGAGCAGTTGATGGCGCGGCTTGCCTTTGATCAGGCGGTGATAGTTGTGCATCCAGGAATTATTGCTGCGGACATGACGCCGGCCGATGAGCAACAGTTGGTCAGGCGCCATGGGCACCTGGCGTGCCAGACGTTGCAAGTCGTCGAGCAGCACCTGCGGCGCGGCCTGCACCGCCTGCGCGGGAGTGCGCAGACGCGCGGCGAGGTTCGCCTGCAACGGCCCCAGATCCAGGCCATGGGGATGTGCGTCCAGCGCCTGTAACGACAGGTTCCAGGGCGAGGCTTCGCCACGGGGTCCTGTGCGCAAGGCCAGGTCGATCATCTGCGCCGGCGGCAAGGTCGGCTTGAGTTCCAGGTCCGCCCGCTCGGCGAAGGCGCGTGCCAGACCGACGAAGATCTCCCAGTCGTGCAGTGCGCCCTGCGGCTTGGCCAGGATCGCCCGGTTGAAACGGGTGACATTGCGCACCGCCAGCAGGTTGAAGGTGCTGTCGTAATGGTCGTTTTCCAGCGCCGAGGTGGACGGCAGGATCAGGTCGGCGTGGCGCGTGGTCTCGTTGATGTACAGGTCGATGCTGAGCATGAATTCCAGCCCCGCCAGGGCGCCGTCCAGCTGGCGGCCATTGGGGGTGGACAGCACCGGATTGCCGGCCACCGTGACCAAGGCTTTGATTTGGCCTTCGCCAGGCGTCAGCATTTCTTCGGCCAGCGCCGCCACCGGCAGCTCGCCGCCGTACTCCGGCAAGCCGGAAACGCGGCTGCGCCATTGGTCGAAGTGGCCGCCCGAGGTACTGGCGACCAGGTCCACCGCCGGGTCGGTGCACAGCGCGCCGCCCACCCGGTCAAGGTTGCCGGTGACCAGGTTGATCAGTTGCACCAGCCAATGGCACAGGGTGCCGAAGGTCTGGGTCGAGACCCCCATGCGCCCGTAACACACCGCGCGCTCTGCCGCCGCGAAATCGCGGGCCAGCTGGCGGATCTGTTCGGCCTCTATGCCGCACAGCGCACTCATGGCCTGGGCCGTGAACGGCGCAATGGCTTCGCGCACCTGTTGCAGCCCTTGCACCGGCAGGTGCGAGCCGCGCGCGAGGTCTTCACTGAACAGGGTGTTGAGCAGGCCGCAGAGCAACGCCGCGTCACCACCGGGGCGGATGAACAGGTGCTGATCGGCCATCGCCGCCGTTTCGCTGCGACGGGGGTCGATCACCACCAGACGACCACCGCGGGCACGCAGCGCTTTCAGGCGTTTTTCCACATCCGGCACGGTCATGATGCTGCCGTTGGAGGCCAGCGGGTTGCCGCCGAGGATCAGCATGAAGTCGGTGTGGTCGATGTCCGGTATCGGCAGCAGCAGGCCATGGCCGTACATCAGGTGGCTGGTCAGGTGCTGGGGCAACTGGTCGACCGAAGTGGCGGAAAAACGGTTGCGGGTCTTGAGCAGGCCGAGAAAGTAGTTGCTGTGGGTCATCAGCCCATAGTTGTGCACGCTGGGATTGCCCTGGTACACCGCCACGGCGTTGCGCCCATGATGCTGCTGGATCTGCCACAGCCGCTCGGCGGCCAGGGCGAAGGCTTCGTCCCAGCCGATCGGCTGCCAGTGATCGCCGACCCGCCGATGGGGCTGACGCAGGCGATCCGGGTCGTCCTGGATGTCCTGCAGGGCCACGGCCTTGGGGCAGATGTGGCCACGGCTGAACGGGTCTTCGCGGTCGCCCTTGATGGAATCGATCGAAGCCAGCCCGTCCGGTCCGTGGCTGACTTCGATGGCCAGGCCACAGATGGCTTCGCACAGATGACACGCACGGTAATGCAGGGTCTTGGTCATGGCCGCCTCTGCCTTGTTGTTCTGGAGAGCCCAGACTATGCCCGCGCGCCTCCCGCCGCCACGGCGCTAAGCGCTGTGAATCGAGCGTCATCAGGCGCACGATTCGCGACACGGGGTTTGCAAACGCCCCGATGGCCCGTGTACAACCCTGTAGAAAATAAAAAACAGTCGCTTCACAAGGATTCACGACACGCCTTGATACAGGCGACCTGTTTCACCTCTTGGTTTCAGGCGACATTTAATTATAGTATTGCGCCTTTCCCCATTCCGTCCGCCCCGCGCGGCTTACGCCGCAGGTCACCGCCGTTGTCAAAAAAAACCTACGGCCGGCCTGCAAAACGTTGCAGATAAGGTAGTCATCTCATGAGCACCAGGCACTTTCTCTCCCTGCTGGATTTCACCGCTGACGAACTGCTCGGCGTGATCCGTCGAGGCATCGAGCTGAAGGGCCTGCGCAAGCGCGGCGTGCTCCATGAGCCTCTGAAGAACCGCGTACTGGGGATGATCTTCGAGAAGTCCTCGACCCGTACGCGGGTGTCGTTCGAAGCCGGCATGATCCAGCTCGGCGGCCAGGCGATATTCCTGTCCCCGCGCGACACCCAACTGGGCCGTGGCGAACCGATTGGCGACAGCGCCATCGTGCTCTCGAGCATGGTCGATGTGGTGATGATCCGTACCCACGCCCACAGCACCCTCACCGAGTTCGCCGCCCATTCGAAAGTCCCGTTGATCAACGGCTTGTCCGATGAATCGCACCCCTGCCAACTGCTCGCCGACATGCAGACCTTCGTCGAGCACCGCGGCTCGATCCAGGGCAAGACCGTGGCCTGGATCGGTGATGGCTTCAACATGTGCAACTCGTACATCGAAGCCGCCCGCCAGTTCGACTTCCAACTGCGCATCGCCTGCCCCGAAGGCTACGAACCCGATCCGCGCTTCCTGGCGCTGGGCGGCGATCGCGTGCAGATCATCCGCGACCCGCAGCAAGCGGTGCGCGGCGCGCATCTGGTGACCACCGATGTCTGGACTTCCATGGGCCAGGAAGAGGAAACTGCCAGGCGCCTGGCGCACTTCGCGCCTTACCAGGTCACCCGCGAACTGCTCGACCTGGCGGCACCCGATGCCCTGTTCATGCACTGCCTGCCCGCCCACCGTGGCGAGGAAATCAGCCAGGACCTGCTCGACGACCCCCGGTCGGTCGCCTGGGACCAGGCCGAGAACCGCCTGCATGCACAGAAGGCCCTTCTTGAATTCCTTGTAGAACCGGCTTACCACACCGCATGAGTCAACCCCTGCTGCTCAACCTGCGCAACCTCGCCTGTGGCTACGGCGAGCAGCGCATCGTCCAGAACCTCAACCTGCACCTGAACGCCGGCGACATCGGTTGCCTGCTCGGCTCCTCCGGTTGCGGCAAGACCACCACCCTGCGCGCCATCGCCGGCTTCGAGCCGGTGCATGACGGCGAGATCCAGTTGGCCGGCGAGGTCATCTCGCGCGCCGGCTTCACCCTCGCACCGGAAAAGCGCCGCATCGGCATGGTGTTCCAGGATTACGCGCTGTTCCCGCACCTCACGGTGGCGCAGAACATCGCCTTCGGCATCGCCAAGCACCCACGCCAGGCCCAGGTGGTCGAAGATATGCTCGAACTGGTCAAGCTCGGCGGCCTGGGCGGGCGTTACCCGCACGAGCTGTCCGGCGGCCAGCAGCAACGCGTCGCGCTGGCCCGCGCGCTGGCGCCGGAGCCGCAACTGCTGCTGCTCGACGAGCCCTTTTCCAACCTCGACGTCGAGCTGCGCAAGCGCCTGAGCCACGAGGTGCACGACATTCTCAAGAGCCGCGGCACCAGTGCGATTCTGGTCACCCATGACCAGGAAGAAGCCTTCGCCGTCAGCGACCATGTCGGTGTGTTCAAGGAAGGTCGCCTGGAGCAATGGGACACGCCCTACAACCTGTACCACGAACCGCAGACGCCGTTCGTCGCCAGCTTCATCGGCCAGGGCTACTTCATCCGTGGGCAAATGAGCAGCCCCGAGGCCGTCACCACGGAGCTGGGCGAGCTGCGCGGCAACCGTGCCTATGCGATGCCCGCGGGCAGCGCAGTGGACGTGCTGTTGCGACCCGACGACATCGTGCATGCCCCGGACAGCGCATTGCGCGCGCGCATCCACGGCAAGAGCTTCCTCGGCGCCTCAACCCTCTATCGCCTGCAACTGTCGACCGGTAGCCAACTGGAGGCGATCTTCCCCAGTCATGTCGATCATCAGATCGGTCAGGACGTGGGCATTGCCGTAGCGGCCGATCATCTGGTGCTGTTCGCCGTGCCCGGCAGCGTAGCCGCGCACCTCACCACGCAGGACAACGGCGTGCGCCGCCACAGTCCAGCCCATTGATCACTGCGGCCGGGCTGTGACGCTCGTCTCAGCCCCGGCCGATGCTGGCGAACACACCCTTGGTATGCTCGGCCAGCACCGCAGCGGCCAGTTCCACCTCCAGGCCGCGCCGTCCGGCACTGACATGAATACTGTCGAACTGCTGCGCTGATGCATCGATGAAGGTGCGCAAGCGCTTCTTCTGCCCCAGCGGACTGATGCCGCCTACCAAATAGCCGGTGGCACGCTGCGCGGCGGCAGGGTCGGCCATCTCGCACTTTTTCACCCCGGCGGCATGGGCCAACGCCTTCAGATCGAGCGTGCCGACCACCGGCACCACCGCAACCAGCAATTCTCCCTTCTCGCTGCACGCAAGCAGTGTCTTGAACACCTGCTGCGGATCCAGCCCGAGTTTCTCGGCAGCCTCCAGGCCATAGGACGCGGACTTTGGGTCGTGTTCGTAGCTGAGCACGCGATGTTCGGCGCGCGCGTTCTTCAACAGGTCGAGGGCGGGGGTCATGCACAGCTCCAGTCAGGATCGGCTCGGCGGCTACTGTAGGCCAATTGCCCGGGGCCAGCCAGTGGCCTTCTGCCGCCTGCACCAGCAGTGCGCAAACGACTGCGCGGTCGTGAGTCGAAATGTGGCTGATCGTTCACTTTCGACCTTTGACATCAGCGTTTCTTGTCTATATTTTTTCGTTTTTGAAGAAAACACGCACAGAAAAAGTGCACATTCGTACACTCGCTGATGATTCATGGGGATGGATTACCGGCGAGAACCGCTGAGCGCTCAGCGTCTCACAACAACAAGAACCGAGGTTCATCCATGACCACAGCTCTACGACAACCGACGCTTGGCGGCCAATGCATGGCCGAATTCCTGGGTACGGCACTGCTGATCTTTTTCGGCACCGGCTGCGTCGCTGCGCTCAAGGTCGCCGGCGCCAGCTTCGGCCTGTGGGAAATCAGCATCATCTGGGGGGTTGGCGTCAGCATGGCGATCTACCTCAGTGCCGGGGTATCGGGCGCTCACCTGAATCCGGCGGTCAGCATCGCGCTGACGCTGTTCGCCGGTTTCGAGAAGCGCAAACTGCCGTTCTACGTGATCGCTCAGGTAGCCGGTGCGTTCTGTGGCGCTGCGTTGGTGTATTGCCTGTACAGCACGCTGTTCTTCGATTTCGAACAGGCCCACGGCATGCTGCGCGGCAGTCCGGCGAGCCTGGAGCTGGCCTCGGTGTTCTCCACTTACCCGCATCCCTCGCTGTCCACCGCCCAGGCGGCGTTGGTGGAAGTGATCATCACCGCCATCCTCATGGCCGTGATCATGGCCCTGACCGATGACAACAACGGCCTGCCGCGCGGCGCCACCGCGCCGTTGCTGATCGGCCTGCTGATCGCGGTGATCGGCAGCGCCATGGGCCCACTGACCGGCTTCGCCATGAATCCGGCCCGAGATTTCGGTCCCAAACTGATGACCTTCTTTGCCGGCTGGGGCGATATTGCCTTCACCGGCGCACGCGACATCCCGTACTTCCTGGTCCCGTTGCTGGCACCGATTCTCGGTGCTTGCCTGGGGGCCGCAGGCTACCGCGTACTCATCGCCCGCAGCCTGCCGACGGCCGAAGCCGCCCAACCGCAGACAGCGGCCGTCAACCAGGGCGATACTCAGGCCTCCTGAGATCGGCACTGAGCCACCTGGCCCCTTGAAGCCCTGACCCTACCCATTTCGTGCAAGGCAACGACCATGACAGACACCCAGGATAAGCACTACATCATCGCCCTGGACCAGGGCACCACCAGTTCGCGGGCGATCATCTTCGACCGCGACGCCAACGTGGTCGGCACCTCCCAGCGCGAGTTCGTCCAGCACTACCCGCAGGCCGGCTGGGTCGAGCATGACCCCATGGAAATCTTCGCCACCCAGAGCGCAACCATGGTCGAAGCCCTGGCACAGGCCGGCCTGAGCCACGCCCAGGTGGCCGCGATCGGCATCACCAACCAGCGCGAAACCACCGTGGTGTGGGACAAGGAAACCGGGCGCCCGGTGTACAACGCCATCGTCTGGCAGTGCCGACGCAGCACCGAGATCTGCGCCCAGCTCAAGCGTGACGGTCACGAACAGTACATTCGCCAAGCCACGGGACTGGTCACCGACCCCTACTTCTCCGGCACCAAGCTGAAGTGGATCCTGGACAACGTCGAGGGCGTGCGCGAGCGCGCCGAGCGCGGCGAACTGCTGTTCGGCACCGTCGACAGCTGGCTGATCTGGAAATTCTCCGGCGGCAAGGTGCATGTCACCGACTACACCAATGCCTCGCGCACGCTGATGTTCAACATCCATAGCCTGCAGTGGGACGACAAACTGCTGGAGATCCTCGGCATTCCGCGGCAGATGCTGCCCGAGGTGCGCCCCTCGTCCGAAGTCTACGGCCACACCAAGAGCGGCATCGCCATCGCCGGCATCGCGGGCGATCAGCAGTCGGCGTTGTTCGGCCAGATGTGCGTGGAACCTGGCCAGGCCAAGAACACCTATGGCACCGGCTGCTTCCTGCTGATGAACACCGGCGACAAGGCCGTGACCTCGTCCCACGGCTTGCTCACCACCATCGCCTGCGGACCGCGCGGCGAGGTGGCTTACGCCCTGGAGGGCGCCGTGTTCAACGGCGGTTCCACCGTGCAGTGGCTGCGCGACGAACTGAAGATCGTCAACGACGCACTGGACACCGAGTACTTCGCCAGCAAGGTCAAGGACAGTAACGGCGTCTACCTGGTCCCAGCCTTCACCGGCCTGGGCGCGCCCTACTGGGATCCCTACGCACGCGGCGCGCTGTTCGGCCTGACCCGTGGGGTGAAAGTCGATCACATCATCCGCGCGGCGCTGGAGTCGATCGCCTACCAGACCCGCGACGTGCTCGACGCCATGCAGCAGGACTGCGGCCAGCGCCTGTCCGAACTGCGCGTGGACGGCGGTGCGGTAGCCAACAACTTCCTCATGCAGTTCCAGGCCGACATTCTCGGTACCTGTGTCGAGCGGCCGAAGATGCGCGAGACCACCGCCCTGGGCGCTGCCTACCTGGCGGGCTTGGCCTGCGGGTTCTGGGGCAGCCTGGACGAGTTGCGCGACAAGGCGATCATCGAGCGTGAGTTCAGCCCACAACTGGACGACGCGCAGAAAGAAAAGCTGTATGCCGGCTGGAAGAAAGCCGTCGAGCGCACCCGTGACTGGGAAGATCACACCGACTGAAGCCTGCTGCACCCTGTAGGCGCGGTGCTTCGCCGCGCCTACAGGGCCAGGACGCAGCGGTGGGATACGCCACTGGCCGACATCCCCGTCCTACGGCATCATTGCAGCATTTGTCCGGCAGCCCCAAAGGACCGCCCATGAATCTGCCCCCCCGCCAACAACAAATTCTCGAACTGGTGCGCGAACGCGGCTACGTCAGTATCGAGGAAATGGCCCAACTGTTCGTCGTCACCCCCCAGACCATCCGCCGCGACATCAACCAATTGGCCGAAGCCAACCTGCTGCGTCGCTATCACGGTGGCGCCGCCTACGACTCGAGCGTCGAGAACACCGCCTATGCCATGCGCGCCGACCAGATGCGCGACGAAAAGCAGCGCATCGCCGAAGCCGTGGCCCGGCAGATTCCCGATCACGCCTCGCTGTTCATCAACATCGGCACCACCACCGAATCCATCGCCCGCGCCCTGCTCAACCACAACCACCTCAAGGTGATCACCAACAACCTGCACGTGGCCTCGATCCTCGCCGCCAAGGACGACTTCGAGGTACTGGTGGCCGGCGGCACCGTGCGCCGTGACGGCGGCGTGGTCGGCCAGGCCAGCGTCGACTTCATCAGCCAGTTCAAGGTGGATTTCGCCGTGGTCGGTATCAGCGGGATCGACGAAGACGGCAGCCTGCTGGACTTCGACTATCAGGAAGTGCGCGTCTCCCAGGCGATCATCGCCAACGCTCGACAAGTGCTGCTCGCGGCCGACTCCAGTAAATTCGGGCGCAACGCCATGGTGCGACTGGGTTCGATCAACCTGATCGACTGCCTGGTCACCGACCAGACGCCGACCCCGACGCTTTCGCAGTTGCTGAACCAGAACAAGGTTCGCCTCGAGGTCGTCTGAGCCTTCCTGGACGGCGCCCGCCGGGGACGACCCGGCGCGGCCGTCATCTCATGTTCACAAATGTTCATTTAGTCCGTAAGCGATCAGTATTTTCTATTGATCGCGACTGGAAAGGGCCGTTTTGTTGCGCTAGTATTTTCGCAAACGAACATCGATGTTCACATTCGCTGTGAGCCGTGCCCAGGAGGCCTTGCCCGTGTCCCAGTCCCTACAGACCCCATCGACCCCCGCAGATTGCTATGACCTTGCCGTGATCGGCGGCGGCATCAATGGCGTCGGCATCGCGGCGGACGCTGCCGGGCGTGGCCTGAAGGTGTTTCTCTGCGAGCGGGACGACCTGGCTCAGCACACCTCCTCGGCCAGCAGCAAGCTCATTCACGGTGGCCTGCGCTACCTGGAACACTACGAATTCCGTCTGGTCCGCGAAGCCTTGGCCGAGCGCGAAGTGTTGCTGGCCAAGGCGCCGCATATCGTCAAGCCCATGCGCTTCGTCCTGCCACACCGCCCGCACCTGCGCCCGGCCTGGATGATTCGCGCCGGCCTGTTCCTCTACGATCACCTCGGCAAGCGCAAACGCCTGGGCGCCTCGCGCAGCCTGCGCTTCGGTCCGGGCTACCCGCTCAAGCCCGAGATCAGCCGCGGTTTCGAATATGCCGACTGCTGGGTCGACGATGCCCGCCTGGTGGTGCTCAACGCCATGGCCGCCCGTGAGCAAGGAGCGACTATCCAGACCCGCACCCGCTGCCTGCGCGCCGAGCGCGTCGATGGCGTGTGGCAGGTGGAGTTGCAGCATGCCGACGGTCGTCTGCAGAGCATTCGGGCCCGCGCGCTGGTCAATGCCGCCGGTCCTTGGGTGGCCAGCTTCATCAAGGACGATCTGAAACTGGACGCGCCCTACGGCATTCGCCTGATCCAAGGTAGCCACCTGATCGTGCCGCGCTTGTACGAAGGTGAGCAGGCCTACATCCTGCAAAACGAAGATCAGCGTATCGTCTTCTGCATCCCCTATCTGGACCGTTTCACCCTGATCGGCACCACCGACCGCGAATACAGCGGCGATCCGGCGCAAGTTGCGATCACCGAGGCCGAGACCGATTACCTGCTGAACGTGGTCAATGCCCATTTCAACCATCAGCTATCGCGTGTCGACATCCAGCACACCTACTCCGGCGTGCGCCCGCTGTGCAACGACGAGTCCGACAACCCCTCGGCAGTCACCCGTGACTACACCCTGGCACTGTCACGCCACGCCGACCAGGCGCCTCTGCTGTCGGTGTTCGGCGGCAAGCTGACCACCTACCGCAAACTGGCCGAGTCGGCGATGGCCGAACTCAAGCCGTTCTTTCCCCAGATGCGCGGCAGTTGGACCGCCACCTCGGCGCTGCCCGGCGGTGAGGACATGACCAGCGTGCAAGCGTTGGTGCAAGCCCTGTTGGCGGCCCACGGCTGGCTGGCACAGGACATCGCCAAGCGCTGGGCGGTCACCTATGGCAACCGTGTCTGGCGTTTGCTGCAGGATGTGCAGGGGCCGGACGATCTTGGCCAGGCCATCGGCGGCGGCCTGTTCGCCCGCGAGGTGGATTATCTGTGCGAGCAAGAGTGGGCGGTGTCCGCTGACGACATCCTCTGGCGTCGAACCAAGCTGGGTTTGTTCACCACCCCCGCCGAGCAACAGGCTTTGGCCGACTATCTACAACACAGACTTCATCGGGCAGCCGCCTGAATTCCGCGGGCCGGGACTCATGACCCGGCCCCGGCTCGGGCGACATCACTGCAGACGTCGCAGGGCCTCCTCTGCCATCGTGCGCAACAATCTGCTCTCGGCTATCTCGTACTCGTACTTGAGCCCCCTGCTGCGCAGTTCATATGTCCACTCGTCGATCGCGTGACGCTCGACCTGCGCCTCCAACGCTTCCATCCGACCATGGAACTGGTCTGCCAGCGCGTCGAAGCGCTGCGGGTGCAGGACGCGCATCTGCTCGCCCCAGAAAGGTCGTTGAGCAATCGATTCAGCCAGGACCCTGGGCGTTTCTGCAGTCAGCACCTCCTGCTGCGCCGCCGAAAGGTGGCTGGTGGTGACGTTTGCGAAGCTTTCGTAATACATTTCGTCAGCATTGATCGGTAATGCCAGCGGCCTGAGCAACCTCTGCCGGTAATACAAGCGCACCTCGATCTCGTCCACCACCGCCATGGGTTCCTCGCGCATGCGCGCGATATGCCGCGAGGCAATGCGATCGACTTCGTCGAGGCGGAACAGCCCCCGGCCAAGCGCGACCAGACTCGCTTCTGATTCAGTTGCGTTGCCCGCAGCCAGGACACCTTGTGCCATGACGGCGATCTCCATCTGCTCGAGCACCAATGTCAAGCGATCCTCACAGGTGCCAGGCCCTGCCGCCTCCAGAAACAACCGTTGACGCAGTGCCGTGTGCTGTTCGCACGCTTGCAGGATCTGCCATACCCGTTTGCGATAGTACTGGGGGTAGGACTCGACCTCTTCACTCTCGAGCAGGTCGGCGAGAAACCGAAACAGGTCTACCGAGTCCGCCTCCCCCTGTAACACCGCCCAGATAGCACGGCGTCTGTCGCCCAGTGGCGCACTGACATCGCCAACCCACGCATCGCGCAGCGCGATGTCCACGGGCGCATGCCGGAACGACGGGCTGCCGCGAGCCCCAGACGCAATCCCCGACGCCTGGTCGGCCAAAGCCTCGCTGGCCTCATCCAGAGGATTGTCGTGTAGCGCCGTTCGCTCCAATTGGTCACGCAACTGACGCAAATCCTCGCGCAACTGGCGAATCTGGTTGTCACGCACGTCCACCCTACCGCACCAACTGACCTGCTCGGGCAGGGCATTGAGACCGGCATCGCGCAGGCGCACTTCGCGCAGACGTCGCAACTGCGTGAGTGCCGGAGCACGCCCCAGCGGATTGTGGCTCAGGTCAAGCACCTCCAGCTCGTGCAGCATTGACAAGGTGCGTTCGCCAGCAGCCGTCAGGCTGATGAGGTTGTTGGCCAGACGTAGTACGCGAAGTCGGGGCATCTGCTCGATGGCCTGTGGAATGGCCTGCAGCCGATTGGCGCTCAGATCCAGCTCGATCAACCGCTCGAAGCACCCGAGAAATCCGTTGTCGATGTCTTCGAGCGCCATGTTGCGCAGGCGCAGACGGCGTATGTGCGCAAAGCTGACGCCTGAGGGCAAGCTAGGCAGGCTGCCGACCGACTCGCCATCGATGAGCAGTACGAAGTCCTCTGCCTGATCAGTGACCTTGCGTCGCCAGCTACGGCGAATCGACGTGGCCACGCGGCGACGCCTGAGCGCATCGAGCGGATTCGTCCAGTCTCTCTGCCAACTCGCCAGCGCCTGGCGCAGCCGCCCCAACTGGTCTTGCAATTGCGCATAGTGCTCCCAGAGGCCCACCCGCTGCTGACCCAAGGACTCCAGATAGGCATCCAGTTGCAGGTCGTCGAGCGTTGGATAAATCTGATGGATACCGCGGCGTATCGCCTGACGATCCCCCCCGGCACGCCCACTGAGCGGGTAGCCCAGGCGACCGTCGGCGAAACGACTGGGGGGTGCGAAGCCAGCCTGGGCACCCCTCATGCCCAGTATCGATGCAGCACGTTCACGATCAATATCGTGAGTGACCTTGGCCAATAGCGCCGCTTCGCTGGACGCACTTTGGCCCAGAACGCTGCGCTGCTGCGTAGTCAGTCGGCTCAATAATGCACCGATCACGTGATTCGAAGGGGCGTCGGTGCCCTGCACTCGATAGCCATCGGCTGCCCGGACGACCGTGAGCAGCTCCGACGCCTGCAGAGAGCCATGACTGGCCAACAAAGGGCCTTGCGCGGTCGTGTCGCGCACTTCGACACGCACAAAGTCCGGCCAGGGCGCATGCTGATCCAGCAGCCCCAGCGCCAGTTGCTCACTGTCCGCAGAGCTCGCCCATGGCCAGCGCAACCCCGCACAGGCGCGATCCAGTCGGCGCTGGCGCAAGGCCCAGCGCGCGTGCTCGGCGAGCGAGAGAGGCACGCGTCCGGCGCTGGTCAGCCGTTCGATATCCGCGGTGCCCGACCGCTCCAGCAGTTCCTGGATGCAGCGCAGCGTGAGTCCTGGAAAACTGTCCTTGAGCAGACGTTCATGGGTCGAGCTCGGACGTTGGCGCAAGAACTGTTGTTCCTCCAGTGCAGCCATCCCGGCATCCGGCTGAGCTTGGTGCAGACGAAGCAGGTCTACCAGATCGGCCAGCCGGGCCGGCGCCGGCGCGCTCTCCAGATGCAGGCGACGCAATTGATCCTGACTCATACCTGTGATCTGTAGTACATCCTCGGCCACTGTATCGGGAATGTCGGCAAAGCCGTCGCCAAATCGGCTCAGCAACTCACGAGCGCCTTGCCAATGCTGTGGCCGCTCAAGCTCGTGTCGCCAGCCGGACGCGCCATTGCTCGACACGCGCGGAGGGTATGCCTCGGGGCGTGATGGATGAAAGATACGTGCCGAATCTCCACCCTCATCGAACGCAAGCCCGAAGCGGCTTTGCCCCACCGCGATCGCTTGAGCAGCCTCCGGCCGGTAGTAGCCGGCCAGTTGCGGATCCATTAACCGCACCTGGCCATCATCCAGGCGTACCGGTGCCAGGGCGTCGACGAAGTCCAGGCGCGGCAGCCGCTGTGCCACAGCAGCGCCGCCTACCGACACCACAGCGCCAATCACCACTTGCTCGGCAATACTCAATGCATGGTCGATGGCCCCTTTGCGGTCACCGATCTGCCAGTCCTCGTACCCCTCATAAATGTCATTGGCGATCTGCGCCACGCCGACCACCAGTAGCGCCTGACCCAGCAGCGGAACGAAAAACCCTGCCATGCCTACCAAGTCCATGCCCAACGATAAGTAGCGTTGCAGACGTTGCTGCCGGTCTTCCTCGTCCTCGTCACCCGTGGGTACCGCCAGCAATCGCGCGTCGTCGAAGAGGGTATCGATCTGCTGCTGGCGTAAGTGGGAAAACAGCGGTTCTGCCAGCGGCAGGGCGCGACCATCCAGATGATCGGCCTGCGATGCGTCGAGCTTGGCCAGCCGTGCTCTCAGCACGCTGAGGAACTGTGGGCGATCACGCAGGCTGACCAAATGCTGGAAGAAGCGCTGATAACCGACCTGTCGAAGACGTTCGGCCTGGGCGCGGTAGAAGGCGTCCCAGGACCGATGGCAGCTCATCGGACGCTCAGGATCGTTTGCAATCCAGATCAACACCGCGCTGAGCTCAGTTTTTCCGACATCCCGAACCTCGATGCCCACCACGCCTCGCAGGCACTTGCCGAGCAGGTAGGGCTGGCACGTCGTGAGCATCACTGGCAGTGTCGGCACGACGGGGGGGCGCGCGAACAGCGGGAGGAGTTGCAGGTAGCGGGTCTCGTCCAGCTCGTCTTTCAACCTGGCCGTACGCACGGCCAACTCCAGGCTGGCACGCCAGCTCTCCTCGAAGACACGATTCACGACCCTGCGCCCCTCTCCGGGGGGCTGCCCAGGAACATCGGCTGGGCGCAGGCATTGCTCTAGTCGCGCCTGGTAGGCTTTGCCGATGTCCACCTGACGACACAGCCCAGCGAAAGCCTCCAGCCCCAACGGCAGAGGCTTGCCCTGGGGGTCCAGCAATTGCCCGGTGCGCATGAAATGTGGACGGGTCTCCGCCACATGAAAATTGTGCAACGCCGCGCCGAGCAAGCTTTGCTGCGACACCACCGGATATACCGGCCCCGGCAGAGCGGTACCGACCGAAGGCGCCTTGGCCTGCCGGGTGATGCGTACGCAGGAACGACGCAGGTCGGTCTGAGGCACGCCCCTGGCCTTGAGCGCTTGGCCCAGCCGCTGTTCGGCGAAGTCATCGAGCGTTGGGATGCTGTCGAGCAGTGCCGCCAGACGCTCGGCAGACGCCCGGTGGTTGGACAAGGCACGGCGGTAGAGCGTGAACTGATCGAGACCTGCCCGGGTTAACCAAGGCGGCAAACGAGAGGCGATGAAGGTATCGACGGATTCAGGATGCAGAACAGGGGTCATGGTTGCGTCTCGCTGGTGGTGTTCATCAGCACACCCGCTTCTGGGCAGACCCTGGTGGTAATCAGCTAATACCCACTTGGCCACCAACCTTCTCGTTCGGCATTCCGAACGAGCAAGCACATCCTATTCGGAAAACCGCACACGGACTGTTCATCTGGCGATCCAGAAAAGACTTAAGCCAAGTAAATTCAGACGTTATGATCGATATCTGAGTTTGGCACGAGTCATGCTCTACACTTAAAAGCCGAACACCCTCCCCCACGGTGTGTTCGTTGAACGAAGAGTCCGCCAACGGCTCCATAAGAAAAACAAACGTCGAGGAAAATTTGATGCGTATCGTTCGTCAATTGCTGGGCGCTGCAATCGCCGCCGCCGTCATCGCTTCGCCGGTCATGGCTGAAGAGCTGACCGGCACGCTCAAGAAGATCAAGGATTCCGGCACCATCAGCCTGGGTCATCGCGACTCTTCCATTCCCTTCTCGTACCTGACGGGCGGCACCGTTCCTCAGGGTTACTCCCATGATGTCCAACTGGCCGTGGTCGAGGCGCTGAAAAAGCAGCTGGGCACCGATATCAAGGTCGATTACAAGCTCGTCACTTCCCAGAACCGCATCCCGCTGGTGCAGAACGGCACCGTTGACCTGGAGTGCGGCTCCACCACCAACAACGTCGAACGCCAGCAACAAGTTGGCTTTACCGTGGGCATCTTCGAAGTCGGCACTCGCTTGCTGACCAAGGTCAAGGACGGTCAGCCGGCGTACAAAGACTTCCCGGACCTGGCGGGCAAGAACGTCGTCACCACTGCGGGCACCACCTCTGAGCGTCTGCTCAAAGCGATGAACGCCGAGAAAAACATGAAGATGAACGTGATCTCCGCCAAGGACCACGGTGAAGCCTTCAACATGCTCGAAAGCGGTCGTGCAGTCGCCTTCATGATGGACGACGCCCTGCTGGCCGGCGAGATGGCAAAGGCCAAGAAACCGACCGACTGGGTCATTACTGGCACCCCGCAATCCTACGAAATCTATGGTTGCATGGTGCGTAAGGACGATCCCCAGTTCAAAAAAGCAGTCGACGACGCCATCATTGCCTACTACAAGTCGGGCGCTGTCGAGAAGAGCTACAACAAATGGTTCGAGCAGCCGATTCCGCCGAAGGGTCTGAACCTGCAATTCCCAATGAGCGACGAACTGAAAAAGCTGATTGCCGAGCCTACCGACAAGGCTGCGGACGAAAAGAAGTCCTGACCTCCAGTAGCTAGTGGCCTGGTGCTCCAACGCACCGCAATCGATCCGACAGGCCACTCATTAGTGTCTAACCTTTACTTCCAAGGGCGCCTGCGCCCTTGGAAGTTCAAAGGTGCCCGTGAAACAACCGTCTGAGGGGAAATCCCGATGAATTACAACTGGGACTGGGGCGTTTTCTTCAAGTCCACCGGCGTGGGCGACGAAATCTACCTGGACTGGTACATCACCGGTCTGGGCTGGACCATTGCCATCGCCGTTTCAGCCTGGATCATCGCCTTGCTGCTGGGATCGCTGCTGGGCGTGATGCGTACCGTGCCGAATCGCCTCGTATCGGGCATCGCCACCGCTTATGTGGAACTGTTCCGCAACGTACCGCTGCTGGTGCAGTTGTTCATCTGGTACTTCCTGGTACCGGACCTGCTGCCCGAAGGCCTGCAGGAATGGTTCAAGCAGGATCTCAACCCGACCACCTCGGCACTGATCAGCGTAGTCATCTGCCTGGGCCTGTTCACCGCCGCGCGCGTGTGCGAGCAGGTACGCACCGGCATCCAGGCCCTGCCCCGCGGACAGGAATCGGCCGGGCGGGCGATGGGCTTCAGCCTGACGCAGATCTACATGAACGTACTGCTGCCGCAAGCCTATCGGATCATCATCCCGCCGCTCACTTCCGAATTCCTCAACGTGTTCAAGAATTCGTCGGTAGCGTCGCTGATCGGCCTGATGGAGTTGCTGGCACAGACCAAGCAAACCGCCGAGTTCTCCGCCAACCTGTTCGAGGCCTTTACCCTGGCCACGCTGATCTACTTCACCTTGAACATGAGCTTGATGCTGCTCATGCGCTTGATCGAGAGGAAAGTCGCCGTGCCGGGCCTGATTTCCGTGGGAGGTAAATGATGGACCTGGATTTCAGTGAAATCATCCCCGCACTGCCAGCCCTGTGGGATGGCATGCTGATCACCCTGCAACTGATGGTCATGGGCGTGGTCGGCGGTATCGTGCTGGGCACCTTGCTGGCGCTGATGCGCCTGTCCTCGAGCAAGCTGATGGCCAACCTGGCAGGGGCCTATGTCAACTACTTCCGCTCGATCCCACTGCTGCTGGTAATCACCTGGTTCTACCTGGCCGTGCCCTTCGTGTTGCGCTGGATCACCGGTGAAGACACCCCGATCGGCGCCTTCACCTCCTGCGTCGTGGCCTTCATGATGTTCGAGGCTGCCTACTTCTGCGAAATCGTGCGCGCCGGTGTGCAGTCGATCTCCAAAGGCCAGATGGGCGCCGCCCAAGCCCTGGGGATGTCCTACGGACAGTGCATGCGCCTGATCATCCTGCCCCAGGCATTTCGCAAGATGACTCCGTTGCTGCTGCAGCAGAGCATCATCCTGTTCCAGGACACCTCACTGGTATACACCGTGGGTCTGATCGACTTCCTCAACTCGGCACGCGCCAACGGCGACATCATCGGGCGCTCCCACGAGTTCCTGATCTTTGCCGGTGTCGTGTACTTCATCATCAGTTTCTCCGCCTCCTGGTTGGTCAAGCGCCTGCAAAAAAGGATCACCGTATGATTTCCATCAAAAACGTCAACAAGTGGTACGGGGACTTCCAGGTACTGACCGACTGCACCACCGAAGTCAAGAAAGGCGAAGTGGTGGTGGTCTGCGGCCCGTCCGGCTCGGGCAAGTCCACCCTGATCAAGTGCGTCAACGCGCTGGAGCCCTTCCAGAAGGGCGACATCGTGGTCGACGGCACCTCGATCGCCGACCCGAAGACCAACCTGCCGAAGCTGCGCTCGCGGGTCGGCATGGTGTTCCAGCACTTCGAGCTGTTCCCGCACCTGTCGATCACCGAGAACCTGACCATCGCTCAGCGCAAAGTGCTTGGGCGCAGCGAAGCCGAAGCCACCAAGAAAGGCTTGGCCCTGCTCGACCGCGTGGGCCTGGGCGCCCACGCCAAGAAGCACCCCGGTCAGCTTTCCGGCGGTCAGCAACAGCGCGTGGCGATTGCCCGGGCGCTGTCGATGGACCCGATCGTCATGCTGTTCGACGAACCGACCTCGGCGCTGGACCCGGAAATGGTCAACGAGGTGCTGGACGTGATGGTCGAGTTGGCCCATGAGGGCATGACCATGATGTGCGTCACCCATGAAATGGGCTTCGCACGCAAGGTCGCCAACCGGGTCATTTTCATGGACAAGGGCCACATCATCGAGGACTGCCAGAAGGAAGACTTCTTCGGTAAACCCGAAGCGCGTCATGAACGCACCCAGCACTTCCTCAGCAAGATCCTGCAGCACTGATGCGCCAGGCGTGCGCCGTCCGCCAAGGCGGCGCACGCTGGTGGTGACAAGGCCACTGTGATGAAATGCGATCCCTCGCTTCTTCGCCCTGCACAGCCTGCCGTGAAATCCCGCCTGATCCGCCAACTGTTTCTACCGCCTCTGATCATCCTGCTGATGGTCGGCCTGGGGTCGGTCGGCTACATGATCAGCGAGAGCAACGGCATCCGCACCCTCAGCGAGAACGGCGAACGCCAGCTCGAGCTGCATGCGCGCACGGTCGAGAGCGAAATCAGTAAGTACACCTACCTGCCCAGCCTGCTGGAACTCGAAGACAGCGTTTCGCAATTGCTCGCCGATCCCGACGGCGGCCCACGCCAGGCGGTCAACGAATACCTCGAAGGCCTGAACCGGCGCAGCCGCAGCCGGGCCATCTATGTGCTGGACACCAACGGCCGGGTCCAGGCCACCAGCAACTGGCGAGACCCCGACTCCTTCCTGGGTGAGGACCTGGCCTTCCGCGCCTATTTCCAGGATGCCGTGCGCGGCCAACCGGGGCGCTTCTACGGCATCGGCAGCACCACTGGCGAGGCCGGCTATTACCTGGCCCATGGCCTGGAAGAGCACGGTCGGATCATCGGCGTGGCGGTGATCAAGGTGCGCCTGGACACGCTGGAGGAGCGCTGGCAGCGCGCGCGCCTGGAAGCCTTCGTCAGCGACGAGAACGGCATCATCATTCTTTCCAGCGATCCGGCGCGCCGGCTCAAATCGGTCCGCCCGCTGACCCCTCAGGTCAAGGAGGACCTGGCGCGCAGCCTGCAGTACTACTGGTGGCCGCTCAACGAGCTGCACCCTCTGGCGCGCGAAGCCCTGGGCGATGGCGTGGAGAAGCTCACCTTCCCGGCCAGCCGCGACAGCGGCCAGGACGCCAGCCACGAAGTCACCTACCTGGCACAGACCCGACGTCTGGCCGATACACCCTGGCACTTCACCCTGCTCACCCCGTTGCAGGACTTGCACCGCGAGTCGATGATCCAAGGCATCCTGGTAGGCGTCGCCTTCGCCCTGCTGGCGATCCTCGGCATCGCCTGGAACGAGCGGCGCAAGGTGATCGCTACCCGCCTGGCGGCCCGCGAAGCGCTGGAAGAAGCCAACAGCCAGTTGGAACGGCGGATCGCCGAGCGTACCGCCGATCTGCGCGCCAGCAACGAGCGGCTCAAAGGTCAGATCCGCGAACGCCGTCATGCCGAACAAACCTTGCGTCACGCCCAGGACGAGCTGGTCCAGGCCGGCAAGCTGGCCGCCATTGGACAGATGTCCACCAGCATCGCCCACGAGCTCAACCAGCCACTGGCGGCGCTGCGCACGCTCTCGGGTAATACCGTGCGCTTCCTCGAACGCGGCGCCCTGGACACCGCCAGCACCAATCTGCGCACCATGAACGACCTGATAGACCGCATGGGCCGGATCACCGCGAGTCTGCGTTCCTTCGCCCGTCGCGGCGAAGACAGCGGCCTGGCGTCGCTCGATAGCGCGGTGGAGGCCACCTTGCAGGTGCTGGCCAACCGTATTGGTGCCTGCGGCCTGCAATTGCACCGCGATTTCGACGATCAGGCACTGGCCATCGACCAGACCCGGCTGGAACAGATCCTGGTCAACCTGATCGGCAACGCGCTGGACGCCATGACTGCCCAAGCCCACCCGCAACTGTGGCTGGAGGGCGAACTGGCCGGCGACCGGTACCGCCTGCGGGTACGCGACAATGGCCACGGCATCGACCATGAAGCGCGCAAACACCTGTTCGAACCCTTCTTCACCACCAAACCGGGCGAGCACGGCCTGGGCCTGGGCCTGACGCTGTCGGCCAGCCTGGCCGCTGCGGCCAAAGGCGCCCTGAGCGTCGAACACCCTGCCGGCGGCGGCACCGCGTTCGTCCTCAGCCTGCCGCTGGCAACGCCCGCCACCGACTCGGCCGATACACCATGAACGAAGAGTCCCCATGACCCCAGCTCCCCTGACCGTCCTGATCGTCGAAGACGACCCCCACGTGCTGCTCGGCTGCCAGCAAGCGCTGGCGCTGGAGGACATCGCCTGCGAAGGCGTGGGCAGCGCCGAACAGGCGCTGGAACGTATCGGCGACGACTTCGCCGGTATCGTCGTCAGCGACATTCGTCTACCCGGCATCGATGGCCTGGAGCTGCTCAACCGCCTCAAGGCCCGCGACCGCAGCCTGCCGGTGGTGCTGATCACCGGCCACGGCGATATCGACATGGCGGTCGGTGCGATGCGCAACGGTGCCTACGACTTCATGGAAAAGCCGTTCTCGCCGGAGCGGCTGGTGGACGTGGTGCGCCGCGCGCTGGAGCAGCGCGGGCTGTCACGCGAAGTGGTGGCCTTGCGTAAGCAGTTGGCTGGCCAGGGCTCGCTGGAAGCGCGCATCATCGGCCGCTCGCCGGCCATGCAGGCGCTGCGCGAGCTGATCGCCAACGTCGCCGATACCTCGGCCAACGTACTAATCGAGGGCGAGACCGGCACCGGCAAGGAATTGGTCGCGCGTTGCCTGCACGATTTCAGCCGCCGTCAGGGCGCGCCGTTCGTGGCCCTGAACTGCGGCGGTCTGCCGGAGAACCTGTTCGAGAGCGAAATTTTTGGCCACGAAGCCAACGCCTTCACCGGCGCCGGCAAGCGGCGCATCGGCAAGATCGAGCACGCCAATGGCGGCACGCTGTTTCTCGACGAGGTCGAGAGCATGCCCGTCAACCTGCAGATCAAGCTACTGCGCGTACTACAGGAGCGCACGCTCGAACGGCTGGGCTCGAACCAGAGCATCCCGGTGGACTGCCGGATAATTGCCGCCACCAAGTCTGACCTCGACGCGCTGGGCTCCACGGGGCAGTTCCGCAGCGACCTGTACTACCGCCTCAACGTGGTTACGCTCGAGCTGCCGCCACTGCGCGAACGCCGCGAAGACGTCCTCCAGTTGTTCGAACATTTCCTCCAGCAGTCAGCGCTGCGCTTCGATCGTGAAGCGCCGCAATTGGACAGCCAGACCCTGTCGCGGCTAATGGCCCACGACTGGCCAGGCAACGTACGCGAGCTGCGCAACGTCGCCGAGCGTTACGCGCTGGGACTGCCAGCGTTCAAGAAACCCGGCGTCGGCGGCAGCCAGGGCCTGGGCTTTGCCGAGGCAGTCGAAGCCTTCGAGCGCAATTTGCTCAGCGATGCCTTGCAGCGCACCGGGGGTAACCTCAGCCAGGCCAGCCAGGAGCTGGGCATGGCCAAGACCACGTTGTTCGACAAGGTGAAGAAATACGGCCTGGGCTGAGCGCGTCTCACCGACGGCGCGGTTCCAGGCCTGGACGCCAGCCTGCTCAAAGCCCGGCGATGTGCGCCGTTTCCTGGCGATGCGACTTCAGATACGGCAGTACCGCCGCCAGCAGCGGCGCTTTGAACGGCTCCTGGAAACGGTGCGCCAAGCCCGGAATCAAGCGCAGTTGACTGCCCTGGATGTGCGCGGCCAGGTGCACACCGTGCATCACCGGCAGCAACGGATCGGCCGTGCCATGCACCACCAGTGTCGGCACCCGCAGGCGGTTGAGCAGTTGTACCCGGCTCGGCTCGGCCAGAATCGCCATGATCTGGCGCTTGACCCCCTCCGGATTGAACGCCCGGTCGTAAGCCTGCGCGGCCTGCTGCAACAACACCGCGCGGTCATCGTGCACCGCTGGGCTGCCCAGTGCCGCCAACAAGTCGGCCTGCTGCTCCAGCGCGACCTCGCGGCTCGGCGCGCTGCGCCGGGCGAGCAATTGCACCAACGCCGCGCTCGGCGCCGGTAGGCCCTGGGCGCCGGAGCTGGACATGATCAAGGTCAGGCTACGCACCCGTTGCGGCGCCATGGCCGCCAGATGCTGGGCGATCATGCCGCCCATGCTCACGCCCAGCACATGGAACTGCTCGATGCCCAGCGCATCCATCAGCCCGAGGCCGTCACCGGCCATGTCAGTCAGGCTATAAGGGGCAGCTACTGGCAGCCCCAGCTTGTAGCGCAGCAGTTCGACGGTGAGGTTGGCCGAGGCCGGCGGCTGGTTCCAGCGCGACAGACCGACATCGCGGTTGTCGTAGCGAATCACCCGAAAGCCCTGGCGGCACAACGCCTCGACCACGTCGTCCGGCCAGTGGATCAGTTGCCCGCCCAGACCCATCACCAGCAGCAGTGCCGGATCGCCCGGCGTACCGACGCTCTGGTAGACCAGGCTCAATGCCCCCAGCTCGGCGCGCTGCACCGGCACCTGGGCATCGCAACGCCCTGCAGCGAAACCGGCCGGCCCCCCGCACAGCAGCAGAACAATAATCAGAAAGTACCGCATGGACAGAAACACCAGAATGCAAATCCCCAGTAGAGCGCGAGTCTGATGAAATCCGTTAAAGCGCGCTGCCACAGTTGCGTGACAGTTTGATTAAGGTCGCTGAACGGTCATGAATCTTGCAGTCGACACACCGCGCAACATGAGGGAAACTCAACCTCATCTGACTTTCCTCAAAATTTGCTCACGGAGCTGCACGTGCTGGAAATCCGTCACCTGAAAACTCTTCACGCCTTGCGCGAGGCCGACAGCCTTGTGGAGGCTGCCGAGCGCCTGCACCTGACCCAGTCGGCGCTGTCGCATCAGTTCAAAGAACTGGAAGAACGCCTTGGCATGCAACTGTTCGTGCGCAAGACCAAACCGATCCGCTTCACCAGCGCCGGCCTGCGCCTGCTGCAACTGGCCGACGCCACGCTGCCGCTGCTGCGCGGTGCCGAACGCGACATCGCGCGCCTGGCTGGCGGCACCGCCGGTCGCCTGCACATGGCCATCGAGTGCCACAGTTGCTTCCAGTGGCTGATGCCGACCATCGATCAATTCCGCGACGCCTGGCCGGAGGTGGAGCTGGACCTGGCTTCGGGTTTCGCTTTCGCTCCGCTGCCGGCGCTGGCCCGTGGCGACCTCGACCTGGTGGTGACTTCCGACCCGCTGGACCTGGCCGGCATCACCTACGTGCCGCTGTTCACCTACGAGGCCATGCTCGCGGTGGCCAATCAGCACGCGCTGGCGACCAAGCCCTACATCGTGCCGGAGGACTTGGTCGACCAGACGCTCATCACCTACCCGGTGGAACGCGATCGGCTGGACATCTTCACTCGCTTCCTGGAGCCGGCGGACATCGAACCGGCCGCCGTGCGCACTTCGGAACTGACCGTGATGATGATGCAACTGGTGGCCAGCGGCCGTGGCGTGTGCGGCATGCCCCACTGGGCCTTGCACGAGTACAGCTCGCGCGGCTACGTGAAGGGCAAGCGCCTGGGCGACAAGGGCCTGTTCGCCACGCTCTATGCTGCCGTGCGCACCGACATGCTCGATGCGCCGTACATGCGCGACTTTCTGCTGACGGCCAAGGACACCTCGTTCGCCACCCTCGATGGGGTCAGCGCGGTGCGTTGAGGGCATCGCGCCACAGCGGCAGAATCAGGTCGCGGGTCAAGGGCGCAAGGGTCAGGGCGCTGGCCTGGTCGGCGGCCAGCCACTGCACTTCCTCGATTTCCGCCGCAGGCGTCACCGCCTCGGCGCAGTGAACGCGAAACAGCTCGGCCTGGACCTCGAAGCCCGGCTCATTGGCCGCTGGCGCGCTGAAACGGCCCAGGTGCACCGCCTGCTCGGGATCGATGTGCAGGCCCAGTTCTTCGTGCAGTTCGCGCGCCAAGGCCTGCACCGCCGTTTCGCCCGCGTCGATCTTGCCACCGGGTTGCATGAAGGCCTGGGTGCCGCGTTTGCGCACCAGCAAGGTCCGGCCGGCCGGATCGATGAGCAGGGCAGCGGCGATATGGATGATCTGGGACATGGGCAGGGCTTCCTCGACGACGGGGCGGGGAGGATACCCGAAAAGGCCCCGTGCGCTTCAAGCCAGACGAATGGCCCCTTGCCAAGCGGGCATTCAGTCGCCATAAACGGGGCATGAACCTGCCCGCCTTGCACCACCCGGCGCTCGACCTGTTCCACCCTGCGGTGGCCCAATGGTTCGGGCAACGCTTCGCCACGGTCACCGCTGCCCAGGCCCGCGCCTGGCCGTTGATCCACGCCGGGCAGTCGATGCTGCTGGCCGCCCCCACCGGCTCGGGCAAGACCCTCAGCGCCTTTCTCGCCGTGCTCGACGAACTGTTCCGCCAAGGCCTGGCGCTCGGCGGCGAGTTGCCCGCGCACACCCAAGTCGTCTACCTCTCACCGCTCAAGGCGCTGTCCAACGATATCCGCCTGAATCTGCAGGCGCCGCTAGAAGGCATTGCCCAGACGCTCGCCGACCTGGGGTTGCACGCGCCGCAGATCACCACCGCCGTGCGCACCGGCGACACCCCTCAGAAAGACCGCGCCGCCATGCGCCGACGCGCGCCGCACATCCTGGTGACCACGCCCGAGTCGCTCTACGTACTGCTTGGCTCGGCGTCCGGGCGCGCCGGGCTGACCCAGGTGCACACGGTGATCGTCGACGAGATCCATGCCCTGGCCGGCAACAAGCGCGGCTGCCACCTGGCGCTGAGCCTGGAGCGTCTGCAAGCCCTGAGCGGACGGGCGCTGCGGCGAATAGGATTGTCGGCCACGCAACGTCCCATCGAGCGGGTAGCGCAGTTCCTGGTCGGGCACGAACGACCCTGCGCCATCGTCGACGTCGGCCATGCCCGCGCGCGCGACCTGGCCATCGAGGTGCCGCCGGTGCCGCTGGGTGCGGTAATGGCCAACGATGTCTGGGACCTGGTCTACGACCGCCTCGCCACCTTGGCCCGCGAGCACCGCACCACGCTGGTGTTCGTCAACACCCGACGGCTGGCCGAGCGCCTGACCCGCCACCTGAGCGAGCGCCTCGGCCAGGACCAGGTGGCCGCCCACCACGGCAGCCTGGCCAAGGAGCACCGGCTGGCGGCAGAACAGCGATTGAAAGCCGGCGAGTTGCGGCTGTTGGTGGCCACCGCCTCGCTGGAGCTGGGTATCGATATCGGCGAGGTCGACCTGGTGTGTCAAATCGCCTCGCCCGGCGCCATCGCTGCTTTCCTGCAACGCGTGGGCCGCTCGGGGCATCAGGTCGATGGCATTCCCAAAGGCCGATTGTTCGCGACCTCCCGCGACGACCTGATCGAATGTGCGGCCCTGCTCGACTGCGTACAGCGTGGCGAGCTCGATGCTTTGCACCTGCCAGAAGCCCCGCTGGATGTCCTGGCCCAGCAGATCGTCGCCGAAGTCAGCAACCAGCCGTGGCCCGAGCAGGCGCTGCTGGACTGCCTGCGCGCCGCCACGCCGTACGCCGCGCTCAGCGATGAACGCTACCAGGCGGTGCTGCGCATGCTTGCCGAGGGCTACAACGGCCGCCAGGGTGTGCGCAGCGCGTACCTGCACCGCGACGCCGTCAGCGGCACCTTGCGCGGTCGGCGTGGCAGCCAACTGGTCGCCTTGACCAGCGGCGGCACCATTGCGGAGACCGCCGACTACGCCGTGCTGCTCGAGCCCCAGGCGCTGAACATTGGCAGCGTCAACGAGGATTTCGCGGTGGAGAGCCTCGCCGGCGACATCTTCCAGTTGGGCAACGCCTCCTACCGCATTCTGCGGATCGAGCCAGGCCGCGTGCGGGTCGAAGACGCCCAGGGGCTGGCGCCGAACATCCCGTTCTGGATGGGCGAAGCGCCGGGACGCAGCGACGAGCTGTCGGCGGCGGTGGCGCGCCTGCAACAGGGCCTGGATGCGCAGTTGCAACGCCAGGCCGACGACCCCGACGCCGCCCTGAACTGGCTCATGACGCACTACGCATTGGGCGAGGACAGCGCCCGTCAGTTGCTCGACTACCTGGGGCGGACCTGGCACGTGCTCGGCGCCCTGCCCTCGCAGCAGACGCTGGTGATGGAGCGCTTCTTCGACGAATCCGGCGGCACCCAACTGATCATTCACGCCCCCTTCGGCAGCCGCATCAATCGCGCCTGGGGCCTGGCCCTGCGCAAGCGCTTCTGCCGCACCTTCAACTTCGAGCTGCAAGCGGCGGCCAGCGAAGATGCCATCGTGCTGTCGTTGTCCACCAGCCATAGCTTCGAACTGGACGAGGTGTGGCGCTACCTCTCCAGCCGCAGCGCCGAGTCGATCCTGATCCAGGCGCTGCTCGACGCGCCGCTGTTCGGTGTGCGCTGGCGCTGGAACGCCGCCACGGCGATGGCGCTGCCGCGCTACGTCGGCGGGCGCAAAGTGGCCCCGCAGATCCAGCGGATGAAGAGTGAAGACCTGGTGGCGTCGGTCTTTCCCGACCAGATCGCCTGCCTGGAAAACCTGGTCGGCGAACGCCAGGTGCCGGACCATCCTCTGGTGCAGCAGACGCTGGACGACTGCCTGCACGACGCCATGGACAGCGAGGGCTGGCTGGCCTTACTGCGGCGCATGGAGCGCGGCGAAGTGCGCTTGCTCGCCCGTGATCTGCCAGCCCCGTCACCCCTGGCCTCGGCCATCCTCAACGCGCGGCCCTATGCCTTTCTCGACGACGCGCCGCTGGAAGAACGGCGCACCCAGGCGGTGCTCAATCGACGCTGGAGCGACGTGCACAGCGCCGATGACTTGGGCGCCCTGGATGCCGAGGCGATTCACGCCGTCGCAATCGAGGCCTGGCCGCAGCCGCGTGACGCCGATGAACTGCACGAAGCGCTGATGAGCCTGGGCGTGGTCACCGCCGACGAGGTGCAGGCCAACCCAGGCTGGGACGCCCTGCTCGCGGACTTGACCCACGGGGGGCGTGCCTGTCGCCTGGAGACGGCCGACCTAGGCCTGTGGCTGCCCCGTGAGCGTCTCAAGGCGCTGACGACCCTTTACCCCAGCGCCGTCCTGACACCTGCGGTGCAGGCGCTGCCGGGCTTCGACCAGCCTGTCGCTGCCGACGACGCCCTGTGCGAGTTGCTGCGCGCCCGCCTCAGTGGCTTCGGCCCACAGACGCTGGCGCAGATCGCCGAGCCCTTGGGTCTGCGCGAAACCCAAGTGGAACAGGGCCTGGCACGACTGGAAGGCGAAGGCTATCTGTTGCGCGGACACTTCAGCCCTGCGCAGCCGGCCTTGCAGTGGTGCGAACGGCATCTGCTGGCGCGGATTCATCGTTATACGGTCAAGCGTCTGCGTCGGGAGATCGAGCCGGTCAGCCTGCAGGACTTCATGCGTTTTCTGTTCGACTGGCAGCACCTGAGCGTCGACGAACGCTTGCGCGGTCCCCAGGCCGTGACCGTGGTACTGGCGCAACTCGAAGGCTTCCCTTGCGCGGCCGGGGCCTGGGAAGCGGACGTGCTGCCCACCCGTATCGGCGACTACAGCCCACATTGGCTGGATGACGCCTGCCGCAGCGGTCAGTGGGCCTGGACCCGGCTCACCGGTAGCGTGTCGAGCAGCACGCTGTCGAGCACGCCGCTGGTGTTGCTGCCACGCGAACGCCTGGGCCTGTGGCGCAGCCTGACCTGCGGTGCCGATCCCGACACGCTGGGGCCACGGGCGCAGCGCGTGCACCAGGCCTTAAAGGCGCACGGCGCCTTGTTCTTCGACGAACTCGTCGATGAGGCGCGCCTGTTGCCCAGCGAATTGGAGACGGCGCTGCAGGAACTGGTCGGCTCAGGACTGGCCGCAGCCGACGGCTTCAGCGGCTTGCGCAGCCTGATCACGCCCGTGGGCAGGCGCACCGCGCGGCATGGCCGGCGCAGTCCTATGGCCTTTGCCAGCCCCATGCTCCAGGCCGGGCGCTGGTCATTGCTGCGCCGTGGCAGCCTCGAACAGGACAACGACGAGCGCCTTGAGTACATCGCCCGCGTGTTGCTACGCCGCTATGGCGTGATCTGCTGGCGCCTGCTGGAGCGTGAAAGCGAACTGCTGCCGCCCTGGCGCGATCTGCTGCGCTGCTATCACCGACTGGAAGCGCGCGGGGAAATCCGTGGCGGTCGCTTCATCGCCGGGCTCGCTGGCGAACAATTCGCCCTGCCCGAAGCCGTGGCCTCGTTGCGCCAGGTACGCCGGCGCGAGGCGAAGGGTGAAGGGGTGATGGTCAGCGGCAGCGACCCGTTGAATCTGCTCGGCACGTTACTGCCGGGCACCAAGCTGCCAGCGCTGAGCACCAATCGCCTGCTCTACCGCGACGGCGTACCGGTGGCCGTACGGGCAGGCGGTACGTTCCGCTGTCTGGTCGAGGCCACCGGCGAGGAGCAAAACGCATGGCGCCAGCACTTGCTGCGCGGCGCCCCGATACGCAATCCCTGACCGGCTCGACGCGACGGCGGGTGCGCGCTTATTTCGCCTGCCCGGCAAACCCGGCAAAGCGCTTGTTGAACCCGGCCACACGCCCCTCCACCGTGGTCTTGCGCTGCTGGCCGGTGTACACCGGGTGCGATGCGCTGGACACATCCAGCGCCACGTAGGGGTAGGTCTGGCCATCGGTGTGCCGATGCGTGCGGTCGGTCTCGACCGTCGAGCCAATCAGGAAGAATGCGTCCGCTGCCGTGTCGTGGAACAGCACGGGGCGGTAATCGGGATGGATGCCTGCTTTCATGAAAGTACCCTCGGATCAAAAGAGATACTTTATAACATAATATTTTGAGAATGATTTTTGATACCGAAGATTTCATTTGCTCGCGCTATCCCAGACTGGCCAATGCTTGCCGCGGCGGGCTAAGGTCGAGGTTCGACCGAAGCATTCGCAAGGGAATTTCGCATGAGTCTGTCACTTCTGAGCCGTTACGCTGTGTTCGCCGGGTGCGTGCTGTTCACCCTGGCCAGCCTGCCCTTCCTGCACCACGAATGGTTGTGGCCCTTCACCCTGACCACCGCCGTGCTCAGCCTGCTTGGCCTGTTCGACCTGCTGCAGACGCGCCACGCGGTGCGCCGCAATTACCCGATCCTTGGCAACATCCGTTACCTGGTCGAGGGCATCCGCCCCGAGATCCGCCAGTACCTGCTGGAATCGGACAGCGACGCGCTGCCCTTCTCCCGCGCCCAGCGTTCGCTGGTCTACGCCCGGGCCAAGAACGAGGCCTCGGACAAACCCTTCGGCACGCTCATCGATGTCTACGAGTCCGGCTTCGAGTTCATCGGCCACTCGATGCGTCCGGCACCGTTGGCCGATCCGGCGAGCTTTCGCATCGACATCGGCGGGCCGCAGTGCAGCCAGCCCTACTCGGCGTCGATCTTCAACATCTCGGCGATGAGCTTCGGCTCACTGAGCGCCAACGCGATCCGCGCCCTCAACCAAGGCGCGCACCTGGGCAACTTCGCCCATGACACCGGCGAGGGCAGCATCAGCCCTTACCACCGCGAACACGGCGGCGACCTGGTCTGGGAACTGGGTAGCGGCTACTTCGGCTGCCGCAGCGCCGACGGTCAGTTCGATCCGGCGCGCTTCGCCGAACAGGCGGCCAACCCACAGGTGCGCATGATCGAAATCAAGATGAGCCAGGGCGCCAAGCCCGGTCACGGCGGCATCCTGCCCAAGCACAAGGTCACCCAGGAAATTGCCGACACGCGCGGCATCGCCATGGGCGAGGACTGCATCTCGCCCTCGCGCCACAGCGCCTTTTCCACGCCCATCGAGATGATGCAGTTCATCGCCACGCTGCGCGAGCTGTCGGGCGGCAAGCCGGTCGGGTTCAAGTTCTGCCTGGGCCATCCGTGGGAATTCATGGGCATCGCCAAGGCCATGCTGGAGACCGGCATCCTGCCCGACTTCATCGTCGTCGACGGCAAGGAAGGTGGCACCGGTGCAGCGCCGGTGGAATTCACCGATCACATCGGCGTGCCCTTGCGCGAGGGGCTGCTGTTCGTGCACAACACCCTGGTGGGCCTGAACCTGCGCGACAAGATCAAGCTCGGTGCCAGCGGCAAGATCGTCAGCGCCTTCGATATCGCCAGCGTGCTGGCCATTGGCGCCGACTGGGCCAACTCGGCACGCGGCTTCATGTTCGCCATCGGCTGCATCCAGTCGCAGAGCTGCCACACCAACAAATGCCCCACCGGCGTCGCCACCCAGGACACCCTGCGCCAACGCGCGCTAGTGGTGCCGGACAAAGCCCAGCGTGTGCTCAATTTCCACCACAACACCCTGCGCGCGCTGGCCGAAATGCTGGCCGCCGCCGGCCTCGAGCATCCGGCGCAACTGGAGGCCAAGCATTTGGTACGGCGCATCAGCGCAACCGAGATCAAACTGTTCTCGCAGATGCACGTGTTCCTCAAGCCCGGCGAGTTGCTGACCGGCGAAGTGGACGGCCAGTTCTACTCGCGGATGTGGCAGCTCGCCCGTGCCGACAGCTTCGAGCCGCACAGCGAAATCGCCGCCTGAGGCATACCCGTCCCACACCCCATGACAAATTTTTCACCAAACCCGGTCAGCGTCTAAGCTTCAGACAAGCAAGACGAAACTACCTGGCCGGACTGGAACACTATGGGCGTACTGTGGCACTCGGAACAGAGCAGCACCCAAGCGACCGAACCACCTCTGGCCGATGCCCCACAGCCGAAGACGCCTCGTCAACGCCGCCTGTGGTGGCGCCTGATCGTTCTGATCGTGCTGGTGGCCTTGGTGGCAGCGGGCTTGGCCGTGCGTGAAGAGGTGCAGACTTCGCAACTGCAATCGCGCGAGTTCAGCGCGCTGGCCAGTACCCTCACCTATTCGCTCGAGCGCGGCCCGAGCGACGCCATCGTCTATCCAGGCGACGGCCCGTTCGACAAGCGCCTGGGCTACAGTGCCCTGGGCCAGTTCCTGCCAAGGTTGCTCAAGCGCGACTACCTGATCAGCGAACAGGTGCGCTTCTCCCCGGCACTGATGCGCTATGTCGATCACGGCCTGTTCGTCCCCTACGTGGAAAAGGACCAGGCCGGATTGTCGATCACCGACTGCCGTGGCGATGCCCTCTACCAGTACCGTTATCCCCAGTACCTGTACGATCGCTTCGCGGACATACCGCCGGTGATCGTCAACAGCCTGCTGTTCATCGAGAACCGTGACCTGCTCGACCCAAGCAACCCGCGCAGCAACCCGGCGGTGGACTGGCCGCGTTTCGCCAAGGCCGCCTACAGCCAAGTGGCCAAGCACCTGGCCCTGCCGGGGCAGTCGGCCGGTGGCAGCACCTTGGCCACGCAGTTGGAAAAGTACCGCCACTCGCCGGACGGTCTGACGGTCAGCGGGGCGGAAAAAATTCGCCAGATGATTTCCGCCAGCGTGCGCGCCTATCAGGGCGGTACGGACACCACCGTGGCGCGCCAGCGCATCGTGCGCGACTACCTCAACAGCGTGCCGCTGTCGGCAGTGCCTGGGCACGGCGAGGTGCATGGTCTGGCCGAAGGACTGCGGGTCTGGTACGGCGCCGATTTCGCCGAGGTGAACCAGGCGCTGGCCGCCAGCGCCACGGACGCGCAGAGCCTGGCTGCACGCGGCCTGGCCTTGCGCGAGGTGCTGTCGCTGATGATCGCCCAGCGCCGGCCCTCCCATTACCTGTCCAAGGGTCGAGAAGAGTTGGCCGAGCTGACCGATGCACACATCCGTGTGCTCGCCGCCAACGCCATCGTCGACCGCCCACTGGCCGAGGCCGCGCTGGCGAGCAAGGCGGTCTACCGCGACTGGGTGGCGCAGCCGACCATCGTGCCGATCGTCACCAACAAGGGCATCAGTCTGGCCCGTAACCGCCTGGCAGCCATGCTCGATCGGCCGCTGTACGACCTCGACCGCCTCGACCTGTCGGCCACCAGCACCCTGCAGGCCGAGTTGCAGACCCAGGTCAGCCAGTACCTGAAGAACCTCGCCGATCCCGCGTTCGCGGCGCAGATGGGCCTGATCGGCGAGCGCCTGCTGACCAGTCGCACCACCGACCAGGTCAGCTACAGCTTCACCCTGTTCGAGCGCACCGCCGATGGCTCGCGGGTCAGGGTGCAGACCGACAGCACCAACCAGCCGTTCGACATCAACGAGGGCAGCAAGCTGGAACTGGGTTCAACCGCCAAGTTGCGGGTACTGACCACCTATCTGGAAATCATCGCTGAGCTGCACGACCAGTACGCCGGCAAGTCAGTGGCCGATCTGCGCAAAGTGCCGGTGGCCGATCTGGACCGCATCAGCCAGTGGTCGCTGCAGTGGTTGATGCAGAACAGCAAGGATCAGAACCTCGACGCCATGCTCGATGCGGCGCTGGAGCGCACCTATTCGGCCAATACCGGCGAGGCCTTCTTCACCGGCGGCGGTCTTCACCGCTTCAACAACTTTCGCCGCGAGGACAACGGTCGCAACCCCAGCCTCAAGGACGCCTTGCGCGAGTCGATCAACCTGCCCTTCATCCGCCTGATGCGCGACCTGGTGCGTTACGTCACCTACCAGCAGCCCTACAACCGCGAGCCGCTGCTCAAGGATGATGCCGACCCACGTCGCCAGGAATACCTGGCACGTTTCGCCGACCGGGAAGGCACCAACTACCTGATGCGTTTCTGGCGCAAGTACCAGCGCAAGACCTCCCAGCAGCGCCTGGACACCTTCCTCGATGGCATGCGCGTGACCCCGCAGCGCCTGGCCGCGGTGCATCGCTACCTGTTCCCCGACGCCAGCCAGGACACCTTCAACGCCTTCGTGCGCGCCCATGCCACCAAGGACAAGGCCGCCATGGCCAGGCTCAACGACGGACGCCTCGCCGAGATGTACGCGGCCTACGGTCCCGGCAAGTTCGACCTGCCCGACCAGGGTTTCATCGCCAAGGTGCACCCGCTGGACCTGTGGTTGCTGGGCTATCTGCTTCGCAACCCAGGTGCGAGCACCGCCGACATGGTCAAGGCCAGCCGCTTCGAGCGCCAGGAGGTTTACAGCTGGCTGTTCAAGAGTCGCCATCAGGGCGCACGCGACAGCCGCATCCGCACCATGGTCGAGATCGAGGCATTCCTCGACATCCATCAACGCTGGAAACGCGTCGGCTACCCGTTCGATCACTTGGTGCCGTCGCTGGCCACGGCCATCGGCAGCTCGGGCGACCGGCCTGCCGCGCTCTCGGAGTTGGTGGGGATCATCCAGAACGATGGCGTGCGCCTGCCGACCCTGCGTATCGACACCCTGCATTTCGCCGCCGACACCCCCTACGAAACGCAGCTCGTCAGCGATCCGGACAGGGGCCGGCGCATTCTCAAGGTGGAGGTGGCGCGCGCCCTCAAAGGCGCCATGTCGCAAGTGGTCGATGCCGGTACCGCGCGGCGCATCTCCGGCAGCTTCAAGCTGCAAGACGGCACCTCGCTGGTGATGGGCGGCAAGACCGGCACCGGTGACAACCGTCTGCAAAGCTACGGCGCGGGCGGGCGACTGATCGCCTCGCGCTCGCTCAACCGCACCGCCACGTTCGTGTTCTTCCTCGGCGATAACCACTTCGGTACGCTCACGGCCTTCGTTCCCGGCCCCAGCGCCGAAGCCTTCACGTTCACCTCGGCCCTGCCGGTACAGGTGCTCAAGGGCATGGCACCGATCCTCATGCCTTATCTGGAGCCGGGAAACCCCAATGAATGCAAGGCGCCTCGGTTGGCTCTGCGCTGAACGGCGTTACGCATCGAAAAAACAGATGATAATCATCCGCATTTAAGACTTGAGCCTGGATATCGGTGGCGTAAGCTGTCGCGACGTCTCTCTACCCAGGGTCGTTCTCAACGGGCGTGAACCCCACGATCCTTTTCAGCCCCACTGAGCTGGGGGCGCGCCGAGAGCGACCGGAACGCCGAGGTCCCCATGAGCGATACCATCCACCGCGTCAACCACGAAATCCGCCAACGCCACCTGCACGTGCTGCGGGTCACCGACCTGACCCCACGCATGCGCCGCATCACCCTCGGTGGTCCGGAACTGACCGGTTTCACCAGCCTGGGCAGTGACGACCACGTCAAGGTGCTGTTCGGCTGTACCCCCGAGCAACAGCAGGCGATCGACACCCGCAGCCTGGGCCGCGACGGCAGCGTGCGGCCGACCATGCGCGAGTACACCCCGCGGCGCATCGACCTCCAGGCCCTGGAGCTGGACATCGATTTCGTCCTGCACGGCGACGGCCCCGCCTCCACCTGGGCCGCCCAAGCTGCACCCGGCCAGACCCTCGACATCGCCGGGCCGCGCGCGTCGATGGTGGTGCCGGACATCTTCGACAGCTACCTGCTGATCGGCGACGAGACCGCGATTCCCGCCATCGCCAGGCGCCTGGAAACCCTGCCGGCCGGGCGTCGGGTGCTGGCGGTGATAGAAATCGAGAATGAACAGGAGCGCCAGGCGCTGCCGAGCCAGGCCCAGGTGGAGGTGATTTGGCTGCGGCGCCAGGCAGAAAACGTGGCTGATTTCGTCGAGCATCTGGCACTGCCGCAAGGCCGGCTGTATGCCTGGGTGGCACTGGAGAAAACGCTGACCCGTCAGGTCAAGGCGCTGCTGCTGAACAAAGGGGTTGCAGAAGACGCGTTGAAAGCGGCTGCCTACTGGCGAGCGGATGGAGCCGCGGATGATGAATGAGGCGGCTGATCAGGCGTGTCGCCGTGACCACAGGCGGTCCACACCCAGTACCGCCAGCCCGATCGCCCAGAACCCTGCCAGCACGCCCGACGCGTTGAGCATCACCTGGGCGTAACCGAGGCTGGCGACGTCGACGAAGGGATAGGGATAGACCCCGATCTCATGCCCGCGCCACAGGATGAACAGGAAATACAGCAGCGGGTAAAGCGTCCACGCGCCCAAGTGCCAGAGCCGCAAGTGCCCCTTGGGCACCGCCAGGCACCAGTACAGCGCGAACACCATTGGCATCACATCGTGCAGCAACTCGTCGGCCAGGCGCTGCCAGCCTTGCGGGTGCCAGAGGTTACGCAATAGCAGGCTGTAGGCCAACGCCACCAGCACGATACTCACCAGCACACCGGCACTGACGGCCGGGCGCAGGAACCAACGCCGCGCCGCCGACTCGCGGCCAAAGGCGGCATAGCTCAACACCGTCGCCACCAAGGTGTTGCTCAGCACGGTAAAGAAACCGAACAGGTTGATCAGGCCGCCGATCAAGCTGGCCTGCTCCTGCCAGCGCGACCACAGCACCAGATACAACTGCACCGCCAACCCTGTCCAACCCAGCCAGGCCGCCACGCTCAGCCAAGGATGCGGCCACCTCAACTGCGGCGCTGCAGCGTGACGTACAACTGCTCGACCTTTTCCCGCGCCCACGGCGTCTTGCGCAGAAACGTCAGGCTCGACTTGATGCTCGGATCGCTCTTGAAGCAGCGGATATCCACACGCTCGGCCAGGCCCTGCCATTGGTAATGGGCCACCAGTTCGGTGAGGATCTGCTCCAGTGTCTTGCCGTGCAACGCAGTGTGTTGGGCCGTGCTCATGCAGCGCTCCTGTCCAAAGATGCGCACCTTACACCACTGTAGGCGGCCGGTGGCGGTCGATTCGGCACCCAACGCCCGCGCGCCGGCACTTTCATACACGCCTTGACGAAGGCGTGCACAAATTCCTGGCCAGAGACAATACGGTCATGCTGAAATGGCAATGTTATATTGTATCAATTCATATCCTCTGCCAAGGAACGTCACTTCACCATGCTGTCCAAACCTCTGCACCTTTCCCCTCTCGCCATCGCCCTGTGGCTGGCTTCATCGCCTGGCCAGGCGGTGGAACTCGCCCCCCAGGTGATCACCGCCAACCCGCTGGGCAACAGCCAGCTCGCCGCCCCCAGCACCGTGCTCGAAGGCGACGCCTTGCTGCAGCAACAGCAAGGCAGCCTGGGCGAAACCCTGAACAAGCAGCCTGGCGTCGCCTCCACCTGGTTCGGTCCGGGCGCCAGCCGTCCGGTGATCCGCGGTCTTGACGGCGACCGCATTCGCATCCTGCGCAATGGCGTCGGCGCGCTGGACGCTTCGTCGCTGTCCTACGACCATGCCGTGCCGCTGGACCCGGTGAACGTCGAGCGCATCGAGATCGTCCGCGGCCCCGCGGCGCTGCTGTATGGCGGCAACGCCATCGGCGGGGTAATCAATACATTCGACAACCGTATCCCCGACTCGCCCATCGACGGCATCCACGGCGCAGGCGAACTGCGCTATGGCGGCGCCGACACCACACGCAGCAGCGCCGGCAAACTGGAAGCGGGCGATGGCACCTTCGCCTTGCACCTGGATGCCAACAGCCGCCAGTTCAACGACCTGCGCATTCCCGGCTACGCGCGCAGCAGCAAGGTGCGCGATGCCGACGACCCCGGTTCGAAACACCGTCTGGAGAACAGTGACGGTCGTCAGGACGGCGGCGCCATCGGCGGTTCCTACCAGTGGGATCACGGCTATGCCGGCCTGTCCTACAGCCGCTATGACGGCAATTACGGCTCGGTGGCCGAGCCCGGCGTGCGTCTGGACATGGAGCAGGACCACTATGCCTTCGCCTCCGAACTGCGCGACCTGCAAGGGCCGTTCAGCTCGATCAAGGTCGACGCGGGATACACCGAGTACCAGCACCGCGAGATCGAGGACGGCGAAGTCGGCACCACCTTCAAGAACAAAGGCTACGAGGCCCGCATCGAAGCGCGTCATCAGCCGCTGGGGCCGGTCGAAGGCGTGATCGGTGCCCAAGTCAGCCGTAACGAATTCTCGGCCCTGGGTGAAGAGGCGTTCGTACCGCAGACCGATACCGACAGTTTGGCCGTGTTCATGCTCGAACAGTGGCAGGCCACCGAACGCCTGAACCTGAGCCTGGGCGCACGCCTGGAACACACCCGCGTGGATCCGGACGGCAAGGGCAACGAGCGTTTCGTCGATGCCGACAGCAGCAACAGTTTCAATGCGGCGAGCTTGTCCTCCGGCGCGGTCTACCAGCTCGATCCGGTCTGGGCGCTGGCCGCCAGCCTGGGCTACACCGAACGCGCCCCGACTTTCTACGAGCTGTACGCCAACGGTGCCCATGTGGCGACCGGCACCTATGAAGTCGGCGACCCCAACCTGAACAAGGAAAAAGCCATTTCCGGCGATCTGGCCCTGCGCTTCGACAATGGCACCCATAAAGGCAGCGTCGGAGTGTTCTACAGTCACTTCCGCAACTACATCGGCCTGATCGGCAGCGGTATCCAGCGCGAAGGCGAGGACGACGAGACCATTCCCGAATACCTCTATTCGGGCGTGCGCGCACGCTTCTACGGCGTCGAAGCCCAGGACCACTGGAAGCTGCTGGAGAACCGCTACGGCAGCTTCGCCCTGGAACTGTCCGGCGACTATACCCGCGCCAAGAACCTCGACACCGGCGAGCCGCTGCCACGCATCGCGCCGCTGCGGGTCAACAGCGGGCTGCTGTGGGCGTTGGACCGCTGGCAAGCGCGCGTGGATGTGCAGCATGCCGCCGCGCAGCACCGTAAACCGGCCAATGAAACCAGCACCGATGGCTACACCACCCTCGGCGCCAGCGTGGGTTACCACTTCGATATCGGCCAGAGCCAATGGCTGGCCTTCGTGCGCGGTGAAAACCTGACCAACCAGACCGTGCGCTACGCCAGCTCGATCCTGCGTGACATCGCCCCAGCACCTGGGCGCAGCGTCGAAGTGGGCCTGACCACACGTTTCTGAGACCCGGGCACTCGGCACGCCAATCCCTGTTCCTGCCCCGTGGCGGGAACAGGTCCCCTTTCAGTCGACTGTTACCCGGATCACAACAATCCCCTGCGACATTTTGTCTTTTTTTCCGCTCGCTTCCTCTATATCCTCCCCGCCGCACGCTGAAACGCTTCATCCATCATTCCTTGCAGCCATCAACATCGAAGAGAGCAACTCTTTGATGCGCTTGCGTTTTTTCGATAATCAATAAGACAGCGCTATCTCATGCTCCAACTGCCGAAATACCGACTCCCCGGCACCGCCCTGGCGGTCCTGCTGACCAGCTTCGCCACGCCTGCCAGCGCCCAGGCGCCGTTCTCCGCCGACTCGCCGTGGATGCTCGGCGACTGGGGCGGCGCGCGCCAGCGACTGCAGCAACAAGGCTACGACTTCACCCTCGGCTACACCGGCGAGATGGGCAGCAACCTGCACGGCGGCTTCGACCATGACCGCACCGCGCGCTACAGCGACCAATTCACCCTGGGCACCCACTTCGATCTGCAGAAACTGCTCGGTTGGCAAGCCAGCGAGTTCCAGCTCACCGTCACCGAGCGCAGTGGCCGCAACATCAGCAACGACCGTATCAACGACCCGCGCGTCGGCGGCTTCACCTCCGCCCAGGAAGTCTGGGGTCGTGGCCAGACCTGGCGGCTGACGCAGATGTGGTTCAAGCAGAAGTACTTCGACGGTGCACTGGACATCAAGGTCGGCCGCTTCGGCGAAGGCGAGGACTTCAACAGCTTCCCCTGCGACTTCCAGAACCTGGCCTTCTGCGGCTCGCAGGTGGGCAACTGGGTCGGTGGCATCTGGTACAACTGGCCGGTCAGTCAATGGGCCCTGCGTGTCAGATACAACCTACACGAGGACCTCTACGCCCAAGTCGGCGTGTTCGAGCAGAACCCCTCCAACCTGGACACCGGCAACGGCTTCAAGCTCAGCGGCAGCGGTACGCAAGGCGCGCTGATGCCGATAGAACTGGTGTGGAGCCCGCAGGTCAATGGCTTGAAAGGGGAATATCGCGCCGGCTACTACTACAGTAATGCCAAGGCACAGGATGTTTACCGAGACCGCAACGGCCAGCCCGCTGCCCTCAGTGGCCAGGCCTACCGCAGCAGCGCCAGCAAGCATGGCCTGTGGCTCGGTGCCCAACAGCAGGTGACCTCGCTCGCCTCCGACGCCTCGCGCGGCCTGAGCCTGTTCGCCAACGCCACGATGCACGACAAGAAGACCAATGTCATCGACAACTATGTTCAGGCGGGAGTGGTGTACAAGGGGCCGTTCGACGTCCGTGCCAAGGACGACATCGGCTTCGCCCTGGCGCGCGTGCACGTCAACCCCGCCTATCGCAAGAACGCCCGCCTGGCCAACCAGGTCAACGCCGTGGACGACTATGACAATCCCGGCTTCCTGCCTGTCCAGGACACCGAATACAGCGCCGAACTCTACTACGGCATCCATCTGGCCGACTGGCTCACCGTGCGCCCGAACCTGCAGTACATCCGCCATCCGGGCGGGGTGTCGCGGGTCGACGATGCACTGGTCGGCGGCGTGAAGATCCAAAGCAGTTTCTGAACCTCACCTTGAATGAACGGAGAAGCTACGATGAGCACTGACGGTGCTACCTCTGGAACCCGCTGGCTACCGCGCCTGATCGGCGTATTGCTGCTGTTGATGGGCCTCGCCCTGATCGCCGGCGGCGTCAAGCTCAGCCAGTTGGGCGGATCGCTGTATTACCTGATCGGCGGTATCGGCTTCGCCCTCTCAGGCGTGTTGCTGATCGCCCTGCGTCGCATCGGCCTGGGCCTGTACGGCGCCGTGCTGCTGGCCAGTACGGCCTGGGCACTGTGGGAAGTGGGCCTGGACTGGTGGCAACTGGTGCCGCGTCTGGCGCTGTGGTTCGCCTTGGGCGTTATTCTGCTGCTGCCATGGGCACGTCGTCCCCTGCGCGGCCCGGCGTCGACAGTCAACGGCGCCTTGCTCAGCGTGGCGGTGGTCGCCGCCGGCGCCAGCGCCCTGGCCAGCCAATTCACCCATCCCGGGGAAATTGCCGGGGAACTGGGGCGTGACAGCAGCGAAATGGCCAGTGCCGCGCCGTCGATGCCCGATGGCGACTGGCAGGCCTACGGTCGCACCGAGTTCGGCGACCGCTACTCGCCGCTGCGTCAGATCACTGCGCAGAACGTCAATCGCCTGGAGGAAGCCTGGCGCATCCGCACCGGCGATCTGCCCAGCGACAACGACCCGGTCGAGCTGACCAACGAAAACACCCCGCTCAAGGTCAACGGCATGCTCTATGCCTGCACTGCGCACAGCAAGGTGTTGGCCCTGGACCCGGACACCGGTGCCGAAATCTGGCGCTTCGATCCGCAGATCAAGAGCTCGGTGGGCACCTTCAAGGGCTTCGCCCATATGACCTGCCGCGGCGTGTCGTATTACGACGAAAACCGCTACGTCAGCCGTGACGGCAGCCCCGTGCCGGCCATTTCCGCCGCCGGCCAGGCCGTGGCGCAAGCCTGCCCGCGCCGCCTGTACCTGCCCACCGCCGACGCCCGTCTGATCGCCATCAACGCTGACAACGGCAAAGTCTGCGAAGGCTTCGCCAACCAGGGCGCCATCGACCTGACCCAAGGCATCGGTCCGTTCACCGCCGGCGGCTACTATTCCACCTCGCCGGTGGCCGTGACCCGCGACCTGGTGATCATCGGCGGTCATGTCACCGACAACGAGTCGACCAACGAGCCGTCCGGGGTGATTCGCGCCTACGACGTGCACGACGGTCACCTGGTGTGGAACTGGGACAGCAACAACCCCGACGACACCCAACCGCTGGCGCCTGGAAAGACCTACAGCCGCAATTCGGCCAACATGTGGTCGCTGGCCAGCGTCGACGAAGAGCTGGGCATGGTCTACCTGCCGCTGGGCAACCAGATGCCTGACCAGTACGGTGCCGACCGCACGCCAGGCGCCGAGAAGTACAGCGCCGGTATCGTCGCCCTCGACCTGGCCACCGGCAAGGCCCGCTGGAACTACCAGTTCACTCACCACGACCTGTGGGACATGGATGTCGGCAGCCAGCCGACCCTGGTCCACCTGAAGACCGACGACGGCGTCAAGCCGGCCGTGATCGTGCCGACAAAACAGGGCAGCCTGTACGTGCTCGACCGCCGCAACGGTACGCCGATCGTGCCGATCCGCGAGATTCCGGTGCCACAGGGTGCCGTCAAAGGCGACTTCACTGCGCCGACCCAGGCCCGTTCCGACCTCAACCTGCTCGGCCCTGAACTGACCGAGCAGGCCATGTGGGGCGCCACGCCGTTCGACCAGATGCTGTGCCGCATCCAGTTCCGCGAGCTGCGCTACGAGGGTCAGTACACCCCGCCGTCCGAGCAGGGCACGCTGGTGTATCCGGGCAACGTGGGAGTGTTCAACTGGGGCGGCGTGTCGGTCGATCCGGTGCGCCAACTGCTGTTCACCTCGCCGAACTACATGGCGTTCGTGTCGAAGATGATCCCGCGCGACCAGGTCGCCGCCGACAGCAAGCGTGAAAGCGAAACCAGCGGTATCCAGCCGAACACGGGGGCGCCTTACGCGGTGACCATGCATCCGTTCATGTCGCCGCTGGGCGTACCGTGCCAGGCTCCGGCCTGGGGCTATGTGGCCGCCATCGACCTGTTCACCCACAAGGTGGTGTGGAAGCACAAGAACGGCACCACTCGTGACAGCACCCCGGTGCCGATCGGCCTGCCGGTGGGCGTGCCGAGCATGGGCGGTTCGATCGTCACTGCTGGGGGCGTGGGCTTCCTCAGCGGCACGCTGGACCAGTACCTGCGCGCCTATGACGTGAACGACGGCAAGCAGCTGTGGAGCGCCCGCCTGCCGGCCGGCGGCCAGGCGACACCGATGACCTACACCGGCAAGGATGGCGAGCAGTATGTGCTGATCGTCGCCGGCGGCCACGGCTCGCTGGGCACGCGGATGGGCGACTACATCATCGCTTACAAGCTCGCGCGCTAGCGCGGGCTTGTAAGCGAGCGGCAAGCTGCAAGCTGCAAGCTGGATAGCAAAAGCGGGGCCTGCGCGGTCCCGCTTTTTCTTGCCGCTTGAAGCTTGCAGCTTGAAGCTCGCAGCGAGCTGCGAGCGGCTCGGTGCGCGCCAAGCGCGCACCGCTTGAAACCCAGAGCCATTCGCCCCATCTAAGCACCATAGCCATTCACGCAGGTGCCCCATGAGCGACCAGCAGGATTTTCCTGATCACCCCGACGAGCACGACGAAGTCGAGCATATCGACGCCAAGTCCAGTACCAGCCATGCCCTCGCCCTGCCCGGCCAGCAACTGCCGGACAAAGTCTATGTGATCCCCATTCACAATCGCCCGTTCTTCCCCGCGCAGGTGCTGCCGGTGATCGTCAACGAAGAGCCCTGGGCGGAAACCCTCGACCTCGTCGCCAAGACCGATCATCACACCCTCGCGCTGTTCTTCATGGACACCCCAGCCGAAGACCACCGGCACTTCGACACCAAGGCGCTGCCCGAGTACGGCACCCTGGTGAAGGTCCACCATGCCAGTCGCGAGGGCGGCAAACTGCAGTTCGTCGCTCAAGGACTGACCCGTGTGCGCATTCGCACCTGGCTCAAGCATCACCGCCCGCCCTATCTCGTGGAAGTCGAGTACCCGCGTCAGCCCACCGAGCCCAACGACGAAGTCAAGGCCTACGGCATGGCGCTGATCAACGCCATCAAGGAACTGCTGCCGCTCAATCCGCTGTACAGCGAAGAGCTGAAGAACTACCTCAACCGCTTCAGCCCCAACGACCCTTCGCCGTTGACCGACTTCGCCGCGGCCCTCACCTCGGCCACCGGCAATCAGTTGCAGGAAGTGCTCGATTGCGTGCCCATGCTCAAACGCATGGAAAAAGTCCTGCCGATGCTGCGCAAGGAAGTGGAGGTCGCGCGCCTGCAGAACGAAATCTCCGCCGAGGTGAACCGGCAGATCGGCGAGCACCAGCGCGAGTTCTTCCTCAAGGAGCAGCTCAAGGTCATCCAGCAGGAACTGGGGCTGACCAAGGACGACCGCAGTGCCGACCTCGAACAGTTCGAGCAGCGCCTGGAAGGCAAGACCCTGCCCGATCAGGCGAAAAAACGCATCGACGAGGAAATGGGCAAGCTGGCCATTCTCGAGACGGGCTCGCCTGAGTATGCCGTCACCCGCAATTACCTGGACTGGGCCACCGCGTTGCCGTGGGGCCTCTATGGCCAGGACAAGCTCGACCTCAAGCACGCGCGCAAAGTGCTCGACCAACACCACGCCGGTCTCGACGACATCAAGGAGCGCATCCTCGAGTTCCTCGCTGTCGGCGCCTGGAAAGGTGAAATCAGCGGTTCCATCGTGCTGCTGGTCGGCCCACCCGGCGTGGGCAAGACCAGCATTGGCAAGTCCATTGCCGAATCCCTGGGCCGGCCGTTCTACCGCTTCAGCGTCGGCGGCATGCGCGACGAGGCCGAGATCAAGGGCCACCGCCGCACCTACATCGGCGCCCAGCCCGGCAAACTGGTGCAAGCGCTGAAGGACGTCGAAGTGATGAACCCGGTCATCATGCTCGACGAGATCGACAAGATGGGCCAGAGCTACCAGGGCGACCCCGCCTCGGCGCTGCTGGAAACCCTCGATCCAGAGCAGAACGTCGACTTCCTCGACCATTACCTGGACCTGCGCCTGGACCTGTCCAAGGTGCTGTTCGTCTGCACCGCCAACACCCTCGACTCGATCCCCGGCCCGCTGCTCGACCGCATGGAAGTGATCCGCCTCTCCGGTTACATCACCGAAGAGAAGGTGGCCATCGCCAAGCGCCACCTGTGGCCCAAGCAACTGAACAAAGCGGGCGTGGCCAAGACCAGCCTGAGCATCTCCGACAGCGCACTGCGCCTGGTGATCGAGGGCTATGCCCGCGAGGCCGGCGTGCGTCAGTTGGAAAAACAGCTAGGCAAACTGGTGCGCAAGTCCGTGGTCAGGTTGCTGGACAATCCCGACGCCAAACTCAAGATCGGTCCCAAGGAACTGGAACCGGCACTGGGCATGCCGGTGTTCCGCAGCGAACAGGTGCTGTCGGGCAAAGGCGTGATCACAGGCCTGGCCTGGACCAGCATGGGCGGGGCCACGCTGCCGATCGAGGCGACGCGTGTGCACACCCTCAATCGCGGCTTCAAGCTCACCGGCAAGCTGGGAGATGTGATGAAAGAGTCCGCCGAAATCGCCTATAGCTATGTCAGCTCTAACCTCAAGCAATACGGTGGCGATTCGGGCTTCTTCAACGAGGCCTTCATTCACCTGCACGTACCCGAGGGGGCTACGCCGAAAGATGGGCCGAGCGCAGGCGTGACCATGGCCAGTGCACTGCTGTCGCTGGCCCGCGATCAGGCACCGAAAAAGGGCGTGGCCATGACCGGCGAGCTGACCCTCACCGGCCAGGTGCTGCCCATCGGCGGCGTGCGCGAGAAGGTGATTGCTGCACGGCGGCAGAAAATCCATGAGTTGATCCTGCCCGAGGCCAACCGGGGCGACTTCGAGGAACTGCCGGCGTACCTGCGCGAGGGTCTGACGGTGCATTTCGCCAAACGCTTCGCCGACGTGGCGAAAGTGCTGTTCTGATCGGCCGGGGGCCGCGCGCCGGCCCCACAGGCTCACCCGCTTCGGTTATCCTCAGGCCATCGTCGCCTGAGGAGACACCATGACCCTCCCCCGCCTATTGCTTCCCATGAGCCTTGCATTGCTGACCGCCTGCGCCCAGCAGTCCCGGCAGACCGTCGAACTGGACGCCGAGAGCGAATGCCCCAAGCGCTTGGCGCCAGGCCAGAACCTGACCCTCACCCTGACCAGCAATCCCACTACCGGATACCGCTGGCAGGTCAAGGATCCCGCTTCGAGCGTGCTGCGCAGCCTCGGTCCAGAGGTGTACAGCAGCCCTGAAGAAAGCGGTCTGGTCGGTGTTGCCGGGACATCCACCTGGCGTTTCCAGGCCAGCGCGCCGGGAGATGGCAACCTGGTATTGGTCTATCAACAACCGTGGGCGCCTGAAGTGCAGCCGGTGCAGACGTTCGAGTGCGCGATCAGGGTCAGATGACCCGCATCAAACCGCCTCAATGCGTCTGCGCACGGTCAGCAGGTAGTCGCGCGCGGCTTGCAAGGCAACTAACAGAGGCCCCGCTTCTACCTTGCTGTTCAGGACGGAATCCACGGCACTCCACCCATCCACGAACAGTGATCCCTGCACCAACCACTGCTGGCGGAGCTCGAGCAGTTCGCCGGCCCTGCCGTATTGGGTGATCACTTCGTTATTCTGCGCCAGCTGCGCTTTGAGACCAGCCAGGTTCTGCTGCTCCTGCTTGAGCTTGTCCGCCATCTGTGCTCTGACCGCAAGTACTTTGGCGTATTCACGGCCCTGCTCCAGTAGGTCCAGATGCGTGTTCAGCTTGCCGACGGCAGCCTTGATCAGATCCGGCGATATACCAGGCGTCTGCATTTGACCCAGAATGACATCGATGTCCTTGTCGTCGGGAATCAGGTTCCTCAGCGCTTGACGGACCGTCGGCGTATTGAGCGTGGCAAGGCTATCGTCTATCTCCGCCAACTTGGCTTCGCGCGTATTGACCGTGCTCTGGACCTGCTTGAACGTCTTGTCGTTCTCCTGCAGGTCTTGTATCGCCGTTCGTTGCAGTTCAGTGAGCTCAGGTACCGAGTACGTGCGCACAGCCTCTACGCTGGCCAGCACCTGCCGGATAGTCGTCTGCACGTCGGCGCGCAGGGTCACGAGTTCGTTCTCATCGAGCTCGGCGGTAGCGACACTGCCAAGCGGGTCCAAGTCGAGATTGAGATCGATCAGGCCCTGCGTGACATTCCCACAAAAACGCGCATTGGCCTTTTTGATGGTTTCGGCGATGTCCTGCAAGCGTTCGCGTACAGCGGGAAGGAGCAATTCGATCCCATGGTGGGAAATCTGAAACGCCTGCCGCTCGATGTTGAGCATCGCTTTGGCATCGGGCAACGGTGTTTCGACGTTCGCACTCTTCATATTATTCATCCTTAAAGGGCGTCGCCCAGTACTTCGTTGAAGATCGCCGAAAGCTGCTTGGAGATATTCAAAATATTGGTCCAAGGCGAGAGGACGCGTTCAAACTGCACAATGAACTTTTTCAGTTCCACGTTACTGGAAACGGCGGTGGCTTTTTTAATCGAAGCGGACATGTAGGACTCCAACAGCACCCAGACGTCTTCCAAGTTCTTGGTGGCTGCACGAACTTCCACCAACCTGAAGTTAATGTCCGTGACCATCCTCTTCAAGGCCACGAAATTTTCGATTTCGGCCAACAGTTCACGTTGCTGCGTGGCCAACATATCGCGCTCTTCGATCAATGCATTCTTATCCTTGCGCACCACTTCCGCTTGCGCCCCGTAAATACCTCCGGTCACGATCAAACCGATCGGACCGAACGCAATCCCGAAAAACGCCGTGCCGACCAATTTGTCATATTGAGCCACCTTTTTTTCAATCTCAGTGTCGAGCGCGATCAACTGCTCGCCGATCGTAGCAATCTTCTTGTCGACACTTTCTTTCTTCAAACATGCCAAGAGACCAGAGCCCTTGGGATGCAAGACCTTGTCGATCTGCTCACCGAAATGATCGACCAGCGCCTTGACGTGGCGAATGGTGGCGAGCATTTCCGTAATTTCACTCTGGATGGTCGGCAGGTAGAGATCGATCGCCGACTTCAGTGATGTGATATCCGCTGTCGAGAGCGCGGCCCTTGGAATCTTGTCGGACGGAATCGCTGGCAATAGCGTGTCCATTGCCTGCGTGTTCTTCAGCTCGGTAATAAACTTCACACCTTCAGTGATAAAGTTTTCGGAAAAAACCTGTAAGTCGCCACCCATTTTTTTACAGGCATCTTCTACGCCGTCCCAGGCGTCCACGTGCTGATGCAGATTCTCATGAAAAGACCAGAAGTCATCTGCACTGATTGCCAAGGCTGTAAAGTTTACGTTCGCCTCCATCTCTCGCCGCTCACTGGGCAGCTGTCGTACCGCCCTCTGGTAGCGTTTGATGGTGCGCAGGTTGTCTTGACTGAATAGAAAAGCCGGTTCTTTCTTTTTGAAATCGAAAATTTGCTGAGGGATGAACTCGACCCGTTCATCCATTGTGAGCTTATCGAAAGGCAGACTTGCTTTTGAAGCAAAACTCTCCGCCCGCTGCTCAGGTACATCAGACGCCATGATTATTCCCCTCTACTCACACGCTTCTGCAGTTGAGAGCGCGTTACTGAGGAACCAATTTAACGGTCTACGTCCGCTCACAAAGTCAGGACGGTGCTCAGCCTGGGGGAGGAAAACACACTGCTCTCTGCCAGATCATTGATCATTGGAAAAACTGACAAATGTCCCGAGACTGCTCTGCCACGCAGACGGCGTTCCCTGATTTTCGCTAGAATGTGCCTCCTTCAACCCACTGCACGAGCCCGCTGTGAGCCACCCCTCAGACCGCCTATTCGCCCAGCCTCTGGAACAGGTACCCGACTTCGTCTTCAACGAAGACGTCGTGCGCGTGTTCCCGGACATGATCAAGCGCTCGGTGCCCGGCTATCCGACCATCGTCGAGAACATCGGTGTGCTGGGTGCGCGCTTTGCCCAACCGCATAGCGTCTTGTATGACCTGGGCGCTTCGCTGGGCGCCGTGACTCAGTCGCTGCGTCGTCATGTGCGCGCTGACGGCTGCCGGGTAATGGCGGTGGACAACTCGGCAGCGATGGTCGAGCGCTGCCGCCAGTACCTCACCGCCCAGGACTCCATGTTCCAGGAACTGCTGCCGGTGCAGGTGCTGGAGGCCGACATCCTGGCGCTGTCGCTGGAGCCGGCGTCGTTCGTCGCAATGAACTTCACCCTGCAATTCATCGCCCCAGACGAACGCCTCGACTTGCTGGCCCGCATCCGCCAGGCGCTGCTACCCGGTGGCGCACTGGTGCTCTCGGAAAAGCTGCGCTTCGACGACGCGCAGAGCCACGCGCTGCTCAACGACCTGCACCTGGACTTCAAACGTGCCAATGGCTACAGCGAACTGGAAATTGCCCAGAAACGCAGCGCTATCGAGCACGTCATGAAGCCTGACACTCTGGAGACACACGAGCAGCGCCTGCGCGCCGCCGGTTTCTCCAAAGTGGTGCCCTGGTTCCAATGCCTAAACTTCGCCTCGCTGATAGCCCTGCCATGATCGATCTGTCTCCCCTCGTCCGCCGTCTGGCGGGCACCCCACTGGCTCGCTGGTCCCAAGGCCTGCAAGCGCAATTGGATGCCAAGCTGGAAAAAGGCCACGGCGATCTGGAACGCTGGCGTGGCGCACTGGACGCGCTGCCCGCCTTGACGCCGAGCACCCTCGACCTGGTCGACGGCCTGCGCCTGGACAGCGACTGCGATGCCGCCAGCCGTGCGCAGATGCATCAGGCGCTGATGGGGCTGTCGCCTTGGCGCAAGGGGCCGTTCGAGCTGTTCGGCGTGCACGTGGACACCGAATGGCGCTCGGACTGGAAGTGGTCGCGGGTCAGCCCGCACCTGAACCTCACCGGCAAACGCGTGCTGGATGTCGGCTGTGGCAACGGCTACTACCAGTGGCGCATGCTCGGCGCTGGCGCCGACCTGGTGGTCGGGGTAGACCCGAACTGGCTGTTCTTCTGCCAGTTCCAGGCTGTCAGTAAATACCTCCCGCACCTCCCGGCCTGGCACCTGCCTTTCGCCCTGGAAGAACTGCCGGCCAATCTGGAAGGGTTCGACACCGTGTTCTCGATGGGCGTGTTCTACCACCGTCGCTCGCCAATCGAGCACCTGCTGGCGCTGAAGGACTGTCTGGTCAAAGGCGGCGAACTGGTGCTGGAAACGCTGGTGATCGAAGGTGACGCGCAACAAATGCTGGTGCCCGAAGACCGTTACGCGCAGATGCGCAACGTCTGGTTCCTGCCGTCGGTGCCGGCCCTGGAACGCCTGCTGCGCCGGGCAGGTTTCAGCGACGTGCGCTGCGTGGATGTCAGCGTCACCAGCGTCGAGGAACAGCGCAGCACCGATTGGATGCGCTACCAGTCGCTCAGCGACTTCCTCGACCCTGCCGACCACAGCAAGACCATCGAAGGCCTGCCAGCGCCGCGCCGGGCCACATTGCTGGCGCGTAAATAGAGAGCCGCAAGTGCCCCAAGGGGCATTGCATTCAGTTGCGGCGCGGCGCGGCAGCGAGCATCAGCGCTTTCATCTCGGCAACGGCGGCCGGGAAACCGACGAACAGTGCGTGCGCCACCAGCGCATGGCCGATGTTCAGCTCATTGATGCCCTCAATGGCCGCCACGGCTTCGACGTTGTGGTAATGCAAGCCATGGCCGGCATTGACGATCAGACCCTGAGCCAAACCGAAAGCGACGCCCTGAACGATACGTTCGAGCTCTTCGGCCACCTCTTTTGGGGTCTGGGCATCGGCGTAGCGCCCGGTGTGCAGTTCGATGGCCGGCGCACCCACCCGGCGCGACGCCTCGATCTGACGCTCATCAGCATCGATGAACAAGGACACTTCGGCGCCGGTGCGCGACAAGCGCTCCACAGCGGCCTTGATCCGCTGCTCTTGGCCGGCCACGTCCAGCCCGCCCTCGGTGGTCAGTTCCTGGCGCGTTTCAGGCACCAGGCAGATGTGCGCCGGGCGAATCTTCTCGGCAAAGGCCATCATCTCTTCAGTGACGCCCATTTCGAAGTTCATGCGTGTCTGCAAGACATCCTTGAGCAGCAGCACGTCGCGCTCCTGGATATGCCGACGGTCTTCGCGCAGGTGCACGGTGATACCGTCGGCCCCCGCCTGCTCGGCGTCCAGCGCTGCCTTGACCGGGTCCGGATAGCGAGTGCCGCGGGCCTGGCGCAAGGTCGCCACATGGTCGATATTGACGCCGAGAAGGATGCGGTTGCTCTGAGTCACGAAAGGCTCTCCTGAAGATTGAGCCCCACAGCATACGTCGTGCTCAGCGCTTGCGAAACAGTTCGCGGCTGACCAGTGGCTTGGCCCCCAGGTGGACCGCCAATGCCTGGCGCATCAGGCGCTTGGCGGCCAGCAAGGCGCCCGGCGCTTCCCACTCGGCCTCGGACAGCGCCAGCAGCTCTGCGCCATTGAACAGTCCGGGCTGGAACAGCTCGACACGCTCAAGCCCGGCATCCACCTGCAGGCGATACAGTCCTTCGGCAACCACTGGGGCCTGGTCGACATCTTCGGTCAGGGAAAACGCGTAGCCCAGCTCATCGAGCAGGCGCCACTCGAACGCACGCAGCAGCGGCTCGAGGGGGCGACCCGCCGCCAGCGCTTGCAGGGTAAGACCGTAGTGTTCGAACAAAGCGGGATAAGGGGCTTCGGCAGGAAGCAGGCGCATCAGCAACTCATTGAGGTACAAGCCGCTGAACAACGCGTCGCCGTTGAGCCAACCGGCGAGGCCGACGGTGTCCATGCGCCCCACATTCTTCAGCTCGCCGCGCCCGCGCAGTTCCAGCTCCAGCGGCACGAACGGCCGCATGGAACTGCCGCCCTTGCCCCGCGCCCGGCGCAAGACGGCACGCACACGGCCCTGGGGCGTGAAAAAATCCACCAGCGCACTGGTTTCCTTGTAGGCGCGGCTGTGCAGGACGTAGGCGAGTTGTGGTGTGGGTTGGTCCATGGCGATCTCACGCAGCGAAGATACCGGGAGGCGCGGGTGACCCCATGGAAACGGCGACACCGCCACTTGGCCAGGTCAATCGCGGCGCCTGCCTACGCGCTCATAGAAAGCTGCGCCGTCGCGAGCCGTTCAGAGGTCGCCGTAACCCAGCGAGCGCAGCGCCCGCTCGTCATCGGACCAGCCGCCCTTGACCTTGACCCACAGGTTGAGCATGACCTTGGCGTCGAACAGCACTTCCATGTCCTTGCGCGCATCGGAGCCGATGCGTTTGATGCGCTCGCCCTTGTCGCCAATGATGATCTTCTTCTGGCCGTCACGCTCGACCAGGATCAGGGCGTGAATGTGCAGCACATGCCCCTGCTGCTTGAACTCTTCAATTTCCACGGTGATCTGGTACGGCAGCTCGGCACCGAGCTGACGCATGATCTTTTCACGGACCAGTTCGGCGGCGAGGAAACGGCTGCTGCGGTCGGTGATCTGGTCTTCCGGGAAGAAATGCTCGTTCTCGGGCAGGTGCTTGGCGATCAGTGCCTCGAGAGACTCCAGGTTATGCCCCTGCTGCGCCGAGATCGGCACGATTTCGGCCTTCGGCAGTTGCGCCTGAAGCCATTGCAGGTGCGGGATCAACTCGGCTTTCTCGTCCATGCGGTCGGTCTTGTTGACCGCCAGAATAAGCGGGCCTTCCACGTACTGGACACGCTCGAGCACCAGTTGGTCCTCATCGGTCCAACGGGTACGGTCGACCACGAAGATCACCACATCGACGTCTTTCAAGGCCGCCGATGCGTTACGGTTCATATAGCGGTTCAGGGCCTTGTCGTTGGCCTTGTGCATGCCAGGGGTGTCGACGTAGATCGCCTGCACATCGCCCTCGGTCTTGATGCCGAGCATGTTGTGGCGCGTGGTCTGCGGCTTGCGCGACGTAATCGCCAGCTTCTGCCCGAGAATATGGTTGAGCAGCGTGGACTTGCCCACGTTGGGACGGCCGACGATGGCCACATAGCCGCAGCGGGTCGGGGTGTTCTCAGTCATTACCATTCTCCACGCCCAGGGCGATCAGTGCGGCGGCGGCAGCGACTTGCTCGGCGATACGCCGGCTAACGCCCTGTCCACGGCTCTTGTTGTTCAGCAGCACCACTTCGCATTCGACGAAGAACGTACGGCAGTGCGGTTCGCCCTGGATGTCCACCACTTCGTAGCGCGGCAACTCGCAGGCACGCGATTGCAGGAACTCCTGCAGGCGGGTCTTGGGATCTTTGTTGGTATCGACCAGGGTCAGGCCGTCGAACTCGCCCGCCAGCCAGGCGAGGATGCGCTCGCGGGCGGTCTGCATGTCGGCGTCCAGGTAGATGGCGCCGATCAGGGCTTCGAGGGCGTCGGCCAGGATCGACTCACGCCGGAAGCCGCCGCTCTTGAGCTCGCCCGAACCCAGGCGCAGGTACTCGCCCAGGTCGAAGCCGCGTGCCAGACGGGCCAGTGTTTCACCCTTGACCAGGCGAGCGCGCAGGCGCGAAAGCTGGCCTTCTCGCGCTTGGGGGAAACGCTCGAACAGCGCTTCGCCAGCCACGAAGTTGAGAATGGCATCGCCAAGAAACTCCAGGCGCTCGTTGTTGCGCCCGGCATAGCTGCGATGCGTCAGCGCCAAGAGCATCTGCTCCCGGTCCCTGAAGGTGTAGCCGAGCTTGCGCTCGAGGCGCTCGAGGGAAGCGCTCATGCGGCCACCCCATCGTTGTTAAACGCGTTCAAATCAACATCCTGAAAGACTGTTTGGCCGTGTCGCACCACAACGTGGCGCTGGATTGATTCATCCCTGAGAACACAGCCTATGTCAGAAATGCATTCGGCGCCGTCCGTGGACAGCGCCGAGGGGTATCAATGGATCAGACCCACCCGCGACAGGTTCGGCAAGTGGCTGAGCTTGGGCTCTGGCCAGCTCATCCACACCGCAAAGGCCTTGCCGACGATGTTGCGGTCCGGGACCATGCCATGCAGCTCGCGAGGGATGTTCGGGTCGTCCCAGAAGCGGCTGTCATTGGAGTTGTCGCGGTTATCGCCCATCATGAAGTAGTGCCCGGCCGGTACGGTCCATTGCTGGTCCGGCGGCATGCGGTAGCGGCTCATTTCCTTGCGGATCAGATGCTCGGTTTCGCCGAGTTTTTCCTTGTACAGCTCGGCGCTACCCAGCGAGCCAGCTTCGCTGCCGACCAGTTGCTCGGCGACCAACTGGTCGTTGACGTACAGGCGCTTGTCGTTGGTGTAGCGGATCCGGTCGCCCGGAAGGCCGACCACACGCTTGATGTAGTTGACGTTCGGATCGCTCGGATAGCGGAACACCATGACGTCCCCGCGCTGCGGATCACCCACCTCGATGACCTTCTTGTCGATCACGGGTAGACGGATACCGTAGGAGAACTTGTTCACCAGGATGAAGTCGCCCACTTCCAGGGTCGGTTTCATCGACCCCGAAGGAATCTGGAAGGGCTCGACCAGAAACGAGCGCAACACCAGCACGATGAACAGCACCGGGAAGAAGGACTTGCCGTATTCGACCAGCAACGGCTCCTTGTTCAGGCGCTCGACGACGGCCACTTCGGGCTGGCTGACGCTGCCCTGGTAGTTGGCGATCGCCGCTCGCCGGCGCGGCGCCAGGAACAGCAGATCGATCAGACCCAACAGACCGCAGACGGCTACGGCGATGACGAGCAACAGCGGGAAATTTAGCGACATAGGACCTAGCTATCCAACCTGAGCACAGCAAGGAAGGCTTCCTGTGGAATCTCCACGTTGCCCACCTGCTTCATGCGTTTCTTACCGGCCTTCTGCTTCTCCAGCAGTTTTTTCTTACGGCTCACATCGCCGCCGTAACACTTGGCCAGTACGTTCTTTCTGAGCGCCTTGACAGTGGTCCGCGCAATGATCTGACCGCCGATGGCTGCCTGGATCGCCACATCGAACATCTGCCGAGGAATCAGTTCCTTCATCTTCTCGGTCAACGCACGGCCTTTATAGGCCGCGTTGTCGCGGTGCACGATCAATGCCAGGGCATCGACCTTGTCGCCGTTGATCAGCACGTCCAGCTTGACCAGGTTGGCCGACTGGTAGCGATCGAAATGATAGTCCAGCGAGGCGTAACCACGGCTGGTGGATTTGAGGCGGTCGAAGAAGTCCAGCACCACCTCGTTCATCGGCATGTCGTAGCGCACCTGCACCTGGCTGCCGAGGAACTGCATGTCGCGCTGCACGCCACGCTTCTCGATGCACAGGGTGATCACGTTGCCCAGGTGTTCCTGGGGAACGAGGATGGTTGCGGTGACGATCGGTTCGCGGAAGTCGGTGACCGCCGAGACGTCCGGAAGCTTGGAGGGGTTGTCGACGACAATGGTTTCACCCGTCTTCAACTCCAGCTCGTAGATCACGCTTGGCGCGGTGGTGATCAGGTCCAGGTCGTACTCGCGCTCGAGGCGCTCCTGGATGATCTCCATGTGCAGCATGCCGAGGAAGCCGCAACGGAAGCCGAAGCCCAGGGCGTCGGAGCTTTCCGGCATGTACTGCAGCGACGAGTCGTTGAGCGTCAGCTTCTGCAGGGCATCGCGGAAGTCCTCGAAGTCGTCGGAACTGACCGGGAACAGACCCGCGTAGACCTGCGGCTGAATCTTCTTGAAGCCTGGCAGCACCTGGACTTCAGGCGTCGAGGAGAGGGTCAGGGTGTCACCCACCGGGGCACCGTGAATGTCCTTGATGCTGGCAATGATGAAGCCCACCTCGCCAGCCTTCAGGTCAGCGGTGGCCGTGTGTTTCGGGGTGAAGACACCGACGCTGTCGACCAGGTGCACCTTGCCGGTGGACTTGACCAGGATCTTGTCGCCCTTCTTGACGCGACCCTGGCGCACACGCACCAGCGAGACGACACCCAGGTAGTTGTCGAACCAGGAATCGATGATCAGCGCCTGCAACGGCGCCTCGATGTCGCCCACCGGCGCCGGGATGGTCTGCACCAGGCGCTCGAGCACCTCGTCCACGCCCATGCCGCTCTTGGCGCTGCACGCCACGGCATCGGTGGCGTCGATGCCGATGATCTTCTCGATCTCGTCCTTGACGCGGTCCGGATCCGCCTGGGGCAGGTCCATCTTGTTGAGTACCGGCATCACTTCCAGGCCCTGCTCGATGGCGGTGTAGCAGTTGGCGACCGACTGTGCCTCGACGCCCTGACCCGCATCGACCACCAGCAGCGCGCCTTCGCACGCCGCCAGCGAACGCGACACTTCATAGGTGAAGTCGACGTGACCGGGGGTGTCGATGAAGTTCAACTGGTAGGTTTTGCCGTCCTGCGCCTTGTAGTGCAGGGTAACGCTGTGGGCTTTGATGGTGATACCGCGTTCACGCTCAAGGTCCATGGAGTCGAGGACCTGTGCTTCCATTTCGCGCGAGGTCAGGCCGCCGCACATCTGGATGAAACGGTCGGCCAGCGTCGACTTGCCATGGTCGATGTGGGCGATGATGGAGAAATTGCGGATATGACTCAAATCACTCACAGATCAACACTCGATAAGGCTGCGAGCCGGACGCCCGCCGAAAAATAGCCGGGCATTGTAACGCAAGCCGACGGGATATGGGAGGTTCCTGTATCGCCGCTGACCCGCTCGGTGCATTGGGGTTTTCAGGTCAAACCAGGTCCACTCGTGAAAAAGGGCAGCCGCAGCTGCCCTTCTCTCAGACTGAATCGATCACTCGGCCAGTTTGAAGGTGATGAAGCTGGCACGCCCTTGACGCAGTACGCGCATGGACACCGAGCGATTCTTCGGCAGTTCCTTGGCAATTTCAGTGAACTGCTTGGCCGAACCGATCGCCTGGTTGTTCAGGTGGCTGATGACATCGCCTGGGCGCAGGCCGATCAGCGCCGCCGGACCGTCCTGCACTTCCTTGATGACCACCCCGCCCTTGAGTTCGAGCGACTTCTTCTGCTCATCGCTCAGGTCGGCCACCGATACACCGAGACGGTTGCTGTTGCGCTCGGCGCCCGCCTGGCCACCCGTGCCGATGTCGGCGTCGTCCTCGGGCAACGCACCGATGGTCACGTCCAGGGTCTGGCGCTTGCCTTCGCGAATGATCTCCAGCTTGGCTTTCTGACCGTCCTTCAGACCTCCGACCAGATGCGGCAAGTCGGCGGACATGACGATCGGCTGGCCGTTCATGCTCAGGATGACGTCACCCACTTGCAGACCGCCCTTGGCCGCCGGACCGTTTTCCAGCACCTGCGCCACCAGCGCACCGGCCGGTTTGTCCAGGCCGAACGACTCAGCCAGGTCCTTGTTGACCTCCTGAATGACCACACCCAGCCAGCCACGGCTGACCTTGCCGTCTTTCTTCAACTGGTTGGAGACATCCAGCGCCACATCGATCGGGATCGCGAACGACAGGCCCATGAAACCACCGGAGCGGGTAAAGATCTGCGAGTTGATACCCACCACCTCGCCCTTCATGTTGAACAGGGGACCGCCGGAGTTGCCTGGGTTGATGGCCACATCGGTCTGGATGAACGGCACGTAGGTGTCGTTGGGCAGGGTACGCCCCTTGGCGCTGACGATACCTTTGGTCACCGAATGATCGAAGCCGAACGGCGAGCCGATGGCCAGCACCCACTCACCGACCTTGAGCTTTTCCGAGTCGCCCAGCTTCACGGTCGGCAGATTCTTGCCATCGACCTTGAGCAGCGCCACGTCGGTACGCGGATCGGTGCCCACCAGCTTGGCCTGCAGCTCACTGCGATCGGAGAGACGCACGATGATCTCGTCGGCATCGGCGACCACATGGTTGTTGGTCAGCACATAGCCATCCGGGGAAATGATGAAGCCCGAGCCCAGCGACTGCGCTTCGCGCTGACGATCACCGCGCGGCGAGCGCGGCTGCTGCGGCATGTTGCGCTCGAAGAACTCGCGGAACATCGGCGGCAGACCTTCCAGATCCGGCATCTGACCGGCAGCCACGCGACGATCGGGCAGCTTTTGCTTGGTACTGATGTTGACCACCGCCGGCGAGGCTTGCTCGACCAATGTGGTGAAGTCCGGCAGGGCCTCCTCCGCCTGGGCGGTGAGCACCTGGCCGAGCATCAGCACGGCGGCGAACATCGATAGGTAGGATTTCATGCGTGGTATTGACATACGGCTCCCGTCACAACGAGCGTAATTAGCAGAACGGCCTCTGCAGATACAGGAAAGGCCAGACCCCGGAGAGTCTGACCTATAGAAAATTTACCGGTCGATTGCAAATGACAATGCCTTAATTTGATGTCAGACGCACGCTGGACTAGCCGTACGAAACGTCCTCGCCAATCATTGCCGTGCCTGGATGTCCTGTGGCCGCATCGACAATGCCACACGCTCGGCAGTACCGAGGGGAATTTCACCCACCACCGTTACCATGACCTTGCCCGAAGGCGTGTTGAGGTGTCGCGAAACGGCTGCCGTTGGGCCGAGCTGCACACGCGTGTCGGTGCCCTTGTCGTCGATAGGTTCGAGAAACACCGAGAAGCGGGTGAGCCCGTCATCGTACATGAGGCTGCTGATCGAGCGCTTATCCGCAGAGTCGGTGCGCACTGCGCTGTTGATCAGCTCGAAGCCCGGGGGCAGCCAGTCGGAGCGCCAGCCAGCGACCGACTCGGACTTGGCTCCCGGCTCCGGCGCCACCGGTTTGCAGTCGGCACTGGGTTGCAGGTCGCGGTCACTGGGCAGGTTCGCGGTATCCAGTCGAGTCATTTGGAATCGTTCCAGCAATTGACCCTTGTCGTTGAGCATCAACGAGCGCAGGGGCAAGCCGGTTTCACGGTCCAGATGCAATTCGAAGGCATAACGATGTTGATCGCGAGGCGTCAAGGTAACGATCACGGCATCTCGACCGGCCACGCGGGACGTGCCCGCCATGCTCAGGTCGTACCAGCTCATCAGTTTGAGCGGATCGATGACACGCGCAGCCGCGTCGGGTGGTGCACCGACACCGTCGGCGAGTGCACCGCTGACGCACTGCACCTTGCCATCGACGCGCACAATCTCCTGGGAAGCGCCATCGAGCTGCAGTAGCCGCTCGCTGACCTTGCCCGACTGGACGCGATGCCAGATATCGTGGGAAGAAAAACTGCCGTTACGCTCGTAGACGAAGGCGCCCTGGTAGCTCTGCTTCTGCTCGGCCTGTGCCAGCTTGGACAGCCATTCACCCGCCTCTGGCGAGGAATTGGCCGCCAACACCGGCACCGACATGCATCCGCCGAACAGCAGCGCCAGGAGAGGTAGCGCGCGCATGATCCTCCTTACTTGGCAGGTTCCAGGCTAGCGGCGCGAGCGTAAGGAAGAGCGTTTTCAGCGCCCTTCAGCGCAGACTCCTGAGCGTGCTGGCGCAGGTAACCTGGCAGACGCTGATCCCAACCGGCTTGATTCTGCAACACGCCGTTGGCCATCGGGCCGGTCGGCTGGTCGCTGCTCTCGGTGTAGCCCGCCAGTACGGCCGGACCTTGCACCTGTGGCACGCTGACACCCTGCTGTACAGGCTGCTGCGAGGCAAGCTGGGCACCGGTGATCTCGTCCTGGTTGTACAGGCGTACACCGGCCAGGACGGCAACGGTCACCGAGGCAGCCACGGCCAGACGACCGACACTGCGCCATGCTCCACGCTTGGCCTGCACCGGCGCAGCTTCATCAGCCAGCGCGGCCGACACGGCCGAAGCGATGTCGAGGTTGGGCAGCAGCAGCTCCTTGTGCATGGCTGCGCGAGCCACTTGGTAACGCGACCAGGTGGCACGGGTTTCGGCATCGTCGGCGGCGTTCAGCACGCGACGTAATTCCAGTTGGTCCGCTTCGTTATCCATTACCGCGGACAGCGATTCCTGCAAAGCTTCACGACTCATGGCGGTTCCTCTCTTGGCTGTCGCCGCTGTCTCAGGTTTCCTGCAACAGGGGCTGCAGGGCTTTGTCAATGGCCTCCCGAGCGCGGAAAATTCGAGAGCGCACGGTACCCACCGGACATTGCATGACACTGGCAATGTCTTCATAACTCAGGCCATCGAACTCACGCAGGGTCAATGCCGTACGCAAGTCTTCCGGTAGTTGCTGGATGGTGCGATGGACAGTGCCCTCAATTTCATCCCGCAACAACGAGCGCTCTGGTGACTCGAGATCCTTGAGGCCATGATCGCCGTCGTAGAACTCCGCATCCTCGGAGCTGACATCACTGTCTGGCGGCCGTCTTCCACGGGACACCAGGTAGTTCTTCGCCGTGTTGATGGCGATGCGGTACAGCCACGTGTAGAACGCACTGTCACCGCGGAAGTTGCCTAGCGCCCTGTAGGCCTTGATGAAGGCTTCCTGCGCCACGTCTTGCGCTTCATGGGTGTCGTGAACAAAACGCACGATCAACCCGAGAATCTTGTGCTGATACTTCAGCACCAACAGATCGAACGCTCGCCTGTCACCACGCTGCACGCGCTCGACAAGCTGCTGATCCTCTTCCTGGGTTAGCATGAACACTCCTCAGTGAACTCAAAGGAGCGTTGCGAAAGCCATCGTTCAGGCTTGCAACCATAGACTCGGCCTTTGCGCAAAAGTTCTCCCCTCCAAGCAAGTTTCCTGCGGCCTCTGGTCGGCTCGCACGAAAAAGGCACAGCGCGGTCGCAGCCGGCTGCGTCGATAATCGGTGTTTCAGATACACAGGTGCCAGCCTGGATAGCGCCGCCGTCCTGCATCGCTTTGGCATTGGTGAAAGACGGGCAGCCTGCTTAAGATTTCCCGTGGTGCCGGAAAGTTCCCACAGCCAGGCTGCACATGCAGTCCCGCCATTGGAAATCTGGCGCTGGAGACTGCTATAAAGACAGCCCGACCGGATTCACGATAGTTTCACAATGCCATACGCGCATGACTATTGTGCCGCCCCCCATCCCCAGTTACTAGTGTCCCGACATGAGCCAACAATTCCAACATGATGTCCTGGTGATCGGCAGCGGCGCCGCCGGTCTCAGCCTGGCACTGAACCTCCCGGCTCATCTGCGCATCGCCGTGCTGAGCAAGGGCGAGCTGGCAAACGGCTCGACCTACTGGGCACAAGGCGGGGTCGCCGCCGTGCTCGATGACAGCGATACCGTGCAGTCTCACGTTGAAGACACCCTCGACGCCGGCGGCGGCCTGTGCCACGAAGCCGCGGTGCGCTTCACTGTGGAGCACAGCCGCGAGGCCATCGAGTGGCTCATCGAGCAGGGCGTGCCCTTCACCCGTGACGAGCAGCACGGCGTGGATGATGGCGGTTTCGAGTTCCATCTCACGCGCGAAGGCGGTCACAGCCACCGCCGCATCATCCATGCCGCCGACGCCACCGGGGCGGCGATCTTCACGACGCTGCTGGCGCAGGCGCGGCAACGTCCGAACATCGAGTTGCTCGAGCAACGCGTGGCCGTCGACCTGATCACCGAGCGGCGCCTGGGCCTGAGCGGCGACCGTTGCCTAGGTGCCTATGTGCTGAACCGCCACAGTGGCGAAGTGGACACCTTCGGCGCACGCTTCACCGTGCTGGCCACCGGCGGCGCCGCCAAGGTCTACCTCTACACCAGCAACCCCGATGGCGCCTGCGGCGATGGCATCGCCATGGCCTGGCGCGCCGGTTGCCGGGTGGCCAACCTGGAGTTCAACCAGTTTCATCCCACCTGCCTCTATCACCCCCAAGCCAAGAGTTTCCTCATTACCGAGGCTCTGCGCGGTGAGGGCGCGCTGTTGCGCCTGCCCAACGGGGAGCGCTTCATGCCGCGCTTCGATCGCCGCGAAGAACTGGCGCCACGGGACATCGTCGCGCGCGCCATCGACCATGAGATGAAACGCCTGGGCGTGGATTGCGTGTATCTGGACATCACCCACAAACCTGCCGACTTCATCAAGAGTCACTTCCCCACCGTCTACGAGCGCTGCCTGACCTTCGGCATCGACATCACCCGCCAGCCCATACCCGTGGTACCCGCGGCGCACTACACCTGTGGCGGCGTGGTGGTCGACGAGCGCGGTCGCACCGACGTCCCGGGCCTGTATGCCATCGGCGAAACCAGCTTCACCGGGCTGCACGGCGCCAACCGCATGGCCAGCAACTCGCTGCTCGAATGTTTCGTCTATGGCCGCGCAGCGGCTGCGCACATCCAGGCTCACCTGGAGCAGGTGCCGTCCCCCACCGCCCTGCCCTGCTGGGATGCCAGCCAGGTCACCGACTCGGACGAGGACGTGATCATCGCGCACAACTGGGACGAGCTGCGACGCTTCATGTGGGACTACGTGGGCATCGTGCGTACCAGCAAGCGCCTGCAACGCGCCGAACATCGCGTGCGGCTGCTGCTCGATGAGATCGATGAGTTCTACAGCAATTACAAGGTCAGCCGTGACCTGATCGAGTTGCGCAACCTGGCGCAGGTGGCCGAACTGATGATCCGCTGCGCCATGCAGCGCAAGGAAAGTCGCGGCCTGCATTACACACTCGACTACCCCGCACTGCTGGAAACCGCCAAGGACACCGTGCTCAGCCCATGCTGAGCCGAGCCCAGCGCCGCCGACTGAATTTCAGGCGCACCCGCAGCCGGCGATGCTCGTCGCCGGGCAGCGCATCGAAAGGAATGCATTGGCTTTCGCTCAGGCGGCGGCCCTGACGAACGAAGCGCAGGACGATCACCGCAGGCAGCGCCAGGCTGTCGCGGCGCAACTCGACCCGCTGCCAGCCATGGGCACGGCTGAACAACTGCCAGCCGCTCGCGTCGCGACGCAGGCCGCTCATGGCATCGGGATGGGTCAACAGGATACGCCGAGGGATCGTCCAGTAGGCGTGAGCCATGCAGAGGGAGTGCAGGCTGATGGACAACCACCAGGGCAGCGCACTCCACCACAAGGTGAGGAACACGAGCCCCTGGGCTGAAAGATAGGCCGTCAGCAGCAGGCGCGAGCCTTGCCAACGGCACTCGAACCGCTCACTTGGGCTGGACACGGTCCAGAATGATGCGAACCATGCGCTGCAGCTCCGCGTCTTCCGACTCGGTGCGCTCCATGAACCAACCGAACATGTCCTGGTCTTCGCAGGTCAACAGGCGGCGATACAGTTCGCGATCCGCTTCGCTCAGGCTCGGGTAGACCTCTTGAGTGAAGGGAACGAGCAGTACATCCAGCTCCAGCATGCCACGCCGGCTATGCCAGAAAAGCCGATTGAGTTCAGTTTGTTCGACCATGGGGCCCTCCTCGAATGGTCGCGCAGTATAGCGCGCCGCAACCGCAGCAGCACGGGGCATTGGTCTGCTCACCTACCTATTTTGTTACTGCCGTTCTATGATGGCCGCCAGTCTTTCTAGCGACCGCGATGACCCATGGCCGACTCCGCTTTTTTCTGCCCCCTGTCCCACGAGGGCATTCTCGCCGTACGCGGCTCCGACGCCGGTAAGTTCCTGCAAGGCCAACTGACCTGCAACCTCGACTATCTCAGCTTTGAGCATGCCAGCCTGGGGGCTCGGTGCATGGTCAAAGGCCGCATGCAATCGAGTTTCCGCATCCTGCCCGAAGGCGACGGTTTCCTGCTGGCCATGACCCGCGAACTGCTCGAACCGCAATTGGCAGACCTGAAGAAATACGCAGTGTTTTCCAAGGCCAAGCTGACCGACGAAAGCGACGCCTGGGCCCGCTTCGGGCTGCAGCACGCGGGCGCTGCGCTGCAGGCTCTGGGGCTGGAGGAGCCTCAGGGCGCCGGCACCACCCTGCGCAACGAGGGATTGATGGTCATTGCCGTCTCGCCAGGACGCGCAGAACTCTGGGTGCCCGCCGAGCGCGCCGCCCAGGTGAGCGCGACGCTCGCCGAGGCCGTGCCCGAAGCGCCGCTGGCGGCCTGGTTGCTCGGCCAGATCCGTGCGGGCATCGGCCAGGTGATGGAGCAAACCCGTGAGCTGTTCATCCCGCAGATGATCAACCTGCAGGCCGTCGATGGCGTGAGCTTCAAAAAAGGCTGCTACACCGGCCAGGAAATCGTCGCGCGCATGCAGTACCTGGGCAAGCTCAAACGTCGCCAGTATCGGCTAGCCCTGGACGAGGAACAGGCCCCTGTTCCCGGCAGCGAAATCTTCTCCCCTACCCATGGTTCATCGGTCGGCGAAGTGGTGATCGCCGCACCTGCCGAACATGGCGTGGAACTGCTGGCGGTGCTTACTGCCGAAGCAGTGGCGGACGACAACCTGCACCTGGGCAGTCTCGAAGGCCCGCGCCTGAGGGTGCTGGGCCTGCCTTACGAACTGGACCGCGACCGGGAAATTCAGCGCTGACCAGCCGGCCCCGCCGCCGTGCGGGGCAGCCCCACCACTGCGGTAGAGATGTTCATGAACAAGCTGGCCAAGATGGTTCAAGCGCAATTACTGGCGGCCATCGAGAACGACGACCTGGTGCTGCCCACACTGCCTGAAGTGGCCCTGAGCATCCGTGAAGCGGCTGAAGACAGCGAGATCAGCGTGGCCGCCCTGAGCCGCGTGATCGGACGCGACGCTGCGCTGTCGGCGCGCCTGATCAAGGTAGTCAACAGCCCGCTGCTGCGGGCGCTGGTCGAGGTCACCGACCTGCATACCGCAATCACCCGCCTGGGCGTCAACTACAGCTGCAACCTGGCCATCGGCCTGGTGATCGAGCAGATCTTCCACGCGCGCGCGCCTGCCGTGGAGCAAACCCTGCGCACTATCTGGGAGACCAGCCTGGAAGTGGCCGGGGTGAGTTACGAGATCTGCCGCCGTCACACCCATCTCAAGCCGGATCAGGCCGCACTCGGCGGCCTGGTGCACCAGATCGGCGCCCTGCCCGTGCTGATCTATGCCCAAGAGCACAACGAACTGCTGTCCGACCCGGTGTGCCTGCGGTTCGTCATCGAGCAGATCCAGCCCGTGCTGGGCGACAAGATTCTCAGCGCCTGGGACTTTCCCGAGCAACTGGTGCGCCTGCCCAGCCAGGTCCAGGACCTGACGCGTCAGAGCGACAAGATCGACTACATCGGTATCGTGCAGATCGCCCGCGCCCTGTGCCTGCGCGAGCAGGACCAGGCACCGCAAGCGCTGGCCGCCTACCGTCATCTGCGCTTGCCTGAAGGCAAGGACCTGGACCTGAGTGAGCTGCTCGACGCCCGTGACATGCTGCGCTAAGCGCCCAGCCGCCCTTTTCAGTCGGCGATGAAGCTCACCCGCACTTTAAGACCGCCGTTGTCGCCATCATGCAGACTGATCTGCGCCAGGTGCGCCCGGCAAATCTCGCCGACAATGGCCAGCCCCAACCCACTGCCCTGCGCGCTGCGCCGATAGAAGCGCTCGAACACCCGCTCGCGGTCATCCTCAGGGATACCCGGACCATCGTCCTCCACCTCCAGCACCGCAGGCGCCAGTACCCGCAAGATCACATTGCCGCCGGAGGGTGTGTGGGCCAGGGCATTGTCCACCAGATTGCTCAGCAGTTCGTTGAGCAAGGTCGGTTCACCCTTGAGCCACACCGGCGCTTCGGCTTCCAACGCCAGAGCGACCCCGTGTGCATGGGCCAGCGGCGCCATGGCCATGCCCAGTTCGCGCGCCAACTGACTGAGATCCAGGCGCTGAGCGCCCCCCTCGGCAATGGCCCGAGCACCGTTTTCCACCCGCGCCAGCGACAGCAACTGATTGGCCAGGTGGGTCAGGCGATCGGTGCCCTGCGCCGCCGCCTCCAGCGTCTGGTGCCACTGCTGCGGCTCTCGCGAGCGCAACCCCAATTCGACACGCGCCTTGAGCGCCGCCAAGGGCGTGCGTAACTCGTGAGCAGCGTCGGCGATGAATTGCGCCTGGCGCTGGAACTGACCGCGCAAGCGCTCGGTGAAATGATTCAAGGCGCCCACCAGCGGCATCAGCTCATGCTGCACCTGCACCACCGGCAGGGCACGCAAATCGTCGGGCTGACGCTCCTCCACCGCCGTGCGCAACCGCTCCAGCGGGCGCAAGGCGGCACTGACCGCGAACCACACCAGCACCAGCGCACCCAGCGCCAGCATGCCCAGACGCAGCAGGGTATCGGCCATCAGGCTACGCGCCATGCTGACCCGCGCCTCCTCGGTCTCGGCCACGCGAATCTCGGCCATACCGTTCATGTTCGGCTCGCTGACGGCCTTGAGCAGGCTGACCACGCGCACGTCCTGGCCCAGATAAGTCGCGTTGTAGAAGCGGGCCAGCGCCGGGTAATCGTCGGTGCGCGGCGTACCCGGCGGCGGCGGCGGCAGCTTTTCATAGCCGGAGATCAGCTTCTGGTCGATGTCCAGGACCTGGTAGTAAATGCGCCCGGCACTGTCGTAGGCGAAGGTGTCCAGTGCCACGTAGGGTACGTCGGCGCTGAGCGTGCCGTCGCGCTGCGAAAGCCCGGCAGCGATGGTCCGCGCCGACGCCAGCAAGGTACGGTCATAGGCCGTGTCGGCCGCTTCGCGGCCATTCCAGTAGGCGCTCAGACCACTGGCCAGCATCAACACCACCAGCAGCAGCGCAAGGTTGCCCAGCAAGCGCCCACGCAAGCTGCCGGCGTCACGCATCGCGGTGCTCGAGCAGGTAGCCCAGCCCACGGAACGTCACGATGGCTACCGAATGGCCGTCGAGTTTCTTGCGCAATCGGTGGATATAGATCTCGATGGCGTCGGGACTGGCCTCCTCGTCCAGACCGAAAACCTGGGCGGCCAGTTGCTCCTTGCTCATCACCCGTCCGGGACGAGCGATCAACGCTTCGAGTACGCTCTGCTCGCGAGAGGTCAGGGTCAGCGCGTCGTCACCCAGGGTAAAGCGTCGAGTGTCGAGATCGTAGACCAGCGGCCCACAACGCTGCTGACGCTCGCCGCCGAGCACGCTGCGCCGCAGCAAGGCTTTGACCCGCGCTTCGAGCTCGGTCAGTTCGAACGGTTTGGCCAGGTAATCGTCGGCCCCCAGGTTCAAGCCATGGACCCGATCCTTGACATCGCTGCGTGCGGTCAGCATCAACACCGGCAGGGTCTTGCCACGGGCGCGCAGGCGCGCCAGCACCTCGAAGCCGTCCAGGCGCGGCAGGCCGACATCGAGTACGGCCACGGCGTAATCCTCGCTGGCCAAGGCCAGGTCAGCCGCCACGCCGTCATGCAGCACGTCCACGGTCAGGCCGTGACTCTTGAGCGCCTGGGCCACGCTGTCGGCCAGCGGCAGGTGATCTTCGACCAGCAGCACACGCATCGGTTTATTCCTGCTCGGATTGGACAGTGGCCCGGAGTGTACCGCTGTCGCCGGGCCTGTGAAGCCCCTGGGTCACAAACCTTTCACGCTGAAAGGTTGGCGAAAGGTTCGTTACCTAGCATCGCCCCAAGGTCGCTCCACGCGCCCAATAAAGCACCATCAAGGTGCAACGAATAAGAACAATAAACGGAGTCAGACAACGATGCCGTCTCTGCATCCCAACCGGTTCCTGTCCGGTCGCACCCCGAGGCTCGCCCCGCGCGCCCGCTCGAACACAGCCCTCAGCATTCCTCTGCAAGCACCGCGACCTGACCGTTGGCGATGAAGTGCGCCTGCCGATCAGCACACGCCTGACCCTGTGACACCCCATAACAACAACGTTCACGGAGACCTATCATGACCCCTTCACTGCGCCGACTCGTCCTGGCCACCGGTTGCCTGCTGCTGGCGGGCAACGCCCTGGCCGCCGAACCCAAACGCCCGGAATGCATCGCCCCGGCCTCGCCCGGTGGCGGCTTCGACCTGACCTGCAAACTGGCGCAAAGCGCTCTGGTGCAGGAGAAGATCCTCAGCAAGCCCATGCGCGTGACCTACATGCCCGGCGGCGTCGGCGCAGTGGCTTACAACGCCGTGGTCGCCCAGCGCCCGGCGGATGCCGGTACCCTGGTGGCCTGGTCCAGTGGCTCGTTGTTGAACCTGGCCCAGGGCAAGTTCGGCCGCTTCGACGAGAACGCCGTGAAATGGCTGGCCGCCGTCGGCACCAGCTACGGCGCCATCGCGGTCAAGAGCGATTCGCCCTACAAGACCTTGGATGACCTGGTCAAAGCACTGAAGAAGGACCCAGGCAGCGTGGTGATCGGCTCCGGTGGCACGGTCGGTAGCCAGGACTGGATGCAGACCGCGCTGATCGCCAAGGCTGCCGGCATCAACCCGCGCGACCTGCGTTACGTGGCCCTGGAAGGCGGCGGCGAGATCGCCACCGCCCTGCTCGGCGGCCATATCCAGGTCGGTTCCACCGACATTTCCGACTCCATGCCGCACATCCAGAGCGGCAACATGCGCATCCTCGCGGTGTTCTCGGAAAACCGCCTGGACGAGCCGGAGATGAAAGACATTCCGACTGCCCGTGAACAGGGCTACGACATCGTCTGGCCGGTGGTGCGCGGCTTCTACCTCGGGCCGAAGGTGACCGATGAAGAATACGACTGGTGGAAAGCGTCGTTCGACAAGCTGCTGGCCTCGGAAGACTTCGCCAAGCTGCGTGACCAGCGCGAACTGTTCCCCTTCGCCATGACCGGCGAAGAGCTGGACGCCTACGTCAAGAAGCAAGTGGCCGACTACAAGACACTGGCCAAGGAATTCGGCCTGATCCAGTAAGCCACCACGACCTTTCAGCGCTTCCTGTGGCCGCGGCGATCCTTCGCTGCGGCCACAGGCTCCGCGTTCACTGAGGACTCAGCAATGATCCTGCAACGCCTCTTCGCCCTGGCCATGCTCGCGGTCTGCGCGGCCCTGGCCGTGATGGCCTGGCCCTATCAGGCCGCTTTCTCCTACGAACCTGTCGGCCCACGGGCCTACCCGCTGCTGATGCTCGGTCTGATGGGGCTTGGCCTGTTGTACCTGGCCATCCGCCCCACGCCCATCGTGCGCAAGGACGATGAACCGGCCCTGGATCGCGAAACCCTGACCAAGATCGTCGCCTGCATCGGCCTGCTGATCCTGTTCGCCGCAACCTTCGAATCGCTCGGCTTCATCCTCAGCGCCGTGCTCGTCGGCGTGCCCATGGCGCGCCTGTACGGTGGCAGTTGGCTGCACAGCGCCGTGGTGGTGGTCGCCATGAGCCTACTGCTGTACTGGCTGTTCGACCGGATGATGGACGTGCCCCTGCCCCTGGGTCTGCTGAGCGTACTGGAGAACTGACACATGGATACTTTGAGCTACCTGGGCCAGGGCTTCGGCGTCGCGCTGAGCCCGTACAATCTGGTCACGGCCTTGTGCGGCACGCTGATCGGTACAGTGGTCGGCCTGCTGCCGGGCCTGGGCCCGATCAACGGCGTGGCCCTGCTGATCCCCATCGCCTTCGCCCTCGGTCTGCCGCCGGAATCGGCTCTGATCCTGCTGGCGGCGGTATACCTGGGCTGCGAATACGGTGGACGGATCAGCTCGATCCTGCTGAACATCCCCGGCGAAGCCTCTACCGTGATGACCACCCTCGACGGCTATCCCATGGCACGCCAAGGCCTGGCCGGTGTGGCCTTGTCGCTGTCGGCCTGGAGTTCGTTCATCGGCGCCTTCATCGCCACCTGCGGCATGGTGCTGTTCGCACCGCTGCTGGCGAAATGGGCGATCGCCTTCGGACCGGCGGAGTACTTCGTGCTGATGGTGTTCGCCATCGTCTGCCTGGGCGGGATGGCCGGTGACAAGCCGTTGAAGACCTTCATCGCCGCGTTGATCGGCCTGTTCCTCTCAGCGGTCGGTATCGATGCCAACAGTGGTGTGTACCGCTTCACCGGCGACAGCGTGCACCTGGCCGATGGCATCCAGTTCGTGGTGCTGGTGCTGGGCCTGTTCTCCATCAGCGAAATTCTTCTGCTGCTGGAAAAGACCCACCATGGCCACGAAGCGGTCAAGGCCACCGGACGCATGCTGTTCAACATGAAGGAAGCGGCCTCGGTGTTCGTGGTGAACATTCGCTGTGGTCTGCTGGGCTTCATCATGGGCGTGTTGCCCGGCGCCGGCGCGACCCTGGCCAGTGCCGTGGCCTACATGACCGAGAAACGCATCGCTGGCACCAGCGGCAAATTCGGCAAAGGCGACGCCCGTGGCCTGGCCGCACCCGAAACCGCCATCGGCGCCTCGTGCTGCGGCGCGCTGGTGCCCATGCTGACCCTCGGCGTGCCAGGCTCGGGCACTACTGCCGTGATGATCGGTGCGCTGACCCTGTACAACATCACGCCAGGTCCGATGCTGTTCGAGCAGCAGCCGGACATCGTCTGGGGCCTGATTGCCTCGCTGTTCATCGCCAACATCATGCTGGTGATCCTGAACATCCCGATGATCCGCATCTTCACCCGTATCCTCGCCGTGCCGAACTGGGCGCTGGTGCCGGTGATCGCGATCATCACCGCGATTGGCGTGTACGCCGTGCATGCCACCACCTTCGACCTGTTCCTGATGGTCGGCATCGGCATCATGGGCTACATCCTGCGCAAGCTCGATTTCCCACTGTCGCCGATCCTGTTGGGCTTCATCCTCGGCGGCTTGATGGAGCAGAACCTGCGCCGGGCGCTGTCGATCTCCAACGGTGAACTGGGCATTCTCTGGTCGAGCCCGATCAGCCTGGGCGTGTGGGCATTGACCCTGTGCATGATGAGCCTGCCGCTGTTGCGTATCTGGCGCCGCCGCAGCCTGCAACGCCGAGCCATGGCCGATGCCTGAGCGGTCGTTGCCGCTGTTCTGGGCAACCGGGCTGGTCGGCCTGACGGGCGGTTTCATCGCCAGTCAGGTCGGCTGGCCTTTGCCGTGGATGGTCGGCTCGCTACTGGCGATCATCGCCGTGCGCTGCCTGACACCCTGGCAACTGTCGGAAATTCCCAACGGCCGCAAATGCGGACAATGGGTCATTGGTATCGGCATCGGCCTGCACTTCACCCCTGAGGTGATCGAGCAGGTCGCTGGCCATTTCGGCCTGATCTTTTTCGGCGCCCTGCTGACCACCCTGTCCAGCGTGTTCGGCGTCTGGCTGCTGCGCCGCGCCGGCGAAGACCGCGCCACGGCATTCTTCGCCAGCATGCCCGGCGGCTCGGGCGAGATGGTCAACCTCGGTGCGCGCAATGGCGCGCTGCTCAGCCAGGTGGCCGCCGCCCAGAGCCTGCGGGTGCTGGCCGTGGTGCTGTGCGTGCCGGCACTGTTCAAGCTGCTGCTGGGTAACGGTGTGGCGCTCGATCACGCCGGCAGCGTCAGTTGGGGCTGGTTGGCGCTGATCGCGCCGCTGAGCATCGGCGTGGCGTTGCTCTGGCAGCGTCTGCGCCAGCCCAACCCCTGGTTGTTCGGCCCGTTGCTGGTGGCCGCCAGCATCAGCCTGGCGGGCGATCTGCGCATCGGTCTGCCCAATGGGGCCAGTCAGATCGGCCAGTGGCTGATCGGCAGCGGCCTGGCCTGCCATTTCAACCGGGCCTTCTTCCGTCGCGCCCCAGCCTTCCTTGTCCGCACCCTGATGGCCACGGCCTTGTGCATGCTGATCGCCGGTGGCGCGGCCTGGGTGCTGAGCCTGTTCAGCCACTTGGACCTGCGTTCGCTGACCTTGGGCATGATGCCTGGCGGCATCGCCGAGATGAGCCTGACCGCAGAGACCTTGCAGTTGTCGGTGCCGTTGGTGACTGCACTGCAGGTGATGCGTTTGCTGTTCGTCCTGTTCCTGGCGGAGCCGATGTTCCGTTACTGGGTGCGCAGACGCGGGTGAGCCCCGCGCGCCTCACAGCGGCGGCAAGGCCCAGTCGATGGGCGTCAACCCGCGCTGCTCGAGGAAGCTGTTGGCGCGGCTGAAATGCCCGCAGCCGAAGAAGCCGCGGTACGCCGACAGCGGCGAAGGGTGCACCGACTTGAGCACCAGGTGACGGGTGCCGTCGATCAGCTTCTGCTTGCTCTGCGCGTGCGAGCCCCAGAGCAGGAACACCACGCTTTCGCACTGCTCGCTGACCACCTCGATGATGCGGTCGGTAAAGTGCTCCCAGCCCTTCTTGGCGTGCGAGGCAGCGTTGGCGCGCTCGACGGTCATGGTGGTGTTGAGCAGCAGCACGCCCTGTTCGGCCCAGCTTTGCAGGTAGCCATGCGTGGGGATCGGCAGATTCAGGTCGCGTTGCAGTTCCTTGTAGATGTTCACCAGCGACGGCGGCGTCGGCACCCCGGGCTGCACCGAGAAGCACAGGCCATGGGCCTGGCCGGGGCCGTGATAAGGGTCCTGGCCGAGGATCACCACCTTGACCTGCTCCAGCGGCGTGCTGTTGAGGGCATTGAAGATCAGCGGACCGGGCGGATATATCTGCTTGCCGGCAGCGTATTCGCCGCGCAGAAATTCGCGCAACTGACGCATGTAGGGCTTGTCGAACTCGGCGCGCAGCGCAGCCTTCCAGCTGGGTTCGAGCTTGATGCGATCGTCGTCGGTCATGGTGCCATCCTGAATCGGTGAGGCGCGACACTAGGAAAGCGGTGCCGGCTTGTCAATCGCTCCGACCGATGACCAGCAGGATCGGCCAGGCCAGCCATACTTGAGCGACGATTCGCGCGAGGTGGTTCATGTCGATTCACTGCGAGCTACTCACCGGCGCCGACGGCGCCCGTCTCGGCATCGCCACACTGGATGCCGCCAAGACCCTCAACGCCCTCACCCTGCCCATGATCGAGGCGCTCGACACGCGCCTGCGCGAGTGGGCGAACGATCCGGGGGTGGTCTGCGTGCTGCTGCGCGGCAACGGTGCCAAGGCCTTCTGTGCCGGCGGCGACGTCCGCGCCCTGGCCCAGGCCTGCCGCGAATCGCCCGGCGGCGTGCCGCCGCTGGCCGCGACCTTCTTTGAACGCGAGTACCGTCTCGATCATCTGCTGCACACCTACCCCAAGCCGTTGCTGTGCTGGGGGCACGGCCATGTGCTGGGGGGCGGCATGGGCCTGTTGCAGGGCGCCAACCTGCGCATCGTCACGCCCAGTACGCGCCTGGCGATGCCGGAGGTGAGCATTGGCCTGTACCCGGATGTCGGGGCCAGTGGGTTCCTCAGTCGACTGCCGGGCAAGCTGGGACTGTTTCTGGGCCTGACCGGCTCGCCGATCAACGCCCGCGACGCCCTCGACCTGGGCCTGGCCGACCGCTTTCTCGGCGAAGGGCAGCAGGACGCGCTGATCGATGAGTTGCTGCAACTGAACTGGCAGGAACAGACCGAACTGCAGCTGTGCAGCCTGCTGCGGGCCGAGCAGCACCGGGCCCGCGCCGAGCTGCCCGAGCCGCAGTGGTTGCCGCGTCGGGCGCAGATCGACGCCTTGCTCGATGTCTGCGATCCGGTGGCGGCCTGGCGTGCAGTGTGCGGCTTGCAAGGCCACGCCGATCCGCTGCTGGCTGCCGCGGGCGAACGCGTGCAGCAGGGCTGCCCGTTGACCGGCCATCTGCTCTGGGAGCAACTGCGGCGCGCCCGCACCTTGTCGCTGGCCCAGGTGTTCCAGATGGAGTACGCCATGAGCCTGAACTGCTGCCGGCACCCGGAATTCAGCGAAGGCGTGCGCGCGCGCTTGATCGACAAGGACCAGCAGCCGCGCTGGCATTGGCCGGACGTCGGCCAGGTGCCGGGGGCGGTCGTCCAGGCGCACTTCAGCCCCGTGTGGGAGGGCGCACATCCGCTGGCCGACCTGGAGCAACCGTCCGGCCTGCGAGCCAGCCCCTGAAGCATGACGCCACTGCGAGGCACGGCCTGTAGCCGCTATACTGCGCGCCTGCCTGCCCCCAGACATGACTTTGCGGACCCGCTCATGCACGACCCTCAACGCTGCCCCGCCTGTGGCGCCGCCAACCAGTGCGCACTGGCCGACCCCCGCAGCGCCACCCAGGCCTGCTGGTGCTACAGCGTCAGCATCGATCCTGCGCTGCTCCAAGCCCTGCCCGCCGAGCTGCGCAACCGATCCTGCCTGTGCCCGCGCTGCGCCGCGGTGGATGAGCAACTCAAGGCCGCGGCCACGCGGCAACACGACTGAGCGCCCGCCATGCGCGTGGACCGGTTTCTGGCCAACTTTCCCCAGTACAACCGCCAACAGGTGCGTGTCCTGCTGGCGCAACGCAGCGTGCGCGTGGACGGCCTGACGGTCACCGATCCGCGCCATGAAGTGCGCGAATTCAGCCAGGTCGAAGTGGCCGAGCAGGTCTTGCAGGCGGGACGCGCAGCGCGTTACCTGATGCTCAACAAGCCCGCCGGGTGCGTCAGCGCCACACGCGATCCGCAACACCCCACCGTGCTGGAGTTACTGCCCCCGCCACTGCGTGACGACCTGCACATCGCCGGGCGCCTGGACTACAACACCACCGGCCTGATGCTGTTGACCAACGACGGGCAGTGGTCGCGACGCCTGACCCAACCGCAGACCAAGCTGCCCAAGGTCTACCACGTGCAGACCGAAGACGAGATCGGCGCGCACTACATCGAGACTTTCCGCGCCGGCCTGTACTTCGCGTTCGAAGACCTCACCACCCTGCCCGCCCAGCTCGAGATCCTCGGCCCGCGCAACGCACGACTGGCGATCGTCGAAGGGCGCTATCACCAGGTCAAGCGCATGTTCGGCCACTTCGACAACAAGGTGATCGCCCTGCACCGAGAGCGCATGGGCCCGATCACGCTGGACCCGGACCTGGCGCCTGGTGCTTTCAGACTGCTGACCGCCGATGAGATCGCGGCGGTGTGAGCCGACTGCATCGATCCCCTTCAAGCGGCATCACGCTCAGTCGCCTTTCTTGACCCTGAACCACGCGGCATACAACGCCGGCAGGAACAGCAACGTCAGCGCCGTGGCGACGATCAGCCCGCCCATGATCGCCACGGCCATCGGCCCGTAGAACACGCTGCGCGACAGCGGGATCATCGCCAGCACCGCTGCCAGCGCCGTCAGCACGATGGGCCGGAACCGACGTACGGTGGCCTCGATGATCGCCTGCCAGCGGTCCAGGCCGGCAGCGATGTCCTGCTCGATCTGGTCCACCAGGATCACCGAGTTGCGCATGATCATGCCGGCCAGCGCGATGGTGCCGAGCATCGCCACGAAACCGAACGGCTGGCGGAACACCAGCAGGAACAGGGTCACGCCGATCAGCCCCAAGGGCGCGGTGAGGAACACCATCAGCGTACGCGAGAAACTGCGCAGCTGGACCATCAGCAGGGTCAGCACCACCACGATGAACAACGGCATGCCGGCATTCACCGAACGCTGGCCGCGCTCGGCGTCCTCGACCGTACCGCCGACCTCCAGCAGGTAGCCGTCCGGCAGGTGCTCACGTACTGACTGCAAGGTCGGCAGAATCTGCCGGACCAGGCTGTCGGGCTGCTCCTTACCATAGATGTCACCGCGCACGGTGACCGTCGGCAGGCGATTGCGGTGCCAGATCACGCCCTCTTCGAAGCCATATTCCAAGGTGGCGATCTGTGACAGCGCCACGCTGCGGCCGTTGTCGGTGGGCACCGCGAGGCTGGACAGGCTACCCAGATCGCGACGCGTCTCGGCGGTGCCGCGCACCAGGATCTCGATCAGTTCGTTGTCTTCGCGGTACTGGCTCACCGTGCTGCCGCTCAAGGCACTCTGCAGGAAGCTGGACAACTGCGCGGTGCTCACGCCCAGGGCGCGGGCGCGGTCCTGGTCGATCGCCAGGAACACCGCTTTGCTCGGCTCCTCCCAGTCCAGGTGCACGTTGACCAGGTGCGGGTTGTCGCGCACCTTGGCCGCCACTTCGCGGGCCAGGGCGCGCACCTGGTCGATGTGCTCGCCGGTCACCCGGAACTGCACCGGGTAGCCCACCGGCGGGCCGTTCTCCAGCCGCGTGACGCGCCAGCGCAACTGCGGGAACTCGTCGTCGAGCGTGGCGATGGCCCAGCGGCGCAGCACCTCGCGGTCCTCGAGCGACTTGGCCAGCACCACGAACTGGGCAAAGCTGGTGGCCGGCAATTGCTGGTCCAGCGGCAGGTAGTAGCGCGGCGAGCCGGTACCGACGTAGGCCACGTAGTTGTCGATGCCCGGCTGCTGCTTGAGCAGTGCCTCCAGGCGCTCGACCTGTTCGGTGGTGTTGGCCAGCGAAGCGCCTTCGGCCAGCTTCAGGTCGATCATCAGTTCCGGGCGCGCGGAGGCCGGGAAGAACTGCTGCGGCACGAAGCGGAACAACAGCAGGCTGCCGACGAACGCCGCCAGGGTCAGCAGGATCACCGTCTTGCGCCGGCGTACGCACCACTGCACCACCGCCCGTACGCGCCGATAGAACGGTGTGGCGTAGGGGTCGGGACCGTGCTGAGCGCCCCGTGCGGCATGCCGCTTGGCCAGGTCCGGCAGCAGCCGGTCACCCAGGTAGGGCACGAACAGCACGGCGACGATCCATGAAGTCAGCAGTGCGATGGTCACGACCTGGAAGATCGAGCGGGTGTACTCGCCGGTGCTCGAGGCTGCGGTGGCGATGGGCAAGAACCCCGCTGCGGTGATCAGGGTGCCGGTGAGCATCGGGAAGGCTGTGCTGGACCACGCGTAGCTGGCCGCCTTAAGCCGGTCGAAGCCCTGCTCCATCTTGATCGCCATCATCTCCACCGCGATGATCGCGTCATCCACCAGCAGGCCCAAGGCCAGCACCAGCGCGCCCAGGGATATCTTGTGCAAGCCGATGCCGAGGTAGTGCATGGTGGCGAAGGTCATCGCCAGCACCAGCGGAATGGCCAGTGCCACCACCAGGCCGGTGCGCAGGCCCAGGGAGAAGAAGCTGACCAGCAGGACGATGACCAACGCCTCGACCAGCACTTGGACGAATTCGCCGACCCCGGCCTTGACCGCTGCGGGCTGGTCCGAGACCTTGCGCAACTCCATGCCCAGCGGCAGGTTCTGCGCCAGCCGGGTGAACTCGGCCTGCAACGCCTTGCCCAGCACCAAAATGTCGCCGCCGTCCTTCATCGATACCGCCAGGCCGATGGCATTCTCGCCCATGAAGCGCATGCGCGGTGCGGGCGGGTCGTTGAACCCCCGGTGCACGTCGGCCACGTCGCCGATGCGCAGCGTGCGCTCGCCCACCCGCAGGGGGAACTGGCGGATCTGCTCGACACTGTCGAAGCGCCCGCTGACCCGCAGTTGCAGACGCTCGCTGGGCGTTTCGAAGAAGCCTGCGGTGCTCACCGCGTTCTGCTCCTGAAGTGCCTGTTGCACGGCAGCCAGCGACAGGCCCAGAGTGGCCAGCTTGGTGTTGGACAGCTCGATCCAGATCTTTTCGTCCTGCAAGCCGAGCAATTCGACCTTGCCCACGTCCTTGACCCGCTGCAACTGGATCTGGATGCGATCGGCATAGTCCTTGAGCACGGCGTAGTCGAAGCCCTCGCCACTGAGCGCATAGATGTTGCCGAAGGTGGTACCGAACTCGTCGTTGAAGAACGGTCCCTGAACCTCGGGCGGCAAGGTGTGGCGGATGTCCGCGATCTTCTTGCGGACCTGATACCACAGCGCCGGGATGTCGGCCGAATGCAGCGAGTCACGGGCCATGAAGGTGACCTGGGATTCACCGGGGCGCGAGGACGAGATGATTTTGTCGTACTCGCCGGTCTCCATCAGCTTCTTCTCGATGCGCTCGGTGACCTGTCGGGCCACTTCTTCGGCGGTAGCGCCCGGCCAGAGGGTGCGAATGACCATGGCCTTGAAGGTGAAGGGCGGATCCTCGCTCTGTCCCAGCTTGGTGTAGGACACAGCACCGATGGCTGCGAGCAGAATCATCAGGAACAGGACGATCTGGCGATTGCGCAACGCCCAGGCGGAAAGATTGAACCCCATCGCGACTTACTCCTTGGCCGCCAGGTCTACCCCTCGGTTGCTGCGATCCACCGGCCTTACCTCCTGGCCCTCGCGCAACACATGACCGCCGGCGGCAACCACCCAGTCACCCGCGTCGAGCCCGGCCAGCACCGGCACGCTCTCGGCGCCATAAGGCCCGATGCGCACCGGCGCGCGTTGCACCCGATGGTCGCGACCGACCCGCCAGACATAGGCCTGCCCCTGTTCGGCAGTGACGGCCGAGAGCGGCACCGACAGCGGCGAGCGCTCGGCTCCGGCGATGTACACCTTGGCGCTCTGCCCCAACTGCGCGGGGATCGAGGTGGAGGCGAACGCCACCCGCGCGGCGAATGTACGCGAGCGTGGATCGGCCGCTGGCGACAGCTCGCGAATGCGGCCAACGAAGCGTTGGCCGGGCTGCGACCACAGCTCGACGCTGACCGGCTGGCCGACGGCGAAACGGGCGAACTGCTGCTCCGGCAAGCCGATGGCCACTTCCCGCTCGCCATCGGCAGCCAGGGTGAAGACCGTCTGCCCCGGCGCCACCACCTGGCCGACCTCGACCAGACGCTGGGCGATCACCCCGTCCTGCGGCGCACGCAGCACTGCGTAGGCGGCCTGGTTACCGGCCACCTCGACCTCGGCCTTGGCCTGCTTCAGGCGAGCGAGCCCGGCCCGGTAGAGGTTCTCGGCGTTGTCGTACTGGGAGCGGCTGACCATCTGCCGGTCGATCAGGCGCTGATAGCGATCGCGCTCGGCACGGACCAGCGCCAGGTTGGCCTCGGCCGCTGCCAACTGGGCACGGCTCGCATCCAGTTGCAGGCGCACGTCTTGCGGGTCCAGCTCAGCCAGTGGCTGGTCGGCCTTGACCCGTTGCCCCTCCTCCACCAGGCGCTTGCTCACCTTGCCGGCAATGCGAAACGCCAGCGCCGGTTCGAAGCGGGCGCGCACTTCTCCTGGGTAGCTGTCGGCAGCGGCAACGGCAGGCTGGGGCTGAATCACCAGCGCCGGACGCGGGGCGACGGGCGTCGCGACCTCCGCGCCACAGGCAGTGAGCAGCAGGACACAAGCGAGCGACAACAGAGGCGAGGCGTGACGCAACATGATGACGGACCTTCCTGGCAGGGGACGCTTCTAATAATTGAACTGGCGGGTATATTAAGTCAGGGAACCGAACCGGGGAAGCCGTTGCCCTAGAGAAAAATCGTATTGACCGCATGACCCGGTAAGATGAGCGCCACCTCGGACAAACAAGGACTGCAATGCCCATCGACGCACCCACAGGCCCTGGCCGGCCCAAGGATCTCGCCAAGCGCGACGCCATCCTCGAAGCCGCCAAGTCGCTGTTCCTCAGCCTTGGCTACGCCAACACCAGCATGGATGCGGTCGCTGCGGCGGCAGGTGTTTCAAAACTCACGGTCTACAGCCACTTCAACGACAAACAGACGCTGTTCGGCACGGCGGTCATGGCGACTTGCCAGACGCAACTGCCTGACCTGATCTTCGAGCTGCCTGAGGGCGCCTCCCTCGAAGACGTCTTGCTGAGCATAGCCCGTGGTTTCCAGGCGCTGATCAGTAATGACGAATCGGTCAAGCTGACACGGCTGATCATGGCCTTGGGTAACCAAGACCCTCGACTGGGGCAGTTTTTCTACGAGGCAGGGCCCAGGCGGGTACTGGCTGGCATGGAAGGGTTGCTGCGGGAGGTCGATGCACGGTCGATGCTGGCCATCGACCGCCCCGACAGGGCGGCGGAGCACTTCTTCTGCCTGGTCAAGGGGGCGCCGGACTACCGCTTGCTGCTCGGTTGCGCGCCGCCCTTGGCCGGCGAAGAGGCCGAGGTGCATCTGCGCGAGGTGGTGGCGCTGTTCATGCGTGCGTATCGGCGCGAGCCCTGAACGGTTCGCGCCCTGCTTCACGGTCGAATCAAGCCTGAGGCTTGAGCGCCTTCTTGGGGTAGATGTCATAGCGGCTGGACTTGCCTTCCAGGCTGTGACTCGGCTTGGGTCCGTCGATGATCGGCGCCTTGCGCGGACGCTTGACCACTACGCGATGGCTCGCCAGTGCAAGGGCCGCTTCGAGCAGCGCCGGAGCGTCCAGGTCGTCGCCGACCAAGGGACGGAACACGCGCATTTCCTTCTTCACCAAGGCGCTCTTGTCACGATGAGGGAACATCGGGTCGAGGTAGATCACCTGCGGCGCCTCGCCCTGCCATCCGCCCATGTGCGCGATGGCGTTACCCGTCAGCAGGTGCATGCGTTCGATGATCGACGCCACTTCAGCGTCCGAACGCCCTCGTGCCAGACCATCTTCGAGCAATGCTGCGATCAGCGGCTGGCGCTCGATCAGCGTCATCTGGCAGCCCAGGCTGGCCAGCACGAAGGCATCCTTGCCCAAACCGGCCGTGGCATCCAGCACCCGCGGCCGCACACCCTGAGCGATGCCCACCGCCTTGGCGATCATCTGCCCGCTGCCACCGCCGAACAGCCGGCGGTGGGCTGCCTGACCGTCGACGAAGTCCACGCGCACCGCGCCCGGTGCCTGCGGCCCTAATTGCTGCAACTGCAGCCCCTCGGCACCGACCTGCAGGGCGAACGCCGCCGCGTCATCCACCAACGGCAGGCCCAGGCGCTGCGACCACGCCTGCGCCTGACTGTGAAACGGCGCCGACATTGCCTCGACCCTGATACCTGCGCCCTGCGCTTGCTCTGCCATGCCACCTGCACTCGAAACAATTAATGAAAACCCGGCCACGGCCGATAGAAGCTCTATCCGCTATTCTGCCAGAGCACAACGCGCGCGACTCGCCATGTCAGAAACTCTTCCCATCGGTTTGACCTACTTGTCGCCTGTCGGCAACTACGGTCGGCAGAATTCCCAAGCCCTGGGCGGCGTCAGCCACCTGTGGCAGGACTTCTTCGCCCGCGCCGTGGCCGAGCGCTCCGAGGAAGAGCAGGACAGCTTCAGCCAGGCGCTGACCCGCCAGTACGACCACGATAGCGGCGAACCCCTGGGCGGTGCCAAGGCCTTGGCCTTGATCGAAATCCAGCGTGCGCTGCCCGTGCAAGAGCACGAAGTGCGTCCGCCCGAGCCGCTGTTCCTGCCCAAGGCGGAGCTGGAGGCCAACCTGCTGCCGCCTGCGCCGGAGCCGTTCAGCGCCAGCGAACTGATCGAGCAGCAGCGCCAGCTCGACCTCGACGGCAGTTGGCTGCGGCCACGGGTGATGAGCCAGGGCCATCCCCTTCCCGCCCCAGGCCCTGCGCCCTCACCGCGCCCGCTGCACCTGCCGATCGCCGAGCTGGAGCCGCAGTTGCTCGAGCCCGCAGCAGAACCCTTCGACGCGTCCACCCTGGCCCAGCAGCAGAACGCGCTGGAATTCGATACCCACTGGGCGCGACCGGTGGTGCTGAATAACGTGCGCGCCTACGCCTGAATCAGCGACAGACCTGCCAGCGTCCCATGTCCACATGGAAGTGATTGGCGTGGGCGGCGTTGTAGTCCGGCCCTAGTACGCCACTGAACCTGGCGCACGCCGCATCGCGCACCTCGCGCAGAAACTGCGCCTTGGCTCCGCCCGCTTGCCAGTCGCGCGCCAGCACGATGCGCTGGCCATCTCTCAAACGAAAGCCGCTGATGTCCAGGGCGTTTGCCGTGGCGTGCTGACTGAGCCTTCCTTGTGCCCGGTGGTACACATTGCGGCAAGCGAAACTACCCAGGTGGTCCACCTGCGTGACCGGCTGCCCGAACACCCGCTGCGCGGCCGGCTGCAGACCGTGGATCTCGAACAGCGCATAGGCCACTGCCAGCGGGCAACTGGCGATGAAACTGCTGCTCAAGCGTGCCTCACCGCTTTCCACACGCCAGACATTGCGCAAAGGACAATCGGCTGAGGCCGGGCTGTCGGCCTGCGCCCGATAACGCAGCGCAGAGGTTTCCAGCGCTTGACGGCAAAGCGCCGGGTCATCGCGCAGACGCGAGAGTTTCCAGGCGGTCAGCAGGTTCGGCGGCTGCCGCACATCCAGCGGCGCCCAGGGATTCCACGGCGCCGGTGGCCGCCAGCCTAGATACCAAGCCTGCGCGCCGACCAGCAACAGGGCGCCGAGCAGCAGCGCGATCAGACGCACGCGAGTCAGCGGCGCAGCAAGTCGTTGAGCGCGTCGAACGGCATCGCCTGGTCGGCGTAGCTGAACGTGCCCTGATCACGAATCTCCAGCGCCGCCCGCTGGAAGGCGCCCAGCGCCGCACGCGCCAGCGACGAACCGACGCTGATGCGACGCACGCCCAGGTCCTGCAACTGATTGACGCCCAGCGGTACTCCCGCCAGCCCCATGAGTACGTTCACCGGCGTCGGCGCCACTGCCTGCACCACCGCACGAATTTCCTCGACGCTGCGCAGTCCCGGTGCGTACACCACATCGGCCCCGGCCTCGGCGTACGCCTGCAGACGGCCAATGGTGTCATCGAGGTCCATGCGCCCGTGCAGCAGGTTCTCGGCGCGGGCACATAGCGTGAAAGCAAACGGCAAGCTGCGCGCGGCCTGGACCGCCGCGCGCACCCGTTCCAACGACAGAGCGAACTCGTAGATCGGCGCCTCGTCCCGGCCGCTGGCGTCTTCGATCGAAGCGCCCACCAGGCCCACTTCAGCGGCGCGCAGAATGGCGTTGGCGCAGTCCTGCGGCGCGTCGCCGAAGCCGTTCTCCAGGTCGGCGGAGACGGGCAACGCGGTGGCGTCGACAATACCCCTGGCGTTGTCGAGCACTTCGTCCAGGCCTAGGGCACCTTCGGCATCCGGCCGTCCCAGGCTGAAGGCCAGCCCCGCACTGGTGGTGGCCAGGGCCTCGAAGCCGAGCGCCGCCAGCATCCGTGCCGAGCCCGCATCCCAGGGATTGGCGATGACGAAAGCACCATCGCGCGCGTGCAGCGCCTTGAAGGCTTCGGCTCGCAGGATTTGCACATCCATGATCACGTCTCCGGGAGGGTCAAAGGGGGTGTCAGAGCAGTCCCAGTTGTTCGACCTCAGGCGCACGAGGCAATTCCGGTAATGCGGCCAGGCCCGGCAGGCGCGTCATCAAACGCTGGTGAAAACGCTGCGCCAGGGCGGCGGCCAGGCGGTTGTCGGCGGTGTGCAGGAACATGTACGGGCAGCGCCCTTGCTCGATCCATTCGGCGATCTTGTCCACCCAAGGCGTGAGGAATGGATCGTTGGCGTCCAGTTCGGGATGACCAATGAAGCGCACCTGCGGATGCTGACTGAACGCTGCGGGCCGAGGCGGCACCTTGGGTTTCTTCGACTGCGCGTGCAGCACCTCGGGCGAGCGCGACGTGCAACTGAACAATGCCCGCGAATCCAGGCAGATACGCTCCACCCCGCGCGCGTGCAACAGCCGGTTAAGCAGCCGTTCTTCGTCGCCTCGGGCGAAAAACGCATCGTTGCGCACCTCCACCGCCACGGGCACGCCGATGTCGTCGAGGAACTGGCTCAGTTCGGCCAGACGTCCCGGCCCGAAGGATGCCGGCAGTTGCAGCCAGTAAGGCGATACCCGTTCGCCCAGCGGCGCCAACAGGCGAGTGAAGTCGGCGGCCGAGTCCAGTTGCTGACGCAGATCGTCGCAGTGGCTGACCTCGCGGGGAAACTTGGCGGTGAAGCGGAAGCCTGCAGGCATCGACTGCGCCCAGCGCTCGACCGTGGCGGGTGCAGGGCGGGCATAGAAGGTGGTGTTACCCTCGACGGCGTTGAACACCTGGCAGTACAGCCCCAGGAACTGCGGTGATCGCGAATCGACGGGATAGAGGTACTCGCGCCAGGCGTTTTCGCTCCAGGACGGGCATCCGAGGTGGTAAGGCGGTGGCGATGGGCTCATCGCTCAAATGTACAGGTCAAGCCCCAGCACTTCCAACTCCCAGTCGCTGAAGCCAGCGGTGCTCAGGTAGCTGGCCAAGGCGGTCGCGGTGCGACGATCACGCGCCCGAGGGAAGATCATGTCCTGTTGACGGGCCGGCAGGCCGGCGCTGCGGCGCTGGGCGCGGGCGACCTGCACCGCTTCATCGTCGTCCTCGACGAGCTGCGCGTCTTCGATCGACTCGTCGCGCACCGGTCCCTTGCGCGGGGGGCGCTTGACCGGGTACGGCTGTGAGGAGAATCCGTCGATGCGCATGAGGGCATACTCAGAAACAGTAATGGCAATCTAGCAGCATCCGGCATCCATCACCAACGCGGCCGTGATAACTGGACCACAGTTTTTGCCAAATGTTTATCTCGAACCGCAATAGCCGACGAACTGCACTCAGCGCGCCTTTGGTGTGGCCACGTTGTCGCGCAGATACACCGGCTGCGCCTGGTCGGCGGCCACCGCTTCGCCGCGCGCCCAGGCATGCGCGGCGAGGCTGAGGATGTCCTGGGCATGGGGCAAGGCCTGGGCGTCGTGGCTGGCCACCTGAACCGCCAGTCGCTCGCCGTAGCCCCAGCCGGTGCCGGCGCCAAACCACTGACCGCCCTGAGGCAACACCACCTGTTCAGGGGCAATCACGCGCTCCGGTGCCAGCAGACGCATTTCGTCCCCCTGGGCCTGATAGCAGCCCCAGTACACCTCGTCCATACGCGCATCGATGGCCGCCGCCACCTGCTGCACGCCGTGCTGACGCAATGCGCCCTGGGCCAGCGCCGCCAGGTTGGACACCGGCAGCACCGGACGCTGCAGGGCGAATGCCAGGCCTTGGACCACGCCAATGGCGATGCGCACGCCGGTGAAGGCGCCCGGCCCGCGACCGAAGGCGATGGCGTCCACCGCGTTCAGGGCCACCCCGGCGTCAGCCAGTAATTGCTTGATCATCGGCAGCAGCTTCTGCGCATGCTGGCGCGGAATCACCTCGTAGTGGCTGGTCACCTGGCCGTCATGCAGCAGGGCGACGGAACAGGCTTCGGTGGCGGTATCCAGGGCCAGCAGGGTGGTCATCGAACGTGTATCCAAAGGCGAAAGGGAAAAGGCCGGCAGTATAAACGACTACGGCCCGCAAGCGGGCCGTGGTGCACTGCAAGGGACGATCAGCTCAGGGCTTGCAGTACCTTGGCGGTGATCGACTCGACCGAGCCGACACCTGCGATATGGGCGTACTTGGGCTTGCCGTCATTCGCGGCGGACAGCTTCTGATAGAAGTCCACCAGCGGTTTGGTCTGGGTGTGATAGACCGACAGGCGATGACGCACGGTCTCTTCCTTGTCGTCGTCGCGCTGGATCAGCTCCTCGCCAGTGACGTCGTCCTTGCCCTCGACCTTCGGCGGGTTGTACTGGATGTGGTAGGTGCGACCCGAGGCCAGGTGAACGCGGCGACCGGCCATGCGCCCGACGATCTCTTCGTCGTCCACGGCGATTTCCACCACGGCATCGATGTCCACGCCTGCCGCGACCATGGCTTCAGCCTGCGGGATGGTCCGTGGGAAGCCATCGAACAGGCAGCCATTTTTGCAATCTGGCTGAGCAATGCGCTCCTTGACCAGACCGATGATGAGTTCGTCGGAGACCAGTTGACCGGCATCCATGACTTTCTTCAACTCCAGGCCCAGCGGGGTACCGGCCTTGACCGCGGCACGCAGCATGTCGCCCGTGGAGATTTGCGGAATACCGAACTTTTCGGTGATGAACTTTGCCTGAGTACCTTTACCGGCCCCGGGAGCTCCCAGCAGAATTACGCGCATCTTGTGCTCCTCATATTTTTTTATAGCAAAACAGTGGATTCGGCGGTTCAGGGCCAAGTCCGGAAAATCGGATAGACCGGAAAATCGGTCAAAAGGCTGCTCAAGATACACAGCGCCCGTCAGCCAGACAAGCGTGCGAAAGTGGCACGGACCGGCGTGCCACGCCCCTTTTCAGTGCGGGTTGCGCCCCTCGCAACCGCACCCCGCACCGCCTTGCAGGACACCGTCGCTTGCGCGCATTCGACGGTGCCTCGGCACCTCAGCCGGTGTTGCGCAAACCCGCCGCAATGCCGGCCACGGTGACCAGCAGGGCCTGCTCCAATGGGCTATCCAGAGCGGCTTCGCGCACCCGCGAGCGGGCCAGCAGTTCCGCCTGCAGGCGATGCAGCGGGTCGAGGTAGGTATTGCGCAGGCTGATAAATTCCAGGGTCTCGGGACTGTGGGCCAGTAGCACCGGCTGACCGGTAAGGCTCAGCACCACCTGGCACGACTGCGACAATAGGTCGCGCAGATGCGACCCCAACGCCAGCAGTTGCGGTTGCACCAGACGTTCGTCGTAGGCTTTGGCGATTTCCGCGTCGGCCTTGGCCAAGACCATCTCCAGCATGTCGATACGCGTGCGGAAGAACGGCCACTGCGCACGCATCTGCGTCAGCAGGTCACCCTGCCCCCGGGCCAGTGCGTTGCTCAATGCGCTTTCCCAGCCCAGCCAGGCCGGCAGCATCAGCCGTGTCTGGGTCCAGCCGAAGATCCACGGGATCGCCCGCAGACTCTCGATGCCCCCGGCGCGGCGCTTGGCAGGCCGGCTACCCAACGGCAGACGTCCCAGTTCCTGCTCGGGCGTGGACTGCCGGAAATACTCGACGAAATCCGGGTTCTCGCGCACCACCGCGCGGTAGGCCTGCACGCCGTCGGCGGCCATCTGGTCCATCACCTCGCGCCAGGCGGGCTCCGGCGGCGGAGGCGGCAGCAAGGTCGCCTCCAGCACCGCCGCCAGATACAGGTTGAGGTTCTGTTCGGCGATGCCCGGCAGGCCGAACTTGAAGCGGATCATTTCGCCCTGCTCGGTGGTCCGGAAGCGTCCGGCCACCGAGCCCGGGGGCTGCGACAGGATCGCCGCGTGGGCAGGACCACCGCCACGCCCGACGGTGCCGCCGCGGCCATGGAACAGCAGCAATTCGACCTCATGTTCACGACAGATCCGTACCAGGTTTTCCTGTGCGCGGTACTGCGCCCAGGCCGCCGCCGTGGTGCCGGCGTCCTTGGCCGAGTCGGAATAGCCGATCATCACTTCCTGCGGACCGTGCAGCGTGTCGCGATAACCGGGCAAACCGAGCAGGCGCTCCATCACCGGGCCGGCGTTGTCCAGATCGGCCAGGGTCTCGAACAGCGGCACCACGCGCATGGGCCGGGTCAGTCCGGCTTCCTTCAACAGCAATTGCACTGCCAACACATCGGAGGCCGCACCGGCCATGGAAATCACGTAGGAGCCCAGCGAGGCAGCGGGCGCCGCCGCGATCTCGCGACAGGTCGCCAGCACCTCGGCGGTGTCCGCCTCAGGCTGGAAATAGCCAGGCAGCAGGGGTCGACGATTGGCCAGTTCGACTTGCAGGAAGGCGATGCGCTGCTCTTCGTCCCAGTCGGCGTAGCGTCCCAGCCCCAGGTAATCGGTGATTTCCGACAGTGCATCGCGGTGCCGGGCTGCGTCCTGGCGCACGTCAAGGCGCACCAGGAACAGGCCAAAGGTCACCGCCCGGCGCAGACAGTCGAGCAGCGGGCCGTCGGCGATCACGCCCATGCCGCAGTCATGCAGCGACTGATGGCATCGCTCGAGGGGCTCGATCAGTTCGCGGTTGTTGCCCAGCACCTGTGCCGAAGCAGGCTGTGGCCCGGCCAAGGAGGCATGGGCCCAGGCGCGGGTGGCGCGCAGGCGATCGCGCAGTTGCTTGAGCACCGCGCGATAGGGCTCGGCGCTGTCACCGACCACTTCACGCAGCGCGGCGCTGGCCTGCTGCATGGACAAATCCGCCGCCAGCGCATCGATGTCGCGCAGGAACAGGTCAGCCGCCATCCAGCGCGCCAACAGCAGCACCTCACGGGTTACAGGCGCGGTGACGTTGGGGTTGCCGTCACGGTCACCGCCCATCCATGAGGCGAAGCGGATCGGCGCGGCGCTCAGCGGCAGCCGCTGGCCGGTGGCGTCGAACAAGGCCTGGTCGACCTTGCGCAGGTGGTTGGGAATGGCCTGCCACAGCGAGTGCTCGATCACTGCAAAGCCCCACTTGGCTTCATCCACCGGGGTGGGCCGGGTGCGACGGATCTCCTCGGTATGCCAGGCCTCGGCGATGAGGCGGCTCAGCCGCTCGCGAATCTGCTGGCGCTCGGCGGGCGTGAGGTCGCGGTGGTCCTGGGCGGCGAGTTGGGCGGCAATCGCATCGTACTTCTGGATCAAGGTGCGCCGCGCCACTTCGGTGGGGTGCGCCGTCAGCACCAACTGGATGTCCAGTTCGGCCAACTGCCGGGCCAGGCTCTGATCGTCATGCCCGGCCTGGCGCAGCCGTGCCAGCAGTTCCGGCAAGGCACGGTCCTCGAACGGCGCCTGCTGCTCGGCACCGCGCCGATGGATCAACTGGTACTGCTCGGCGATGTTGGCCAGGTTGAGGAACTGGTTGAACGCGCGGGCCACCGGCAACAGGTCGTCATCGGCCAGATCGGCAAGGGTCGAACTCAACTGCTCGCCCGCACCGCGACGATCGGCCTTGGCACTGTGGCGAATGTCCTCGATCTTCTGCAAAAAACCTTCGCCATGCTGCTGGCGAATGGTTTCCCCGAGCAGCTCACCCAGCAGGTGGACATCTTCACGCAAGCGCACATCGATATCGGTCATTGGCTCTCCTTAGATCGCGCGGTCAACCCGCGCCAGCATCCCGGTCGATCCGCCAAGAGTGCCCACGACAGCCCGTCAAGACAAGCGACGCCACGCCAATGCAACTATTGCAACCTGCCGCGGTTCTCAACACAGACCGCGCCGTGGCAGGAGCGATGAGCCTCTAAGAGAGGCTGATATGGGCTGACCGATCAGTCAGAAAAAGTTGCGTTGCCTAGCTAAGTTTTTTCTGAACTATTCTTGAATCGCTCAAGTCGGAGCCAATAGCCATCACGCAAAAACCCTGCGCCCATGGTGTTTGGTGCACCGGCACAAGCCTATGTGATGTCAGGGAGCGATGGACTGTCACGGACATCGTTATCAGGAGTGTTCCAATGGAGTTGACCACCATGAAGACCCGCACCGCAAACTTCCCGTCCAACTCACTGCGCGGGCTGAAACTGGCCGCGCTGGCCCTGGGCAGCAGCCTGGTCCTGGCCGGCTGTGCTGGCAATCCGCCGACCGAACAGTACGCCGTGACCCAGTCCGCCGTGAACTCTGCGGTCAGCGCTGGCGGCACCGAGTACGCCGCAGTCGAGATGAAATCTGCGCAGGACAAGTTCAAGCAGGCTGAAATCGCCATGCATGACAAGAAGTACGACGAAGCCAAGCGCCTGGCCGAACAGGCCGAGTGGGACGCCCGCGTCGCCGAGCGCAAGGCCCAGGCAGCCAAGGCCCAGAAGGCCGTGCAGGATGCCCGCCAAGGCGTCAATGACGTGCGTGAGGAAGGCCTGCGCAGCGCCCAGTAAGGCCTGCCTGACCGCCCACCTGCCTTCGTTATCGATCAAAGGATGAACACTATGCGCAACTATGTAATGATCCCCGCCCTTCTGGCCCTGAGCGTTGGCCTGGCTGCGTGCTCGCACGACCCGAACGCCAACCTGGAATCGGCTCGCACCAACTTCTCGTCGCTGCAGAGCGATCCGCAGGCGAGCAAAGTCGCGGCGCTGGAAACCAAGGACGCCCAGGACTGGCTGAACAAGGCCGACAAGGCCTACATGGACCGCGAAGACGAGAAGAAGGTCGACCAACTGGCCTATCTGACCAACCAGCGTGTCGAAGTGGCCAAGCAGACCATCGCCCTGCGTACCGCCGAAGCTGACCTGAAGAACGCCGCCGCCCAGCGCGCCCAGGCCAAGCTGGACGCCCGCGACGCGCAGATCAAAGCTCTGCAGGACAAGCTCAACGCCAAGCAGACCGACCGCGGCACCCTGGTGACCTTCGGCGACGTGCTGTTCGACTTCAACAAGGCTGAGCTCAAGAGCAGCGCCCTGCCGAACATCACTACCCTGGCCACTTTCCTCCAGGAAAACCCGGAGCGTAAGGTGATCGTCGAAGGCTACACCGACAGCGTCGGTTCGCAGAGCTACAACCAGAGCCTGTCCGAGCGTCGCGCCAACAGCGTGCGCATGGCGCTGGTTCGTGCCGGCATCGACCCAGCGCGCATCGTCGCCCAGGGTTACGGCAAGGAGTATCCGGTTGCGGACAACTCCAGCAATTCTGGCCGTGCCCAGAACCGTCGCGTGGAAGTCACCATCTCCAACGACAACCAACCGGTAGCGCCGCGTTCGACCATCCGTTGATAGCGTCTGCTCGGTAATATGAAAAAACCCGCCTCGATGGCGGGTTTTTTCATGCCTGCAGGTTTTATTGCACCTGTTGCGGCGTGTCCTGACCCATGCAGCGGATCGCCCGCTTGCGGTTGTCCACCAGCACGCCCGTCAGGCCCTTCTGCTGGGTATCGAACAGCACCAGCACGCCGTCGACGCACTGCGCCAATTGCGGCGAGGGCTCCAGCGATACCTTGTAGTCTTCGCCCGGGATGGTCTTGAGCATGGTGTAGTCCTGCAGCAGCAGCGCGTCTTCAGGCTTGGCGAAGTGCAGGTAACCGTAGTACCACAAGGCCCCCACGGTGACGATGATGGTGCCTACACCGGTCAGGATCAGCGGGATGGCGTTGCGTTCTTCACTCATTGCGGGTGGTTCTCGTCAGGGTAGTTCGGCACTTCCGCCAATCGGCGCAGGCCGTTGAAATGGCTGGGATCGTCGAGAAAACGCAGCATCACCTGACGCCAGGTCGGGTCGGCGAAAGTCTGCACATGATCGCCCCGGGTCAGTTGCAGCACGCGCGGCGGCGGTGCGTGCTGGTACAGGCGGATGCCGTTGGCCATCGGCACCAGGTTGTCGTCGATGCTGTGGAAGAACAGCTTCGGTGGGCTGTCCAGTCGCTCGATGGAACGGATCGCGCTGTCGCCGTCGGGTACCAGCCAGGACAGCGGCACCTGCAGCGGCCAGGTCATCCACGAGGTGCTCAAGGCAAAGCGCCCGACATCGCGGTAGCTGGCCGGTACGCCGTCGAACACAAGGGCGCTGAAGCGCTGGCGTTGCTGGGGGTGTTCGGCCAGATAATGGATGGCCATGGCCCCTCCCAGGCTCTGGCCCAGCAACACCAGCGGCTTGCCTTGCACCTCGGGCGCCTGCCCCAGCCAATCCAGGGCGGCTTCGATGTCCTGGTACACCGCCGGCAGCGTTGGCTTGCCGGCGGAGAGGCCATAGCCCCGGTAGTCGAGCATCAGCACCTGGTAGCCCTGCTCGGGCAGCCAGTAGCTACCGCCCAGGTGCCAGGCCAGGTTGCCGCCGTTGCCATGCAGGTGCAGCACCGTGCCCTTGACCGCGACGCCGGCTTTGGCCGGTAACCACCAACCATGCAAGCGCGTGCCATCGCGCGCCGTCAGCGTCACGTCGCGGTACTGCAACTGCGCACGCTCTGGCGTGAACGGCTGACCGGGCTCGGGGTAGAACAGCAGACTGCTGCAACCGGCCAGGCACACCAGCCCGAGCCCCAGCAACAGCGTACGGCAGCGCTCAGAGAATGTTGGCGTAGTCGGCTTCAATGCGATCGAGGCTCAGGTGGTTGAGGAAGTTGGAGAAACACATCCAGGCCGACAGCGCGTTGAGGTCGCGGAACTGCTCGGGAAGGTACTTCGGTGGCGCCACCAGGCCCTCTTCGACCAATTGACGCAACGTGCGCATGTCTTCCAGCGTGGTCTTGCCGCAGAACAGCAGCGGGATCTGCTCCAGCTTGCCCTTCCTCACGGCCAACTGAATGTAGTTGTAGACCATGATGAAGCCCTTGAGATAGGACAAGTCTTTGGTGAATGGCAGGCCATTGGGCACTGAACCACGGAACACGCGACTGGCATTGCCGTAGCTGTCGGCCATTTCGAAGCCCTGGTCGCGGAAAAAGGCGTAGACCTGCATGAAGTCGGCGCCCTGCTCCACCATGTGGATGGCGCGGGTACGGTTGGTCAGTTTGCGCAAGCGGCTGGGGTAGGAGGCGAAGGCGATCACCTCCATGAGAATGGCCAGGCCCTCCTGGGTCACGGTGGACGATGGCGGGCCTTTGGAGAGGAAAGTGCAGATGGGCTGGTTGAGGCCGTTGAGGGTGGTGCCGACATGCACCAGCCCTTCATGCACCTCCAGCGCCCGCACGTCCCGGCTGTTGAACAGGGCGTCGCTGCGCACCTTGATGTAATCGGCACCGGCCGCGGCATCGGCGACGATACCGTCGGACTCGAACACGCGGATGGTTTCTTCCGCCTCGCCGAACACCTTGTTCAGGCGACGCTGGAGAATTTCCACCGCTTCCTTGGCCGTGAGGTTCTTCGGCTCGTCCTTGAGATCGCCCCGCCCGTCGATGTTGTTCAGGTAATCCGAAAGCATCAGCCCCAGGTCGGCCAGGGTCGGGTCACCCGCGTGGAAGGCATCGGACGCGGCGCCGTACAGCTCCTGGGAGATCAGGCCGAAGTCCTCGGTGCCGCGCGCTTCGAGCATGCGCACCACCATGCGGTACTCCTTGCACATGCGTCGCATGATCTGCCCGACCGGGTTGAACTGGCCGAGCTGGCGGGTGATGTCGCGCTCGATGCTCTGGAATTCGGCTTTCACCGCGCTGGAGTCGAACGACAGCGGCCGGCTTTGATAGTAGGCGCGATCCACCGCCGGCGGTTCCTTGCCCTTGGTCTTGTAGAAGCCCTGACGGATGCCGTCGTCCCACTTCACCGCATCCAGCACCCTTATCGGGGTCTGGGCGGCGACGATACGGTCGGACAGCGCGCGGATGGTCTGTTGGTAATCGTCCACCGGGAACTCCTTTCTGAAAAACGCTGGCCGTGCCGGGCTATAGCCTTGAGGCCAATAGCGAACGCTTCAGCCGCATAGCGTCCGGCAGGTTTATTTGCTGGCCCGCTGGAACCGCGCCGCTTCCACGAACAGGTCGGAGTTGGCCGGGTCGTCCAGGTACGCCAGAACGCGCTCGGCCGAACTGTCGATCGACACACCCGCGCCGTTGTCTTGCGGCACCTCGGTGCGGCGACCACTGAGCTCCTGCTTGTCCACGGCCTGCTGCATCTGTTCCACGTCCAGGTTGTAGACCACCAACTGTTTGCCATCGATCAGCTCGAAGCCGCCGATCACATAGTGGCCACCCAAGGACTTGGGCACCGCCGCCGACAGATACCAGCGGTTGCCATGGCGCGACACGGTGAAGTCGTAGGACTGTGGCGCCTTGCCCTGGGTGCGGGCCACCGCCTTGTAGGTGTCGCCAACCGTGCGGCTGATGGTCAACTGCAGCGGCTGGCTCCAGGCATCCTTGCTGCTCCAGTGACCCACCAGGCCCTTGGGCGCCGCCTGGTGCGCCGCCAGCGGTTCGTCGAACGTCACCAGACATCCGCCCAGCAGCAGGAACGACAGGGTCAGCAACAGCACACGCCAGGCTTTCATCGGGTTCTCCTTGAAGAAATCGGCTACGCCCTACACCGCAGCCAGCACCAAGTGCAGATAGCGGGTCAGGATAGCGAGCATCTGCTCGTCGGCCTGGGCATCGGGCGCATCGAGCAGGCCCTGATATTCCATCTGCTCGATGATGGCCGTCAACACCAGGGCGTCCTGTTGCGGCTGACGCGAGCCGACCACCTCGAGCATCTGCCGCGCACCATGCAGCAGGATCTGCTCATGGGCGCGCACCAGTTCGGCCAGACGCGGACACAGCAGCGCCTCCTGGCGAAACGCCTGTTCGGCCAGCAGGAAGTCGCGGCGGTTGAGCAATTGGCGGCTCACATAATCAGCGGTCATGCGCGCCACTTCGTCGGCCAGACGCGCCCGTGACAAGGCGCTGCAATCGCCCTGGGCGAGCAGATGACGCAACACCCCTTCGGTGTTGGCCCACAGCTTGGCCATGTAGGCGGCGCTGCGCTCGACGTACTGGGCGAAGCTGTCGGTGAGCAGGTCTTCGATGTCCTTGAAGTAATAGGTGGTGGCCGACAGGGGCACACCAGCCTCGGCGGCCACGGCGCGATGCCGCACGCCGCGCACGCCGTCACGCACGACGATGCGCATGGCGGCGTCGAGGATCTGCTGGCGGCGCTGCTCGCTGCCCTGGCGACTGGCCTTGCGGCCTTGATACTGGACGCTCTCGGCGACGGCATTGGCCACGCCGGCAGCCCCTTGCTGGGCAGTTGCGGGTGTCACGGGAAGTACCTCACGAAATGCAAGAAAAAGCCGCCTCGGGAGGCGGCTTGATCAGTGGGCTCAGGCTTGCGGGCGCATGTGCGGGAAGAGGATCACATCGCGAATCGACGGCGAGTTGGTCAGCAGCATCACCAGGCGGTCGATACCGATCCCCTCACCGGCGGTCGGCGGCATGCCGTACTCCAGGGCGCGCACGAAGTCGGCGTCGTAGTGCATGGCTTCGTCGTCACCTGCATCTTTCTCGGCCACCTGGGCCAGGAAGCGCTCGGCCTGGTCCTCGGCGTCGTTGAGCTCGGAATAGGCGTTGGCGATTTCACGGCCGCCGATGAACAGCTCGAAACGGTCGGTGACGGCCGGGTTGTCATCGTTGCGGCGAGCCAGCGGCGAGACCTCGAACGGGTACTCGGTGATGAAGTGCGGCTGTTCCAGCTTGTGCTCGACCAGCTCTTCGAAAATCATCACCTGCAGCTTGCCCAGGCCCTCGTGGCCGAGCACCTTGGCGCCAGCCTTCTTGGCGATGTCACGGGCCTTGTCGACATCCTGCAGGTCGGCCGCGGTCAGCTCCGGGTTGTACTTGAGGATCGAGTCGAACACGCTCAGGCGAGCGAATGGCTCACCGAAGTGGAAAACCTTGTCGCCATAGGGCACGTCGGTGCTGCCCAGGACCAACTGTGCCAGCTCGCGGAACAGCTCTTCGGTCAGGTCCATGTTGTCGCGGTAATCGGCATAGGCCTGGTAGAACTCGAGCATGGTGAACTCGGGGTTGTGCCGGGTCGAGACGCCTTCGTTGCGGAAGTTGCGGTTGATCTCGAAGACTTTCTCGAAGCCGCCGACCACCAGACGCTTGAGGTACAGCTCAGGCGCGATACGCAGGAACATGGCCATGTCCAGCGCATTGTGGTGGGTTTCGAAGGGCTTGGCGGCGGCGCCACCGGGAATGGTCTGCAGCATCGGCGTTTCGACTTCGAGGAAGTCGCGCTCGGCGAGGAACTTGCGGATGTGCGAGATCACCTGGGAGCGCACACGGAAGGTGTGGCGAGTGTCCTCGTTGACCATCAGGTCGACGTAGCGCTGGCGATAGCGCTGTTCGGTGTCGGTCAGGCCATGGTGCTTGTCCGGCAGCGGACGCAGCGACTTGGTCAGCAGGCGCACGTCGGTCATCTCGACGTACAGGTCGCCCTTGCCGGAACGCGCCAGGGTCCCTTCAGCGCTGATGATGTCGCCCAGGTCCCAGGTCTTGACCGCTGCCAGGGTCTGCTCGGGCAGGGTCTTGCGGTTGACGTAGACCTGGATGCGCCCGGTCATGTCCTGGATGACCATGAACGCGCCACGGTTGAGCATGATGCGGCCGGCGACCTTGACCGGAATCGCGGCTGCTTCCAGTTCTTCCTTGGTCTTGTCCACGTACTGCTTCTGCAGGTCGTTGCAGTAGCTGTCGCGACGGAAGTCATTGGGGAAGGCATTGCCCTTGGCCCGCTCGGCGGCAAGTTTGTCCTTGCGCAGGGCGATCAGGGTGTTTTCTTCCTGTTGCAGGTCTTGCGATTCGGTCTTCAGGTCGCTCATGTCGTCATTGGTTCCATCAGGTGTTCGTTGCCCCTGTCGGGCAGGCCACGCGATACCGGACCCAGGCCAGGTATCGCGGCGGTGGTGTGCGGTTTACAGGCCCTGCTTGAGGCTCGCTTCGAGGTACTGGTCGAGGTCGCCGTCGAGGACTTTCTGGCAATCGCTGCGCTCGACGCCGGTGCGCAGGTCTTTGATCCGCGAGTCGTCAAGCACGTAGGAGCGGATCTGGTGACCCCAGCCGATGTCCGACTTGCTGTCCTCCAGCGCCTGGGAAGCGGCATTGCGCTTCTGCATTTCCAGCTCGTACAACTTGGCCCGCAGCATTTTCATGGCGGTGTCCTTGTTGGCGTGCTGGGAGCGTTCGTTCTGGCACGCCACCACGGTATTGGTCGGCACGTGGGTGATACGCACCGCCGAGTCGGTGGTGTTGACGTGCTGACCGCCCGCACCGGAGGAGCGGTAGGTGTCGACGCGCAGGTCGGACGGATTGATCTCGATCTCGACCTTGTCGTCGATTTCCGGCGAAACGAACACCGCCGAGAAGGAGGTGTGGCGACGGGCGCCGGAGTCGAACGGGCTCTTGCGTACCAGACGGTGCACACCGATCTCGGTGCGCAACCAGCCGAAGGCATATTCGCCCTTGATGTGCACGGTGGCGCCCTTGATGCCGGCGACCTCGCCTTCGGACAGCTCGATGATGGTGGCATCGAAACCGCGCTTGTCGGCCCAGCGCAGGTACATGCGCAGCAGGATGTTGGCCCAGTCCTGCGCCTCGGTGCCGCCCGAACCTGCCTGGATGTCGAGGTAGGCGTTGTTCATGTCCATCTCGCCGCTGAACATGCGGCGGAACTCCAGTTGGGCGAGGGATTCCTCGAGCCCTTCGAGTTCGCCGATCACATCGCTGACGGCTGCGTCGTCACCCTCTTCCACGGCCATGTCGAGCAAGTCCTTGCAATCGGCCAGGCCGCCGGACAGCTTGTCCAGGGTCTCGACCACCTGCGCCAGCATGGCCCGCTCGCGGCCCAGGCTCTGGGCATACTCAGGCTTGTTCCAGACGGCCGGGTCTTCCAGTTCGCGGTTGACTTCGATCAGACGATCACTTTTGTGATCGTAGTCAAAGATACCCCCGAATTGACTGGGAACGCTCGGTAAGGTCCTTGATGGTATTGAGGATCGGTTGGATTTCCATGGGCGGGCAGCTCTCGCGCGAATTCGGTGAAAAGCCCGCGAGTATATCGCAGTCCGTAGCGGTACGGCAGTGCGGGAGCGGCCATGTGTCGCGAAAGGGCGACACGTCGACCTGGGCACTCAAGCCACCGCCCCGTTCCCGCAGACGCTGCTTTCAGGCGATACCCACCTGATTGCGACCGCTGTTCTTGGCCTGGTACAGGCCTTTGTCCGCCGCCGAGATCAGTTGCCGGCAATGGCTGCCGATCGCCGGGGTCTGGGTGGCCAGGCCGATGCTCACGGTCAGGCTCGAGTCCGCCTGCGGTGCGCTGTGGGGAATCTTCAGCGCCAGGACGGTCTGGCGCAGCTTTTCCGCGATCAGGCGCGCGCCACCCGGTGAGGTGTTGGGCAGCACCAGGGCGAACTCCTCGCCGCCGTAGCGCGCCGGCAGGTCACTGGGCCGCGAACAGGAACCGCGAATGGCCTCGGCCACCTGGCGCAAGGCCTCGTCGCCGGCCAGATGGCCAAAGCTGTCGTTGTAGGCCTTGAAGTAGTCCACGTCGATCATCAGCAACGACAATTGCTGCTGCTCGCGCATGGCCCGGCGCCACTCGAGCTCCAGGTACTCGTCGAAGTGGCGGCGGTTCGACAGCCCGGTCAGGCCATCGGAGTTCATCAGCCGCTGCAGCATCAGATTGGTGTCGAGCAACTGCTGCTGGCTCACCCGCAAGGCCCGGTAGGCCTCGTCGCGCTGCAACAGGGTCAGGTAGGAGCGCGAGTGATAGCGGATGCGCGCCACCAACTCGATGGTGTCCGGCAGCTTGACCAGGTAATCGTTGGCTCCGGCGGCGAAGGCGGCGCTCTTGACCAGCGGATCCTCCTTGGTCGAGAGGACGATGATCGGAATATCCTGGGTGGCGGGGTTGTTGCGGTATTCGCGCACCAGGGTCAGACCGTCCAGGCCCGGCATGATCAAGTCCTGCAGGATCACCGTAGGCTTGATGCGCATCGCCTGGGCCACCGCCTGATGCGGGTCGGCGCAGAAGTGGAAGTCGATGTTCTCTTCATGGGACAGCCCGCGACGCACCGCCTCGCCGATCATCGCCTGGTCGTCGACCAGCAGGACCATGGCGGCACCTTCGTTGATCGTCGTGAAACCTTCGATCGGTAGATCATTCATCTGTATTCACCAGATCACCACCGACCACTCGGCGTGACTCAACACATGTCGTCATTTCGGAAAGATTTCCACTAGTCGCCCGGCAATCCGTTCCAGCGGCCGAATCTCGACGGCCGCCTGGATCGCCGCGGCCGCTTTGGGCATGCCATATACCGCACTGCTCTGCTGGTCCTGGGCAATGGTCAGAAAGCCCTGTTCGCGCATCAGCTTCAAACCCTGGGCGCCGTCACGGCCCATGCCGGTGAGCAGCACACCCACCGCCTCGCTGCGCCAGAAGCGCGCCACACTCTCGAAGAACACGTCGATCGAGGGTCGATAGATTTCGTTGACCGGCTCGGCGGTGTACGCCAATTGGCCGTTCTGCAACAGCCGGATATGGTGGTTGGTGCCGGCCAGCAGCACCTGGCCCGGCTGCGGCGGCTCGCCCTCGCGCGCCAGGCGCACCGGCAGCCCGGACACCCCGCTGAGCCACTCGGCCATCCCGGCGGCGAACACCTGATCGACATGCTGGACCAGCACGATGGCGGCGGGAAAATCCCGCGGCAACGCCTTGAGCAGCACTTCCAGAGCCGCCGGACCACCGGCTGAGGAGCCGATGGCCACCAACGCACAGCGCGACGCCGGCGTACGCGCCGGTGCATCCAGCGAACGTGCCGCACTGGAGCGTTGCTGACCGATCAGCCAGCCGATATTGAGGATCTTGCGCAGCAACGGCGCGGCAGCCTCACGGGCATCGCCCGCGCCCAGCGCCGGCGTATCGACCACATCGAGCGCGCCGTGGCCCATGGCCTCGAACACGCGGTGCACGTTCTGCTTGCGATCCACCGTGACGATGACGATCGCGCAGGGCGTTTCGGCCATGATGCGTCGCGTCGCCTCGACGCCGTCCATCACCGGCATGATCAGGTCCATGAGAATCAGGTCGGGCGTGAGTTCGGCGCACTTGCGCACGGCCTCCTCACCGTTACCCGCGACCCACACCACTTCATGGGCAGGCTCGAAGGCCAGCGCACGGCGCAAGGCTTCCACGGCCATGGGCATGTCATTGACGATGGCGATTTTCATCCTTGTGCCCCTCCGATCAGCTCCACCACGGCGTCCAGCAACGCATCGTCATGGAAGCTGGCCTTGGCCAGATAATAGTCGGCACCGGCGTCCAGACCACGTCGTCGGTCTTCTTCCCGGTCTTTGTATGACACCACCATCACCGGTAATGACTGCAATCGATTGTCGCGGCGAACCAAAGTCACCAGTTCGATGCCATCCATGCGCGGCATGTCGATGTCGGTGATCAACAAGTCGAAGTCCTCGCCCCGAAGCGCATTCCAGCCATCCATGCCATCGACCGCCACGGCCACCTCGTAGCCGCGCGTGCTGAGTAGCTTGCGCTGCAGTTCGCGCACGGTGAGCGAATCGTCGACCACCAGCACGCGCTTGCGCGGTACGCCTCGACCAGCGCCCGCGCTGCGCTCGATGCGCTCCAGGCGACCGGTGCTGAGCAGCTTGTCCACCGAGCGCAGCAAGTCTTCGACATCGATGATCAGCACCACCGAGCCGTCGTCGAGCAACGCCCCGGAAGAAATGTCCTGCACCTTGCCCAGGCGCGGATCCAGCGGCATCACCACCAGCACCCGCTCGCCGATCAGGCGCTCGACCGCCACCCCATAGAGCTGCTCGCGCTCACGGATGACCACTACGCGCAGACTGTCCGCATCATCCTGCGCGGGCGGACGGTTGAGCAACTGGCTGGCGGCGACCAGGCCGATATGGCGGTCTTCGTGCCAAAAGTGCTGGCGCCCCTCGATCTGCACGATGGACTGCGCGGGCACGTCGAGGGTGCGCTCGATGTGCGCCAGCGGGAAGGCGTAGGCTTCGCTCCCGACCTCGACCACCAGGCTGCGCACCACCGACAGGGTCAGCGGTACTTCCATGTGGAAGCAGCAGCCGTGGCCCGGCGACTGGGTCAACTCGATCGAGCCGCGTAATTCGCGAACCATGTGCTGCACCGCATCCAGGCCCACCCCGCGTCCTGACACCTCGGTGACCTGCTCGCGCAGGCTGAAACCCGGCAGAAACAGGAAGGTGAGCAGTTCTGCTTCACTCATCTGTGCGACGGTTTCGGCCGGCGACAAGGCGCGCTCGACGATGCTGCGGCGCAGGCGCTCCAGGTCGATACCGGCGCCATCGTCGGTCAGCTCGAGGATCAACAAGCCGGCCTGATGGGACGCGCGCAAGCGCAAGGTGCCATCGGCCGGTTTGCCCGCCAGCAAGCGCTGCTCCGGCGACTCGATGCCGTGGTCGACGGCGTTGCGCAGCAAATGGGTGAGCGGTGCATCCAGGCGCTCCAGCACATCACGGTCGACCTGCGTCTTGTCGCCCTCGATCAGCAACTGCACCTGCTTGCCGAGCGACCGGCCGAGGTCGCGGACCATGCGGCTCTGCCCGGTGAGTACATCGGCGAACGGCCGCATGCGGCACGCCAGCGCCGTGTCATACAGCAATTGAGCGCGTTGACTGGCCTGCCAGCCGAACTCGTCGAGGTCGGCGGCCTGCTGCTGGAGGATCTGCTGGGTTTCGGCCAGCAGGCGTTGGGTCTGGGCCAGGGCCTCGAGCACCTCGACGTTCTGAGCGCTGCCCTCGAGCTGGCCCCTGAGCCCGTCCAGCGCACGCATGCCCTGGCCATGCATGCGCTTGAGGCGCTGCAGGGTGGCCAGGTAAGGCTTCAGACGTTGGGTTTCCACCAGGGATTTGCTCGACAGGTCAAGCAAGCTGTTCAAGCGATCGGCGGTGACCCGCAATACCCGCTCGCCGCCCTCACCGCCTCGCCTGCTGGTCTTGGTAACCGTCGCTGCTTCGGATTCGGGTTCGCGCTCGACCGTGGCCACCGGCAACGCCGGCGGATACGCTGGGGGCGGGGCGGGCGCAGGCTCGGCGGGCAGGCTCGGGCGCGGCACGATGGGCGCGGTGGGATCGAGCAGCGCCGCCATCTGCACCAGGAACGCCGGTACCGCTGCCTCGCCTTGCAGATCGCCCGGGGTGGCGATTCGCATGAGCAGATCGGTGCCCTGCAACAGGGCGTCGATGTGCTCCGGGCGCAGCAGCAGTCGCTGTTCCTGAGCCGCCACCAGGCAGTCTTCCATGACATGGGCCACGCTGACGCCCGCATCGATCCCGACGATTCGCGCGGCGCCCTTGAGCGAGTGCGCGGCACGCATGCAGGCCTCGAGCTGATCGGCCTGGGCCGGATTGCGCTCCAATGCCAGCAGGCCGGCACTGAGCACCTGGGTCTGGGCCTCGGCCTCCAGGCTGAACAGTTCGAGCAGCGAAGCGTCGCGCATTTGCTCCGGGGTCATGACAGGCTCCGCTTCACGGCAGACAGAAGTTGGCGCTCATCCAGCACGCGCACGCTGCGGGCACGCCACTGCAGTACCGCCAGGGTGAAGGTCGCGGCGTCGCGCTCGTCCTGCGCCTGCGCGAGGTCCAGACGATGGATGCCGTCGACCTCGTCCACCGGCAACACCACCGGCCCGCCCTCGGCGGCAAGGATCAGCATGCGCGGCATGATTCGGCCCGGGCGCTCAGCGCCTGAGACTGCGGCCACGCCCAGCAGGTCGGCGAAGGACAGGCACGGCACCAGCGCACCGCGCACGTTGGCCACCCCCTGCAGGACTCGCGAGCGTTGGTGCGGTAGCGAATGCACCGGCAGCAACGGTTCGATCTCCGCCAGGCAGGCTGTGGCCAGCGCCAGCCACTCCTCGCCCAGCCGGAACAGCAGCATGGAGCGTCCCGCAGCCCTCGGCTCGACGCTGACGGCCTCGACCTGCTCGTCCTGTTGCAGCGCGTAGCGGTCCAGTAGTCGGGTGGCCGCAGCGGCGTGCACTTCGCAGTTGCGACAGTGGATATGCCGTTCAAGCAACGGGCATTGCTTGTCGCCGTGAACACCGATGCGGTTCCAGCAGTCATCGATATCGTCGTCGGCCCGGGCGATCAGTGGCAGGCCCTGTTGCTCGCTCATCGTTCAGACTCCCGGTCCGCCTTCGCCGCACGCGCCTGCAGGCGCCGTGCGCCGGCACTGTCGCCCTGGGAGGCTAACAACGCGGCCAGGTGCATCAGTGCCTCGGCATGCTGCGGCTCCAGATACAGTGCCTTGCGGTAATGCTTGAGCGCCTCGCCGGCGTCGCCCTGGGTATCGCTGAGCAAGCCCAGCCAGTAATACACCTGGGCCTTGGGCGCGAACTGGCGCAAGTAACGCTCGCAACTGGCGCGGGCCTGATCGCTGGCACCGCTGTTGGCCAAGCGCGCAATGCTCGCCAGCAGTTCGGGCTCACCCTCGCTCGCCGCCGGTTCTGGCAGCGGCCTGATCGGCGCTGGCGGAGTGCGGGTAGCCTGCAGCGCATTCGGCGCCCAGGCAGTCGCTCGCGGTGGCGGTGCGGGCGTCGCCGCCACACGCACGACAGGTGCGGGACTGGGCGGCGCAGTGACGCTGGCGGGATCCTGGCGCACATAGGCGAACGACTGCGCGATACCGACCGGGCGCATGCCCAGGCGTGCCAGCAGGCTGCCCTCGGCCGGACCGATGAACAATACGCCGTCGTCGTGCAGCAACCGCTTCAATACCTCGAACACGCGCTGCTGAGTCGGGATGTCGAAATAGATCAGCAGGTTGCGGCAGAACACGATGTCATACAGTCCACTGCGCGCGCGTAACGCCGGGTCGAGCACGTTGGCCGCTTCCAGGCTGACCTGCCGGCGGACCCGCTCGGACAACTGGTAGCTGTCGTTGACGCCTTCGAAGTGCCGGTCACGGAAGGCCAGATCGCTGCCGCGAAACGAATTGCGTCCATACACCGCGAGTTCGGCGCGCGCGATGGAGCTGGGGCTGATGTCCATGGCGTCGACGCGGAAGGCACAGGGCGCAAAGCCCGCGTCGAGCAACGCCATGGAAATCGAATAGGGCTCTTCGCCGGTCGAGCACGGCAGGCTGAGCAGGCGCAAGGGCCGGGCACCGGCCAGTTCGGCCAGGCGCTTACGGGCCAAGGTGGCCAGCGCGGTGAACGACTCGGGGTATCGGAAAAACCAGGTCTCCGGCACGATCACCGCCTCGATCAGCGCCTGCTGCTCGACGGTCGATTGCTGCAGGCACAGCCAGTAGTGGTCGAGGTCGCCGGCCGCCGACGCCGCACAGCGTTGGCGCAAGGCGCGCTCCACCATCGAGGCGCCCACCGACTCCACGTCCAGCCCGATGCGCTCCTGGAGGAAGCGGAAAAAGCGCTGCTCGCTCATTCAGCCTCCGCTTCAGAGACTTCGGGGAACAGCAGCCGGCGCACATCCTCGTCGAGCAAATCATCGACCTGAATGCGCTGCAGCAGGCCATGTTCGTCCTGTCGTACCGGGCCGAGGTAGCGTGCTTCGCGGTTATCCACGCCATACGGCAGGAACTCATCGGGTTGGCAACGCAGGGTGTGGGTGGCCTGTTCCAGCACCAGGCCCAGGCGAAGCGGCGCGCGCAGGGGATCGCCTTGATAGTGCACCAACACCAGACGCGTACTGGTGCGGCGCGGCGCAGGTGCGCCGAAGCTCAGCGCCGACAGGTCGATGACCGGCACCAGCGCACCGCGATGACCAAGAATTCCGGCCACCCAATGCGGTGCCTGGGCGATGGGCTTGAGCGGGCGCAGCGGCAGCACCTCGATCACCTCGCGCACGTCCAGGGCGAAGCGCTGCTGGCCAATGCTGAACTGCAGGTACAACACGCCCTTGTTCGCGGTCTGGCGCTGCTCGTGCGATTGCGGCTCGGCCATCGTCGTCAGACTTTGAAGCGCGAGACGCCGCCGCGCAGTCCGGTTGCCACCTGACTCAATTCGTCGATGGCGAAGCTGGCCTGACGCAGCGACTCGACCGTTTGCGTGCTGGCATCGCTCAACTGAGCCAGCGCCTGGTTGATCTGCTCGGCACCGGTGGCTTGCGCCTGCATGCCTTCGTTGACCATCAGCACGCGCGGCGCCAGGGCCTGCACCTGATGGATGATCTGGGTGAGCTGCTCGCCCACCTGCTGCACCTCGAACATGCCGCGGCGCACTTCTTCGGAGAACTTGTCCATGCCCATGACCCCAGCCGACACCGCAGACTGGATCTCGCGCACCATCTGCTCGATGTCGTAGGTGGCCACCGCGGTCTGATCGGCCAGGCGACGCACCTCAGTGGCCACCACGGCGAAGCCACGGCCATACTCACCGGCCTTCTCGGCTTCGATGGCGGCGTTGAGCGACAGCAGGTTGGTCTGGTCGGCCACCTTGACGATGGTCACCACCACCTGATTGATGTTGCCGGCCTTCTCGTTGAGGATGCCCAGCTTGGCGTTGACCAGGTCGGCCGCGCCCATCACCTGGTGCATGGTTTCCTCCATCCGCGCCAGGCCTTGCTGACCGGAGCCGGCCAGGCTGGAGGCCTGATCGGCGGCGCTGGTGACCTCGGTCATGGTGCGCACCAGGTCGCGAGAGGTCGCGGCGATCTCGCGCGAGGTCGCGCCGATTTCAGTGGTGGTGGCTGCGGTTTCGGTGGCGGTGGCCTGTTGCTGCTTGGAGGTGGCAGCAATCTCGGTGACCGAAGTCGTGACCTGGACCGACGAGCGCTGGGCCTGGGCGACCAGGTTGGCCAATGCCTCGGCCATGTCGTTGAAGCCGGTCTCGATGGCGCCGAACTCATCCTTGCGCGCCATGCTCAGGCGCACGCTGAGGTCGCCAGAGCTGAGTTTGTCCAGAGCCTGCACGATGCTGCGCATGGGCGCGCTGATGACCCGCATCAGCAACAGACCGCAGATGCCGGCGGCGAGAATCGCCAGGATCAGCGACACCACCATGCTCACCTTGGCCGTGGCCACCGCATCGACGATGTCCCGCGTGGCGGCATTGGCTGCTTCGGTGTTGCGGTCGATGACCGTGTTCAGGTGCTTGCGGCCAGCGGTCCAGGCCGGCGTCAGCACCTCGATGATCAGGCGCTCGGCTTCGGCATAGTTCTCTGCTCGATAGGCACCCAGTACCTGATCGATGGCCTTCTCGTACGCTTGTTCAAGCCCCACGAAGGTATCGAAGGAGGCTTGATCCTGGGCATCCTGGATGGTGCCCTGGTAGTTGGCCATCTGTTCTTTGAGCCGGTCGTGGAAGCCCTTGAACAACTCGGCGTCGGCCGAGCTCAGCTCGCGGTGCTCGGACAGGCCGACCAACTGCTGGGTCGCGACGTAGCTGTCGACCCAGGCGCTGCGGATCATCGAGCTGTAGTAGATGCCGGGAATGCTGTCGGACCCCACCGCTTCCTCGCTGGACTCGATGGTCACCAAACGCGAGTAGGCGGCCACGATCATCAACAGCATGATGGCGATGATCACGGCAAAGCTTGCCAGGATCCGTTGGCGCAAGGTCCAGTTCTTCACAATCAGCCCTCAGGAAAGCTTCACGAGCGGGAAAATCGTCGAAGTATAGCCCAGGCGCCTGACGCTTTATCGGGAGAATTGAAGGCTTACCGGGCTTGCGTGCCCGATGGGTAGCTAAAAGCCATCTCAGGATGTCGATACCTGCCTGACCTGCAGTTCAAGTTCCTCGCGCAATGCGGGTTCCAGGCGCAGTTGGCGAGCCAATTCGTCGAGGTAAGCACGTTCCATGAAGTGCTCCTGATCGACCATCATCACGCTGGCCAGATACATCTCGGCGGCCATCTCCGGCGTTTGCGCCGCACGCGCCACCTCTGCCGGATCGAGCGGCTTGTTCAGTTCGCCCTGCAACCAGCGCTGCAGCTCTGGGTCGCTGTCCAGGCGCGTGAACTCGCCCTCGATCAGCTCACGCTCACGCGCATCGATATGGCCATCAGCCTTGGCGGCGGCCACCAGGGCCTTGAGTACGGCCTGGCTGTGTTGCTCGGCCTGGGCTGGCGGCAGTCGGTCGAGCGTCTGCGGCTCGCCAGCGTCGCCCTGCCCCTGGCGCGCCTGCCAGTTGCCGTAGGCCTTGTAGGCCAGCACGCCCAGTGCGGCGAGGCCACCGTAGGTCAGCACCTTGCCACCGACCTTGCGCACCTTCTTGTTGCCCATCAGCAGGCCCATGGCGCCGGCCGCCAAGGCGCCGCCACCGGCGCCGGAAACCAGGCCTCCCAGGCCGCCGGCCTTGCCGCCGAGCAGATCGCCGAGCCCCGGCACCTTGCCTGTACCGGGCTTGCCCGACGAATTCTGCAGCAGCGATTGACCGGATTTGAGCAATTGATCGAGCAGACCACGGGTATTCATCTGGCGAACCCTCAAGGACAGTAAAGCGCCAGATTACGACCGCAGTCTGAATCCAGGCTTAATCGCGCAAATCCGACTCGTGAATCGGGTTGGCGCGATGAGTGGCGCGTTGGTACTGGGCAGGCCAGGTCGCCTTGTTGCCGCCCAGGTCATCGTCGGCATGCAGCGGCCAGTAAGGGTCGCGCAGCAGCTCGCGGGCCAGGAAGATCAGGTCGGCCTGACCGGTGCGCAGGATGTGCTCGGCCTGGGCCGGTTCGGTGATCATGCCGACGGTGCCGGTGGCGATTTCCGACTCCTTGCGCACCCGTTCGGCGAAGCGCGTCTGATAACCGGGCCCGGTGGGAATCTCGGCGTTGACCGAGGTACCGCCAGAGGACACATCGATCAGGTCCACGCCCAGCGCCCGCAACCGGCGCGCCAGCTCCACCGTCTCGTCAGGGTTCCAGCCATCCTCGACCCAATCGGTGGCCGACACCCGTACGAACAGCGGCAGTTCCTTGGGCCAGACCTCGCGCACCGCTTCGGTCACCTGCAAGGTCAGACGGATGCGGTTGTCGAAGGAACTGCCATAGTCGTCACAGCGCTGATTGCTCAATGGCGAGAGGAATTGATGCAGCAGGTAGCCGTGGGCGGCGTGCAACTCCACCACTTTGAAGCCCGCGGCCAGGGCGCGCCGCGCGGCCTCCACGAACGCCTCGACGACCTCCTGGATATCATCGTGGCTCAGTTCGCGCGGCGCGGTGTGCTGGGGGTCGAAGGCGATCTTCGACGGCCCCACCGGCTGCCATCCACCCTCCTGCGGCGCGACGCTGCCGTGCTTGCCGAGCCAGGGCCGATGGGTACTGGCCTTGCGCCCGGCGTGGGCCAACTGGATACCTGGAACCGCGCCCTGGGCGGTGATGAAACGGGTGATGCGTTGCAGCGCAGCGATCTGTTCGTCGTTCCACAACCCAAGGTCTTCTGCGGTGATGCGTCCGTCGGCGGTCACCGCGACGGCCTCCGTGATCACCAGGCCAGCGCCGCCGACAGCGCGACTGCCCAGGTGGACCAGATGCCAGTCGTTAGCCAGGCCATCGACGCTCGAGTACTGGCACATCGGTGAAACGGCGATGCGATTGGGCAACGTCAGCTGACGCAGGGTGTAGGGCTCAAGCAGCATGCTCATGGGAGGGCCTCCGAAGGTCTGCAATGACGGTCCGACCCAGGCGCTGTGGTGCGATCCTGGACCATTACCGGCGTTCCTTGAGACTAGACCAGATTACCCTGGGGATCGGTTCCCGAAAATTCAGGCCATGGCACCTGCACGGTCATCGGTCGCGGCCTGGCGCCGCCATCCCGAGCGAATGCGCCGAGCCCTCAGCGCGGCTCCATATGCGCAATCATCAACTGCACACTTTCGTTGCCGCGAAACTCGTTCACATCCAGTTTGTAGGCCAGCTCCACCCAGCGCACCGTCGGGTTGGGCCATACCTCGCGATCGACGCTGAAAGCGATGCCATCAAGACGCAGCGAACCGCACTCGCTCTTGAGCACCACTTTCAGATGGCGCTCGCCGACCACCCGTTGCTCCACCAACTCGAACACGCCGTGGAACAACGGCTCGGGAAAATGCTGCCCCCAGGGGCCGGCATTACGCAGGGCGCGGGCAAGGTCGAGGTGGAACTCCTCGACCGCCAGGCTGCCGTCGGACAGCAACCGACCGGTCAGATCGTCCTCATCCAATTGGCGTCGCACCTCCTGGTCGAACGCCTCGGCGAACACCGGGAAGTGCTCAGCCGGCAGCGACAAGCCTGCCGCCATGGCATGTCCGCCGAACTTGCTGATCAACTGGGGGTGCCGCGCCGCCACCGCGTCCAGGGCATCGCGAATGTGAAACCCCGGTACCGAGCGCGCCGAGCCCTTGAGCATGCCTTCGCCGGCGTCGGCGAAGGCGATGGTCGGACGGTGATAGCGCTCCTTCAAGCGCGAAGCGAGGATGCCGATCACGCCCTGGTGCCATTCGGCGTCGAACAGGCACAACCCATAGGGCATGGCGTCGAGCGGCAGGTCCTTGAGCTGGGCCAACGCTTCGCGCTGCATGCCTTGTTCGATGGACTTGCGGTCCTGGTTGAGCCCATCCAGTTGCGCTGCCATGTCCAACGCCGTGGCGGGGTCTTCGCAGAGCAGGCATTCGATGCCCAGGCTCATGTCGTCCAGACGCCCTGCTGCATTGAGCCGAGGCCCGAGAATGAAGCCCAGGTCGGTTGAGGTGATGCGCCGATGATCGCGCCGCGCGACTTCAAGGATGGCCTTCAGGCCAGGTCTCGCGCGGCCCGCACGGATGCGCTCGAGTCCCTGGTGAACCAGGATGCGGTTGTTGGCATCCAGCGGCACCACATCGGCGACGCTGCCCAGGGCCACCAGATCGAGTAACTCCCCTATGTTCGGTTGCGCCTGGGTCTCGTAGCGGCCCAGGCTGCGCAAGCGCGCGCGCAGCGCCATGAGCACGTAGAAGATCACCCCCACCCCGGCCAGCGATTTGCTGGGGAAGGTGCAACCGGGCTGGTTCGGGTTGACGATGGCATCGGCCTGCGGCAACTGCTCGCCCGGCAAGTGGTGGTCGGTGACCAGCACCTTGAGCCCGGCCGCCTTCGCCGCAGCGACGCCTTCGACGCTGGAGATCCCGTTGTCCACCGTCACCAGCAGGTGCGGCTCGCGCTGCAGCGCCACCTCGACAATTTCCGGCGTCAGGCCGTAACCGTACTCGAAGCGATTAGGCACCAGGTAATCGACCTGGGCTGCACCGAGCAGACGCAGGCCGAGCACGCCGACGGTGCTGGCTGTAGCGCCATCAGCGTCGAAGTCGCCGACGATGAGGATGCGCTGGCGCCGGTCCAGGGCCTCCACCAGCAGGTCCACGGCAGCGTCGATGCCCTTGAGCTGCTGATAGGGCAGCAAGCGCGCCAGGCTCTTGTCCAGTTCCAGCTCACTCTGCACGCCACGGGCGGCGTACAGACGGGTCAGCAGGGGCGGCAGTTGGCCGAGAAACGGCAGGGTTGCAGGCAGGGGGCGGGGCTCGATGCGCATGGGGCTCTTCAGTCAGGTCGAATCAGGTCAGCCGCGCTCGCCGAGCAGCCACTGCAGTTGGACTTCGTGCTGACCCCGGTCGTCGGTCACGAAGAGCGTGCCTTCACTGATCATCACGTCCCACTTGATGGTGCGCGGCATGTCGGTGGCCAGCACGTCCAGCACCTCTTGCGGCACCGCCGCGATGCTCAGGTTCTTCAGGCCCTTGACCGCCGGCACCACCTTGCCCTCCCACACCCGCAGGCTGCCGTAGGCCAGCAGGCTGGTGCGCTCGGTGCGACGCGAGCACCAGGTCAGGCGATCAGCATCCGGCTGGCCCACTTCGATCCAATGCAGGATCCGATCATCCAGGCTCTTTTCCCACACCGCAGCCTCATCGACGTCCGACAGACCGCGTCCGAAGGCCAACTGTTCGTTGTACCAGAGCGCGTAGGCCAGCAAGCGAACAGCCATGCGCTCCTCGGTCTCGGACGGATGACGGGCGATGGTCCGGCGTACGTTTTCGTACACGCCACGGTCGAGGTCGGTGAGATTGAGTTCGAACTTGTAGGTGGTGGACGGCTGGGCCATGGGGCAGAGGCTTCTTCGAAGAAAGTCGGAGAGTTTACCCGATCCGCGTGCGCAGAGGGGCTCGTGTCGTCCGTCAGTGCGCACAGGCACGCAACCGCTGTCGCGAGCCATTACCTGCATCGAGCCAGCTGTGATAAAACCAAGCCCTCTTTTCAGCCGTCACGGATCCACCATGTCCAGTCCTGCCAAACCCCTCGCCGGCCTCAAGGTGATCGAGCTCGGTACCCTGATCGCCGGACCCTTCGCCTCGCGCATCTGCGCCGAGTTCGGTGCCGAGGTGATCAAGGTCGAATCGCCGGACGGTGGCGATCCGCTGCGCAAGTGGCGCAAGCTCTACGAGGGCACGTCGTTGTGGTGGTTCGTGCAGGCGCGCAACAAACAGTCGCTCACCCTGAATCTCAAAGACCCGGAGGGTCGCGAGGTGCTCAAGCGGCTGCTGGCCGAGGCCGACATCCTGATCGAGAACTTCCGCCCCGGCGTGCTGGAAAAGCTCGGCCTGGGCTGGGACGTGCTGCACGCCCTCAACCCGCAGCTGGTGATGGTCCGCCTTTCCGGCTTCGGCCAGAGCGGGCCGATGAAGGACCAGCCCGGCTTCGGTGCGGTCGGCGAATCCATGGGCGGCCTGCGCTACATCACCGGCTTCGACGACCGGCCACCGGTGCGTACGGGCATCTCCATCGGCGACTCGATCGCCGCCTTATGGGGCGTGATCGGTGCGCTGATGGCCTTGCGTCATCGGGAGGTCAACGGTGGCCAGGGACAGGTGGTGGACGTGGCCTTGTACGAAGCGATCTTCGCCATGATGGAAAGCATGGTGCCGGAATTTGACGTGTTCGGTTTCATCCGCGAACGCACCGGCAACATCATGCCGGGCATCACCCCGTCGTGTATCCACACCAGTGCCGACGGCCGCCATGTGCAGATCGGCGCCAATGGCGATGCGATCTTCAAGCGCTTCATGCAGGCCATCGGCCGCAACGACCTTGCCGACGACCCCACTCTTTCCAGCAATGACGGTCGCGACCTGCGCCGCGACGAGTTGTATGGCGTGATCGACCGTTGGGTCAACGGTTTGCCGCTGGATCAGGTGATGCAGGTGCTGAACGACGCCAGTGTGCCCGCCAGTCGTATCTATTCAGCCGAAGACATGTTCCACGACCCGCAGTTTCTCGCTCGGGAAATGTTCGTCCAGGCTCGGCTGCCAGACGGCAAGCCGTTCAAGATGCCAGGCATCGTTCCCAAGCTTTCGGACACGCCCGGCTCTACCGAATGGGTGGGGCCGGCCCTTGGCGAGCACACCGCCACGTTGCTGACCCGCCTGGGCTACAGCGAGGCCGACATTGCCCGACTGCGCGAACAGGGGGCCATCTGATTCAACTTCAAAGGGCCGCGCAGCGCCTGCTGCTGTGCATCCTGCCGCTACTGGCGCTGCAACCTGCGAAGGCGGGTGAGCGCCTGACCTGGCTGGTACGTGACCTACCGCCGTTCACCATTTACGAAGGCACGGAAAAAGGTCAGGGTGTGATCGACAGCCTGCTACCCCAGTTGATCGAGCAGTTGCCGGAGTACCAACACAGCATCGTGCGCGTCAACCGCCCGCGTGGCATCCAGATGCTGCAGGACCCTACCCTCACCTGCGATCCGACGCTGCTGTGGACGCCGGAGCGGGCCAGCTTCGCGAAATTTTCCCAGCCTTTGCTACCGATCGTGAGCAGTGGCGTGATCGTGCGTAGACAGGACCTGGCAGCACTGAACCTGTCCGCAGGCCAGACCTCCGTGGACCTCACGCAATTGCTCGGCACGCCGGGTCTGAAACTGGGCGTCGTCGCCGGCCGCAGTTACGGGCAAGAAACCGATGCGATCCTCAGCCAGTTGCCTGACTCGGCGTTGAGTCGGCACTACGGCAACGATGCCACCGCCAATCTATTGCAGATGCAGCAGTTAGGGCGGTTGCACGTGGTATTGGGTTACTGGCCTGAAGCACGCTATCTGCTTCAACAGCAAGGCAACGCGTTGGACGCGTATGCGTTTCTCTCGATCAAGGGCGCCAAACGCTATCAACTGATCCACGTCGGTTGCTCCGACACCCCAGCAGGTCGAGAGGCCATCGCCAAGATCGACCGACTTGTGCCCCATCTGCGCTCAGCGGAGCTGCTTGAGCGCTATGCCCGATGGCTGGATCCCGAACTGCGCGAACACTACCTGAAACAGGCGCAGCGGCTGTTGCAAGCAGAGCAGCCACCGGACGCCGCCCACAGCGCTGATCGCTAAAAAGAAACCCCGCAGGCTGTCGCACAGCCAACGGGGTCAAGCAAAGGCCTTGCGGGCCTCGCGCCCTGGGTCGATACCACCGGAGCAAAGCAGTATCACCACAGGGTCAAGAAATGTGACGGGGCGCTTACGCGAAGGTTCCCTGAGTTTGCACGGGCTGCCGCAGTGCCGCGATCACGCACGGCTGCAAGCGGCCTTCGACGATCTGCAGGTCGCGGTGCAGACCGTCCACCAGATCCACCAGCAGCCGCTGATCCTGCAACTGCAACTGGCTGACCGAGCGCCGCAGCACGGATGTGCCTCGCATATCGACGACGCTCAACTGGCGGTGGCCGCTGGCGTCCACGGCATCGAGCTGGACCTGATAGGGGGACAGGGCATCATTGAGCAGGGTGCAGATTCTTTCCATCCGGCGTACTCGCTTTGTCGGTAACCTAACGAAACTGACCCCCAAGCGAAGCGGAAAGTTCGCTTGACGGTCGCCGCGTCATCGAGCATGGAGGCTGGAGGTGACAGTTTCGATATCCCGCGTCTGCAGCCCACCGATCGCCGGACGCAAGCGCAATAGCGCAGCGTGCAAGGCCGGCATCGAGAGCGGCCAGGAAAGGTTGGCGACCACCCACAACCCTCTGCGCCAGGCTTCCACGGACAGGTTCGGTGCCCCCGCCGGTGGCGCGCCGATGAACAGCACCGCACGCACTTGCCCTTGACGTACGATGCTTTTCAATAGCGCCTGAACGGCCAGGGTGGGCATGCCATGGTCGATGAGCACCGCGTCCGGCGCTTGGGCCAGACTCGCCTTGGCGTTGTGCAGGTCGTTGACCACCCGCACCTTGAACACGCCCAGCGCGTTGCAGGCTTGGTGGAGGGTGATCTGGTGAGAGGGACGGGACTGGACGACGAGAAGATCGAGGCGCTGCATGAGCCGCTCCTGAGGGCTGCTGGCCCTGGTGGACAGGGCGCCCACTCTAGAAAGGCGATACAGAAACTCCTATAGGAAGAAACTGATAGTGCAGGATGAATCTTCGCAGAAACCCTCCACTCGAACGAAAACGGGGCAAGCCGGATGACCGACTTGCCCCGCTTGGCCTCGCGACCAGAACGCCTTACAGCGGCTTGCCGCGATTACCGTGCTGGCTGACGAACGCCTGGACCGCTTTCAGATCGTTGGCCAGCACCGTGCAACGCTCCTCACGGCTGAACAGGTCGCTCAGGTGCACCGGCAACTCCAGCGCCTTGCCGACGCCCGCCTGCTCGACCGCCTCGGGGAACTTCACCGGGTGTGCAGTGCCCAGCACCACCATCGGCGTATCCAGGCTACGGCGGCACTCGCGAGCAGCCTTGACACCGATTGCGGTGTGCGGATCGAGCACCTCGCCGGTGGCCTTGAACACCTCGGCAATGGTGTCGCACGTCTGCTCGTCGCTCACCGCCAGTGAGTCGAACAGCTTGCGCGCCTCGGTCCAGCGGTCCTGCTCGACGCTGAAACCGCCGCCTTGCTTGAAGTTGGCCATCAACTCGGCAATCGCCGCGCCATTGCGACCGTGCAGGTCGAACAGCAGGCGCTCGAAGTTCGACGAGACCATGATGTCCATCGACGGCGACAGGGTCGGGTGCAGAGCGTCCTTGACGTACTGATTGCCGCTCATGAAGCGGTGCAGGATGTCATTGCGGTTGGTCGCCACGACCAACTGGCTGATCGGCAGGCCCATGTTGCGCGCCAGGTAACCGGCGAAGATGTCGCCGAAGTTGCCGGTCGGCACCGAGAACGCCACGGAACGGGCCGGGCCACCCAGCTGCAGCGCCGCATGGAAGTAGTAGACGATCTGGGCCATGATCCGCGCCCAGTTGATCGAATTGACCGCCACCAGCCGGGTGCCTTTGAGGAAGGACTGGTCGGCGAAACTCGCCTTGACCATCTCCTGGCAGTCGTCGAAGTTGCCCTCGATGGCGATGTTGTGGATGTTGTCGCCCAGGATGGTGGTCATCTGACGGCGCTGGACTTCCGACACACGCTGGTGCGGGTGCAGGATGAAGATATCGACGTTGTCGCAGCGTCGGCAGCCTTCGATGGCAGCCGAGCCGGTGTCGCCGCTGGTGGCGCCGACGATCACCACACGCTCGCCACGCTTGAGCAAGACGTGGTCGAGCAGACGACCCAGCAGTTGCAGGGCGAAATCCTTGAACGCCAGGGTCGGGCCGTGGAACAGCTCCATCACCCACTCATTGCCATTGAGCTGGCGCAGCGGCGCCACCGCAGCGTGGGCGAAGACGCCGTAGGTTTCCTCGAGAATCTTCTTGAAATCGGCATCGGCGATGCTGCCCGCCACGAAGGGACGCATAACGCGGAACGCCAGCTCGTGATACGGCAGGCCGGCCCAGGAAGCGATCTCTTCCTGGGTGAAGCGCGGCAGGTTTTCCGGTACGTACAGGCCGCCGTCGCTGGCAAGGCCCGCCAGCAGAACGTCTTCGAAATTCAACGCCGGAGCCTGGCCCCGAGTACTGATATAGCGCATGGGTGCAAACCTTTCATTTGAGCTGCAAGCTGTAAGCGCCAAGCCACGAGAAAAAGCCGATTGGCGTTGCTCTCGCGCTGTGCTTCTCACCTTGCCGCGAATGGACTCGATTGAAAGCCTCAACACCGCGCCGCTTTTACTGGCAGCTCGCAGCGTGAGGCTTGCCGCTTAATTGAGCTGTTCGACGCGGATGCGTACCACGCTGCCGACCACGTCCTGCAGCGCTTCCAAGGCGACGATGGCGTCGTCGATGCGCTGTTCGATGACCCGGTGAGTGAGCAGGATCATCGGCACCAGGCCATCCTGCTCCTCGGCTTCCTTCTGCATGATCGACTCTATGTTGATGCCACGCTCGGAAAGGATGCTCGCCACCTGGGCCAACACGCCCGGGTGATCCTTGGCCTGGATGCGCAGGTAGTAGGCGCTTTCGCAGGCCTCGATCGGCAGGATCGGATGCGCCGACAGCGAGTCGGGCTGGAACGCCAGGTGCGGGACGCGGTTCTCCGGGTCGGCGGTCATGGCGCGCACCACATCGACCAGGTCGGCGACCACCGAAGAGGCGGTCGGCTCCATGCCGGCACCGGCGCCGTAGTACAAGGTCGAGCCGGCGGCATCGCCGTTGACCATCACCGCGTTCATCACGCCGTTGACGTTGGCGATCAGGCGGTCGCTGGGAATCAGGGTCGGGTGGACGCGCAGCTCGATGCCATCGGCGGTACGGCGCGCCACGCCCAGGTGCTTGATGCGATAGCCCAGGGCCTCGGCGTAGTTGACGTCGGCGGTGGTCAGACGGGTGATGCCTTCGGTATAGGCCTTGTCGAACTGCAGCGGAATGCCAAAGGCGATGGACGCCAGGATGGTCAGCTTGTGCGCAGCATCGATGCCCTCGACATCGAAGGTCGGATCGGCCTCGGCATAGCCCAGCGCCTGGGCCTCGGCCAGCACATCAGGGAAGGCACGGCCCTTCTCGCGCATTTCGGTGAGGATGAAGTTGCCGGTGCCGTTGATGATGCCGGCCAGCCAATTGATACGGTTGGCCGACAGCCCCTCGCGAATGGCCTTGATCACCGGGATGCCACCAGCGACCGCGGCTTCGAAGGCGACGATCACGCCCTTTTCGCGGGCTTTGGCAAAGATCTCGTTGCCGTGCACGGCAATCAGCGCCTTGTTGGCCGTGACCACGTGCTTGCCGTTTTCGATGGCCTTGAGCACCAGATCGCGGGCAATGGTATAGCCACCGATCAGCTCGATGACGATGTCGATCTCGGGGTTGGTCGCAACGTCGAACACATCAGCGGTAATGGGGGTACCGGTAATCTGGCAGTTCGGGTTCTGCGAGCGCATGGCGATCTGGGCCACTTCAATACCGCGCCCGGCACGGCGGGCAATCTCCTCGGCGTTGCGCTGAAGCACATTGAAGGTACCGCCACCGACGGTCCCCAACCCACAGATGCCTACTTTGACCGGTTTCACTGTGAACTCCCCATAGAACGACCGGCACTGTGCCGACCGTGAAACATGCCGTCACCCCATGACGACGGCGTACTGAATGAATTACTTGGCCGCTTGCGCCTGGCCGGCCAACGCCAGCTTGGCCACTTGCGGTGCCGGCTGGTAGCCCGGAATCACCTGACCGCTTTCGAGCACGATCGCTGGCGTACCGTTGACGCCGATCGACTGGCCGAGGTGGAACTGTTTGCTGACCGGGTTGGCGCACTTGGCCGCCTTGATTTCCTTGCCATCGACCATCTTGTCCATCGCCGCGACGCGATCGCTGGAGCACCAGACGGCCTGCAACTGCTCGTCACCCGGCGAGCCCAGGCCTTGGCGCGGGAAGGCCACGTACCGCACCTCGATACCGCGCTTGTTCAGCTCCGGTACTTCAGCATGCAGCTTGTGGCAGTACGGGCACGTGGTGTCGGTGAAGACGGTGATGTGCGAGCGGGTTTCGCCCTTGGCCGGGTAAACGACCATTTCAGCCTTGGGAATGCCGTTGATCAGCTTGGCGATGCCTTGGCGCTCGGTCTTCTCGGTGAGATTGACCGGCTTGCCGTCCTGCAGTTGATACAGGTAACCCTGCATGACGTACTGGCCGTCACCACTGGCATAGAGCACACGACCGCCTTGCAGCTTGACTTCGTACAGACCACCGACCGGGCTGTTGGAAACGCTCTCGATCGGCACTTCCAGTTCAAGGGTCTTGAGCGTGTTGCGAATGGCCTGCTCGGCGCCTGCATTGGCACCGGCACTGGCCTCGGTGGCCGCGGCGGCGGCAAAGGTACTGGCCAACGCCAGAGCGGCGGCGGCAAAAATCTGGGTCACGCGCATGGGGTACTCCTGAAGACGGACGGGACCGGAGGACATCGCCTGCGGGAAAAGCGCGGCGACTAGAGCGGTCCCTGATGCAAACCGCCCAAGACTACCACATCAGGCGGGGACGCAATCAGTGTCTGGAAAGCCGCCGAGCGGAACATGAGGATCATTCATCCACGCGGGTGGTGCTGGGCGTGCAACTGCTGCAAGCGCGCCTTGGCCACATGGGTGTAGATCTGCGTGGTGGACAGGTCGCTGTGGCCCAGCAGCATCTGCACCACGCGCAGGTCGGCGCCGTGGTTGAGCAAATGCGTGGCGAAGGCATGGCGCAAGGTGTGCGGCGACAGCGGCTTGTCGATCCCGGCCACGCGCGCATGGTGCTTGATACGGTGCCAGAAGGTCTGCCGGGTCATTTCCTCCCCGCGCAGGCTGGGGAACAGCACGTCGCTGGGACGACCGTTGAGCAGATCGGCGCGGCCACCGCGCAGGTAGCGCTCGATCCACAGCACCGCTTCCTCACCCATCGGCACCAAGCGCTCCTTGCTGCCCTTGCCCATCACCCGCAAGACGCCTTGCCTCAGGTTGACCTGGTCCAAGGTCAGGCTGACCAACTCAGTCACCCGCAGACCGCAGGCATACAGCACCTCGAGCATGGCGCGGTCACGCTGACCGATGGCCTCACCCAGATCCGGCGCCTTGAGCAAGGCCTCGACGTCCGCTTCCGACAGCGACTTGGGCAACGGTCGGCCCAGTTGCGGCATGTCCACCTGCAAGGTGGGATCGAGGGCAATCAGCTTCTCGCGCAGCAGATAGCGATAGAACCCCCGCACTCCGGACAGAAAGCGGGCGGTGGAGCGTGGCTTGTAACCCTGGTCCAGACGCCAGGCAAGGTGATCGAGGATGGCGGCGCGGCCCGCCTCGGGCAAGGCCAGGCCCTGCTCCTGCAGCCAACCGTTGAACAGGGCCAGATCGCTGCGATAGGAAACACGGGTATTGTCCGACAGCCCCTTTTCCAGCCAGAGGGCATCGAGGAACTGGTCGATCAGCGGATGGTCCAGAGCAGGCATTTAACGGGTCTGTGGCGAAAAAGTGCGCCTAGTCTTCCACACGGGACAACGCTTGTCTGCAATGGCCTGGCGACGCATCTTTTCACGGACGCAGAACGCAAAAAAGCAGCCCGAAGGCTGCTCTTTCTCTCGCAAGGTGGCCGAGGCCACCGGTCAAACTGCACTCAGGACAGTTTTTCCTTGATGCGAGCGGCTTTGCCGGACAGGTCGCGCAGGTAGTACAGCTTGGCTTTACGCACGTCACCACGACGTTTCACGGCCAGGCTGTCGATCTGCGGGCTGTAGGTCTGGAAGGTACGCTCGACGCCAACGCCGCTGGAGATCTTGCGCACGGTGAAGGCGCTGTTCAGACCGCGGTTACGCTTGGCGATGACGACGCCTTCGAACGCCTGCAGACGGGAACGCTCACCTTCCTTCACTTTGACCTGGACGACAATGGTGTCGCCGGGTGCGAAGGCTGGGATTTCCTTGCTCATCTGCTCGGCTTCGAGCTGCTGGATGATCTTGTTGGTCATGCTGTGCTCCTAAGATGGATACGCGATCCACCATCGATACGTTTAACTATCGTCCCGCTCGCGGAGGTATTCCTCGAGCAGCTTCTTCTCTTCTCCAGAAAGCGAGCGACTTTCCAGAAGATCGGCGCGTCGTTCGAAGGTCCTACCAAGGGACTGCTTCATTCTCCAACGCCGGATGTGTGCATGGTTGCCACTGAGCAACACGTCGGGTACACGCTGATCCGCATACACCTCAGGTCGGGTGTAGTGCGGGCAATCGAGCAGACCGTCGGTGAAGGAGTCTTCCTCCGCCGAGTCCACATGCCCTAAAGCTCCGGGCAGCAGCCGTGTAACCGCATCGATCAACACCATGGCCGGCAGCTCGCCACCGGAAAGCACATAGTCGCCAATCGACCACTCCTCATCGACATGAGCCTCGATAAAGCGCTCGTCGATGCCTTCGTAACGGCCCGCGATCAGGATCAACGATTCCTGTTCGGCCAGACCTTTGACCGCCTGCTGAGTCAGCTTGCGGCCTTGTGGCGAGAGGTAGATCACCTTCGCCGCTGCTCCGGTCGCTTGCCTGGCACTGGCCAGGGCGTCTTCCAGAGGCTTGATTTTCATCACCATGCCCGGACCACCGCCAAAAGGCCGATCATCCACCGTATGGTGACGATCCGTGGTGTAGTCCCGCGGATTCCAGCAGGTCACCTGAAGCAACCCCTGTTTCACCGCGCGGCTGGTAATGCCGTACTCCGTGATGGCCGAGAACATCTCCGGGAACAACGTGACGACTTCTACGCGAAGGTTACCCATCGTCTAGAAATCCGCGTCCCATTCGACTCGCATCACGCCTGCTTCCAGGTCGATGGCCAGCACGCATTGCGCCGTATAGGGCAACAAACGCTCGCGATCGTCCAGGCTGCCAGCGCAAGGCTTGACCACCATGACATCGTTCGCACCGGTCTCCAACAGGTGATCGACCTTGCCGAACAGCTGTTCGTCCTGGTTGATGACCTTCAGACCCACCAACTGGTACCAGTAGTACTCGTCAGCGGCCAGGTTGGGCAAAAGGCTCCGCGGTATGCAGATTTCGTAACCGCTCAGAAGACGGGCTTCATCGCGATCCTCGAGACCTTTCAACTTCACGACCAGGCCCTTCTGGGAGCCACGACCGTTGACCAGCTCGACCTGTTTTACCTTGCCTTCGTGCCTGAGCGTCCAGCGCGGATAATCCAACAGGTTTTCAATCGGATCGGTAAAGGAATACACCTTCACCTCGCCGCGAACGCCGTGAACCGAAAAAATCTTGCCGACGACGATGAGATCGTCAGGCTTTTCTGGCGTCGCGTTCATACTGCTCAGGCGGCGGCCTTGGCAGCGTCCTTCAGCAGCTGAGCAACACGCTCAGACGGCTGCGCGCCCTGGCTCAGCCAGTAGGTGACGCGTTCCTGGTTGACAGACAGCTTGACTTCGGCGCCCGATGCGATCGGGTTGAAGAAGCCTACGCGCTCAACGAAACGGCCGTCACGGGCGTTACGCGAGTTGGTCACGGTCAGGTGGTAGAAGGGGCGCTTTTTCGAGCCGCCACGGGCCAGACGAATGGTTACCATGTGAACATCGTTCCTATAGTCGGTACTGCAGTCGGTGCTGCAAATCTGAATGCCAAATAGGCACACGGGTGCCCAAAAGGCCGCATATTCTCGGGGAATACACGGACATTTGCAAATGGCTTTTTCGCAAAAGCCTTGCAATGCCGGCCAGACCTGCCGGTTAAGCCGCGCTGAGGCGGCCGGTTTTCCCGCCGAAGCGGGGTCGGATCGGCTGCCGCGCGAGGCGAGCAGCCGATCGGATTCCTTACAGTTTCGGCATGCCGCCACCGGGCAGCATCCCGCCCAGGCCGCGCATCATCTTGGCCATGCCGCCTTTGGCGGAGAATTTCTTCATCATCTTCTGCATCTGCTTGTGCTGCTTGATCAGCCGACCGATGTCCTGCACCTGGGTGCCGGAACCCATGGCGATGCGACGCTTGCGCGACCCGCTGATCAGGTCGGGATCGCGGCGCTCGGCCGGGGTCATGGAGTTGATGATCGCTTCCATCTGCTTGAACTGCTTCTCGGCCGCGCCCTGGGCATTGCCCATCTGCGACAGATTGACCCCGCCGATGCTCGGCAGCTTGTCCATCAAGCCGCCCAGGCCGCCCATGTTCTTCATCTGCTGCAGCTGGTCGCGGAAGTCTTCGAGGTCGAAGCCCTTGCCCTTCTTCAGCTTCTTGGCGAGTTTGTCGGCCTTGGCCTTGTCGATGTTCTGCTCGGCCTGCTCGATCAGGCTAAGCACATCGCCCATACCGAGGATGCGCGAAGCGATGCGGTCGGGGTGGAACGGCTCGAGCGCTTCGCTCTTCTCGCCCATGCCGATGAACTTGATCGGCTTGCCGGTAATGGCGCGCACCGACAGCGCGGCACCGCCGCGGGCGTCACCGTCGACCTTGGTCAGCACCACGCCGGTCAGCGGTAGCGCTTCGCCGAACGCCTTGGCGGTGTTGGCGGCGTCCTGGCCGGTCATGGCGTCGACCACGAACAGGGTTTCCACCGGCTTGACCGCGGCATGCAGGGCCTTGATCTCATCCATCATGTCGGCGTCGATGTGCAGACGACCGGCGGTGTCGAGAATGACCACGTCGATGAACTTGATCTTGGCTTCGCGAATCGCCGCCTCGGCGATATCCACCGGCTTCTGGCTGATATCGGACGGGAAGAAGGTCACGCCGATGTCGTTGGCCAGGGTTTCGAGCTGCTTGATCGCCGCGGGACGGTAGACGTCGGCGGACACCACCATCACGCTCTTCTTCTTGCGCTCCTTGAGAAAGCGCGCCAGCTTGCCGGCAGTAGTGGTCTTGCCCGCACCTTGCAGACCGGCCATCAGCACCACGGCCGGCGGGGCTGCATTGAGCGCCAGGTCTTCGTTGGCCGCGCCCATCAGGCTTTCGAGCTCGGCCTGGACGATCTTCACGAAAGCCTGGCCCGGGGTGAGGCTGCGCGACACTTCGGTGCCGACTGCACGCTCCTTGATGCTGTTGACGAAGTCCTTGACCACCGGCAGGGCGACATCGGCCTCGAGCAGGGCCATGCGCACTTCGCGCAGGGTGTCCTTGATGTTCTCTTCGGTCAGCTTGGCCTTGCCGGTGACATGGCGCAGCGTCTGTGACAGACGGTCGGTCAGGTTTTCGAACATGGTGATCCTTTCAGGCCCAGTGAAGCCGAGGTTGTTCAGGCGCCCCGGCAAACATCGCACGCCGAGGGCACAGCAAGCCGGGCAGTATAACGGAGAGCGACGAAGGCGCGAAGCGGCAAGCGGCAAGCGGCAAGCGGCAAGCGGCAAGCGGCAAGCGGCAAGCGGCAAGCGAGTTTGGTGCGATCCGCTCCTGCTTGCCACTCCAAGCTCGAAGCCCGCGGCTTCTTGAAGCTTGCAGCTTGCGGCTTGACGGTGCGAAACTCCCCTCCTTTAAGGGCTCGCCTCCCAGGACCTATGCTCTCCTCACCCAGCCTCATCCCCAACCTGATCGCAGCCATTCTCTACATCGCAGCGACCGTCCATCAGGGCACGCGCCTGGCACAGGGCAACAAAGCGGACAAACGGCTGCTCGGCTTGCTGGGCGTGGTCGCCGTGCTTGCCCAAGGCAGCGCCTTGTTCTTCCAGTTGCTCACCCCGCTGGGGCTGAGCCTCGACTTCTTCAGTGCGGCCAGCCTGATCGCCACGGCGGTCATCGCACTCACCTTGCTGGCTTGCCTGAGCATTCCGGTGGAGAACCTGCTGGTCCTGCTGTTCCCGCTCGGCGCCATCACTGCGTTGCTGTCGCAGTTCGCGCCGGCCGGTACGGTGCCACTGGTCAACGAAGAGCCCGGCATCCTCGCGCACATCCTGTTGTCGATCCTCGCCTACGGCCTGTTCACCATCGCCGTGGTGCAGTCGCTGCTGTTGCTGTTGCAGGATCACCAGCTCAAGCACAAGCACCCCTCCGGACTGATCCGTAACTTCCCGCCGCTGCAGACCATGGAAAGCCTGCTGTTCGGCTTCCTCTGGGCCGGGTGGATCTTGCTGTCGCTGTCGCTGATTTCCGGCTGGCTGTTCCTGGACAACCTGTTCGCCCAGCACCTGGTGCACAAGACCTCGTTGTCGTGCCTGGCGTGGATCGTGTTCAGCGTGCTGCTGTGGGGACGCGCCCGCCTGGGCTGGCGCGGACACAAGGCAATCCGCTGGACGCTGGCCGGTTTCTGCCTGCTGATGCTGGCCTATTTCGGCAGCAAGCTGGTTCGCGAATTCATCCTGCACATCTGACGAGCGGTCATGAACACTCTGCCGTATGCCCCTCTGCTCGGCACCCTGACACTGGCGCTGCTGTGGTCGGCGCTGTTCAGCGCCGTCGACGCCGCCCGCCAGCACCTGCTTGGCCAGCCCCGCCACAACGACATGCCAGCCCCTGCCCTGCCCGCCCAGGCCTTGGTGCTATGCGCCAGCCTGGGCCGATTGCTGGTCCTGGGCCTGGCCTGCCTGATCGGCCAGCGCCATAGCGGCGAGCAAGGGTTTTGGCTGGGCGGACTCGGCGCCACGCTGGCGCTGCTGGTGCTGGCCGAGTACCTGCCGCGCCGCCTGGCCCGGCGTAACCCCCAAGCCTTCGTCAGCCTCGGCGCCAGCCTGCTGAAACTGCCACTGACGCTGCTGCAGCCACTGGCCTGCCTGCTAGACGGGATGGCCAAGCTCATTTTGCGCCCGTTCCGTGTACAGCCTGCCGCCGTCGCCCTGCACCCACAGGACGAGGAGCGTTTCGACGAACACGAGCCCCACGAAGCACCCCGCCAGGGCCTGGCCGAGGGCTTGCAAGCGTTGGACAAGATCACTGTCAACGACATCCTGGTGCCACGCAACGAAGTCGATGGCATCAACCTCGACGACCCGCTCGAACAGATCGTCCGGCAATTGATTGTCAGCCGCCACACGCGGCTGCCGGTCTATCACAACGACATCAATCAGGTCGAAGCCATCCTCAACACCAAGCTCATCAGTCACTTGCTGGCCAGCGCCGAGCTGACCCTGGAGAGCCTGAAGAGCGCCTGCTACGACCCCTATTTCGTCCCCGAAAGTACGCCCCTGCATCTGCAATTGCTGAATTTCCACAAGCAGCAACGGCGCATGGGTGTGGTGGTGGACGAATATGGCGAGGTGCTGGGCCTGGTGACGCTCGAAGACATCCTCGAAGAAATCGTCGGCGAGTTCGAGGAAGAGCAGGGCCTGGACAATCCGCACATTCACCCGCAGGTCGATGGCCGCTTCGTCATCGACGGCACCGCTTCGTTGCGCGAGCTCAACCGCAGTCTCGGCTGGCACCTGCCCTGCGACGGCGGCCCGAAAACCCTCAACGGCCTGGTCACCGAAGCCCTGGAAAGCATTCCCCCCAGCGCGGTCTGCCTGAAGATCGGTCGCTATCGCCTGGAGATCCTCGAAATCGAGGACAACTGTGCGAGCAAGGTGCTGGTCTGGGCCGTCACTCGCTAGCTATACTCGGCCCACGCTTACCCAGCCCTGCCGTCCCGCCCGCTATCCGCATCGGCGGCTCACGGCCAGTCCGCTGCTGACGAACCTGCGGCCCTGCCATCTACCCCGAACAGCATCCGCACCCTGCCATCCCTGGGTCTTCGTCAGCCTGGCGAACCACAATAATACGCGGTGGCCTGCGCATGCAGCCCCGCGAACGACTGCTCAGGGACTTTCGCATGACAACCAGCAGCACCTACGCCGAGCCTGCCTCGGCGACTCCGGTCAATTCACCTGCCCGCGTGGCGACCGCCAGCTTCATCGGCACCGCCATCGAGTTCTACGATTTCTACGTCTATGCGACTGCCGCGGCACTGGTCATCGGCCCGGTATTCTTCCCCTCAGGCTCAGGCACCGCGCAGATGCTGGCGGCCTTTCTCACCTTCGGCATCGCCTTTCTCGCCCGCCCGCTGGGCTCGGCCCTGTTCGGCCACTTCGGCGACCGTATCGGACGCAAGTCGACGCTGGTGGCCTCGCTACTGCTGATGGGTGTATCGACCACTCTGATCGGCGTGCTCCCCGGCTACGACAGCATCGGCGTGTGGGCACCGATCATCCTCTGTGTACTGCGCTTCGGCCAGGGCCTGGGGCTGGGCGGGGAATGGGGCGGGGCGGCGCTGCTGGCCACCGAGAATGCGCCGGAAGGCAAGCGCGCCTGGTTCGGCATGTTTCCCCAGCTCGGGCCGTCGATCGGTTTCCTGGCCGCCAATGGCCTGTTCCTGACACTGGCCTTGCTGCTCAGCGACGAGCAATTCCGTGAGTGGGGCTGGCGCATTCCCTTCCTGCTCAGCGCGGCGCTGGTGCTGGTCGGTCTCTATGTGCGACTCAAGCTCGAGGAAAGCCCGGTGTTCGCCAAGGCCGTGGCGCGTCACGAGCGGGTGAAGATGCCGGTGGTCGACCTGTTCGCCCACCACTGGCGCCCCACCCTGCTCGGCGCGGCGGCGATGGTGGTGTGCTACGCACTGTTCTACATCTCCACGGTGTTCTCGCTCAGCTATGGCGTCTCGACGCTGGGCTACAGCCGCGAGACCTTCCTCGGCCTGCTGTGCTTCGCCGTGGTGTTCATGGCCCTGGCCACGCCGCTGTCGGCCTGGCTCAGCGACCGCTACGGGCGCAAGCCGGTGCTGGTGGTCGGCGGACTGCTGGCGATCGCGTCGGGTTTCACCATGGAGCCGCTGCTGACCTCTGGCTCCACGACCGGCGTGGCGCTGTTCCTGGCCCTCGAGCTGTTCCTGATGGGCGTGACCTTCGCACCGATGGGGGCCTTGCTGCCAGAGCTGTTCCCCACCCACGTGCGCTACACCGGCGCCTCGGCGGCCTACAACCTGGGCGGCATCGTCGGCGCCTCGGCCGCCCCATTCTTCGCCCAGAAGCTGGTGAGCCTGGGTGGATTGAGTTGGGTAGGCGGGTATGTGTCGGCAGCCGCGCTCATCAGCGTGATCGCGGTACTGTGCCTGAAGGAGACCCGGCAGACGCAGCTTTAAGCCTGGGCCTGCGGCCAGTTGCAAGCGGCAAGCGGCAAGCGGCAAGCGGCAAGCGGCAAGCGGCAAGCGGCAAGCTACAAGCTACAAGCTACAAGCTGCAAGAGGATCCGCACCCGCCGCGGATCGCTCTTTCTTGCCGCTTGTAGCTTGCGGCTTGTAGCTTGCCGCTCGTGGTTTAAAAGTCGACGTGGACTGCCTGGGCGGCGCGGGTGGCCTTGGCGCGGGCGGCTTCGATCGACTCGTCGCGTGCCAGGCACACGCCCATGCGTCGGGTGCCGTTGATTTCCGGCTTGCCGAACAGGCGAATGGCGGTGTCGGGCTCGCTCAGCGCGGCGCCGAGGTTGGCGAACGCGGTCTGCTGCGACTGACCTTCCGGCAGGATCACCGCCGAGGCCGACGGGCCGAACTGGCGGACCACCGGAATTGGCAGGCCCAGGATAGCGCGAGCATGCAGGGCGAACTGCGACAAATCCTGGGAAATCAGAGTGACCAGGCCAGTGTCGTGAGGGCGCGGCGACACTTCGCTGAACCACACCTGATCGCCCTTGACGAACAGCTCGACCCCGAACAGACCACGACCGCCCAGCGCATCGGTGACCGCCTGCGCTACGCGCTGCGACTCGGCCAAGGCCTTCGGGCTCATGGCCTGGGGCTGCCAGGACTCCTGATAGTCGCCCTTCTCCTGACGGTGGCCGACCGGCGCGAGGAACGTGGTCCCGCCGACGTGTCGGACAGTCAGCAGGGTAATTTCATACTCGAAATCGATGAAGCCCTCGACAATCACACGGCCCTTGCCGGCACGGCCGCCCTCTTGGGCGTAATCCCAAGCTTTCTGCAGGTCGGCATCGCTGCGCAGCAAGCTCTGGCCTTTGCCCGACGAGCTCATGACCGGCTTGACCACGCACGGATAGCCCACATCGGCCACGCCCTTGGCGAAGTCTTCATAGGTGTCGGCGAAGTGATACGGCGAGGTCGGCAACTCCAGCTCTTCGGCGGCCAGGCGGCGGATGCCTTCGCGGTTCATGGTCAACTGGGTGGCGCGGGCCGTCGGCACCACGTTGAAGCCTTCGTTTTCCAGCTCCACCAGCGTGGCCGTGGCGATGGCTTCGATCTCCGGCACGATGTAGTGCGGTTTTTCCGCTTCGATCACGGCGCGCAGGGCGACGCCATCGAGCATGTTGATCACGTGGCTACGGTGGGCCACCTGCATGGCCGGCGCATTGGAGTAACGGTCCACGGCAATCACTTCGACGCCCAGGCGCTGCAGCTCGATCACCACTTCCTTGCCCAGCTCGCCGCAGCCACACAGCAGTACGCGGGTCGCGGTGGGCGACAATGGGGTTCCGATACGGGTCATTTCAGGTCCTCGTAGGCGTCCGGGGCGCGCCGGCAGGGGCTGCCCGCTGAAAAAGGACCGGTATTCTACATCAATCGCGTGCGCTTCAACCTGCTGCCAGCAAGCGGCGAGCACGCCACGCCATGATCAGCCAGACTGCGGTCACCCCGGCGAACTTGGAGGCCATGGCCGTGCCGATCACCGCTGGGGTAAGCGCACCGATCATGCCGAAGAAGATGAACGTGTCCACCGGAATGCTCAGGGCCGAGCTCAGCCACAGGCGATCGCGCAGCGGCCTGCGGGTGATGCTGAACACCAGCCAGTCGATCAGCTCGGACACGAAGAACGCCGTGGCACTGGCCAGGGCGATGGCCGGTTCGGAAGTGGCGTAGGACAGCACCAGCGCGGCCAACATGGCGATCAGAGCGCCATGGCCGAAGCGGGTCTGGACCATGTCGCGCAGGATGAACACCAGCCCGCCCCAGGCGGACCAGATCACGTCCAGGTGCGGCGCACTGGAGAAGGCGTAGTTGATCAGCACCACGCTGCTGATGTAGGCGATGAGATAGAACATGATTGGAGATTCTGTGGGCAAGCCGGACAGATTAGCGGGGAGTCAATCGCCGGTAAACCCGCTGCTGCGCAACCCCGCCCGAAGACACGCTCAACCGATGACCAGGCCCGCCGCCAGCGCCCGCTCGTGACAACGCACCAGCACTGCACGGCGCTGGTCGTTGTCCAGGCGTGTCCATTGGCTGATTTCCTCCACGGTACGCTGGCAACCCGTGCAAATGTCCTGCTCGTCCAGGGCGCAGACGTTGACGCAGGGTGAGCCGACCGGCCGCTCGTCAGTCTTCATCGAGCACCAACTCGCGCCCATAACGCTCGGCGTTGTGCACGTAATGCGCAGCGCTGGCCTCGAGCATGCGTTTCTGCTGCTCGGTGAGCTCGCGCACCACCTTGCCCGGCGAGCCCATCACCAGCGAGCCGTCGGGAATTTCCTTGCCCTCGGGGATGAGCGCATTGGCGCCGATGATGCAGTGTCGACCGATGCGCGCGCCATTAAGAATTACCGCGTTGATGCCGATCAGGCTGTAGTCGCCGACGCTGCAGCCATGCAGCATGGCGTTATGGCCGATGGTCACGCCCTTGCCCAGGGTCAGCGGCGAGCCCATGTCGGTATGCATCACCGTACCGTCCTGGACGTTGCTGTCCTCGCCGATGTCGATCAACTCGTTGTCGCCACGCAGCACGGCGCCGAACCAGACACTGGCCCGCGCCTGCAGGCGCACCTTGCCGATCAACGTGGCGGTGGGCGCGGCCCAACTGCTGGGATGGGCTTCGACGCGCAGGTCGCCCAGGCGGTATTTCATATGTGCTTCCTCACGGTTGGCTGCGGTTGGCGGGTGGACCCCGCTCAGTGCTCGATGAAACGCTCGGGCGGACGGTGCAAGCTGATGCCGGCGTCGAACAGCAGGTTGACCAGTTCGACGATCATGATCGCCGACAAGCCCCAGATCTTGTAGTCGCCATAGCGGTAGCTGGGCACGTACCAACTGCGGCCCTGGTAGTCGATACGGTGGGTGTGATCGCGAGGGTCCTGGCGAAAGAACGACAGCGGCACCGTGAACACCGCAGCGATCTCGGCATCGTTGGCGCGGTATTCGACGTAATCCGGGATCACGCCGACGAACGGCGTTACCTTCAAACCATGCAGGGAAACCAGCGGGCTCAGCGGACCGAGCACTTCCACCAAGCCGGGCGGCAGGCCGATTTCTTCTTCGGCCTCACGCAAGGCGGTGAAGACCAGGTCAGGATCCTCGGGGTCGCGCCTTCCACCCGGAAAGGCCACTTCGCCGCCATGGGTCGACAGGCCCTGGGCGCGCAGGGTCAGGACCAGCTCGGGCTCTTCGCTGCGGGTGATGGGCAACAGCACCGCCGCCTCCGGAAAACGGCGGTCCGCCTCCAGGGGCACGGGGATATGGTTGCTCATACGGCGAAGAAGCTCGTCCAGCATCGCGCACTCTCGATTCCAAAGCCTACCCGGCATGATGCACCAAAAGCCCGGGAGCACCCAAGCCCTGGCCGCTTGCGGCAACCCACCAGGCCGCGCCAAGATAGCCACCCACACAGGACGATCAGCATGAAATTCTGCAGTGCGTGCGGCAACCCGGTCATTCAACAGATTCCCGAGGGCGACAGCCGGCTGCGCTATGTTTGCCCGGCCTGTCACACCATTCATTACCAGAACCCCAACATCGTCGCCGGGGTGCTGCCGACCTGGGGCACGCAGGTGCTGCTGTGCCGCCGCGCCATCGAACCGCGTCGCGGCTTCTGGACCTTGCCGGCCGGCTTCATGGAAAACGGCGAGACGCTCGATCAGGCCGCCCGTCGCGAAACCGTCGAGGAAGCCTGCGCGCGGGTCGGCCCGGCTACCCTCTATCAGTTGTTCGACTTGCCGCACATCAACCAGGTGCATGTGTTCTTCCGCGCCGAACTGGCCGACCTGGATTTCGCCGTCGGCGTCGAGAGCCTGGAGGTGCGACTGTTCGAGGAACACGAAATCCCCTGGGACGCGCTGGCTTTTCGCACCGTGAGCAGGACACTAGAATGCTACTATCGCGACCGCATCAGGCAGCATTTCCCCTTGGGGCATGAATCACTGCCGCCGATGCTGGTGTCGTCGTCCAACTAGCTCTTTCAGGATACGTGTGATGCGTTGCTTGCTTGCCCTCTTCTGCCTGTGCGTGGCCTCGGTATCGCAGGCTGCGTTCACCGAAACCATCATCCGCAAGCCTGCGTCCGCGAACACGCCACCGGTTGCGCAGCCACACGTCTTGCCGCCGCGCAGTGCGAGCCAGCCGTTGATCGACAAGGTGCTGGTGCTCAAGTCCGAACGTCGCCTGCAACTGATCAGCCGCGGCGAGCCGCTCAAGACCTACCGCATCTCCCTGGGCAAGCAGCCCAAGGGCGCCAAGGAGCGCGAGGGCGACAAGCGCACCCCCGAAGGTTTCTACTGGCTCGACTGGCGCAAGGCCAGCGACCGTTACAACCTGGCGATGCACATTTCCTACCCGAACATCAGCGATGCCGCCAAGGCACGCCGTGACGGGGTGAACGCCGGCAGCATGATCATGATCCACGGCACGCCGATCAACGACGAGTACCCGGAGTGGTACTTCCATACCCTGGACTGGACCGAGGGCTGCATCGCCATGCGCAACGCCGACATGCGCGAAGTGTGGAGCATGGTCAAGGACGGCACCATGATCGAGATCCGTCCCTGACGGCCATCTGCGTCAGCCCTTGGCCCGCCGGGCCTTGAAGAATTCGCTGAGGATCGCCCCGCACGCCTCGGCCAGCACCCCGCCCTCGAACAGCACCCGGTGGTTGAGAAAACCCTGGGTGAAGAACTGGCCCTGGCTCTGCACCACGCCAGCCTTGGGTTCGAGCGCGCCGAACACCACCCGCTCGATGCGCGAATGGACGATCAGCCCAGCGCACATGCTGCACGGTTCGAGGGTCACGTACAGGGTGCTGCCCGGCAGCCGGTAGTTGTTCGCCGCCTGCGCCGCCGCGCGGATGGCGATCATCTCGGCATGGGCACTGGGATCGCTGTCGATGATCGGGCGATTGAAGCCCTGACCCAGCACCTCGCCGTGCTGCACCAGCACCGCCCCCACCGGCACCTCGCCCAGCGCCGCGCCCTGGGCCGCGAGCGTCAGCGCCAGGCGCATGAATTCCTCGTCGCGGCTGCGATCGATGATCTGCGGACGCATCACACCACCGCGATCGCGGCCATCAGGCCGGTTTCCATGTGGTCGATCACATGGCAATGGAACATCCAGGTGCCGGGGTTATCCGCCACCAAGGCCACTTGGGCACGTTCGTTGCGGCCCAGCAGGTAGGTATCGGTGAACCAGGGCTCGGTGATCTTGTGCCGATTGGAGGCGATCACCTTGAAGCTCATGCCGTGCAGATGGATCGGGTGCTGGTACTGGGTCATGTTCTTCAGCTCGAAGATATAGCTCTTGCCCTTTTTCAGCGTGGCGATGGGACGGTCGGCGCAGGTCTTGTCGGTGATGTCCCAGGCCTGCCCGTTGATCTGCCACAGGCTCGGTGGCCTGCCGTTGTCGGTGTCCACCGAGACCTTGCCTGCCCACTCGAAATTGAAGTTGAGCTTCTCGGCGTTTTCCAGATCCGGCTCGGCGATGGGATTGGGCGGCAGGGCCTCGGGCCAGTTGCCGGGGGCCTCACTGCTGGCCACCGAACGCAGCGTACCGAGACGCACGAAACCATCACGCAACGAGATTTCCTCGCCCGCCTCGGGAATGCGAATGGCCAGGCAGATGCGCATGCCGGGGCCGAGCCAGTACTCGTCCTCCAGCGGCCTCGGCGTGACCGGGTTGCCATCGAGGGCGTAGACCTTGGCCTCGCAATTACCCTTGAGGTTGATGCGATAGGTCCAGGTGTTGTCCAGGTTGAGCAGCCGCACGCGCACGACTTGGCCGGCCGGCAGCTCGGTGACCGCCTCGGCCTGGCCGTTGATGGTGATCAGCCGCCCGGCCGTGCCATTGCGCGCCGCCTCGCGCGGTACGCTGAAGGGCATGAAGGCGCCCTGCTCGTCCACGTGCCAGGTCTTCAAGCTCAGCGTGCGCTCGTGAAGAAAGCCGGTGGGCGCGCGTTCCTCGACGATCAACGGCCCCACCAGGCCGCGGCCCAGCTCTTCGGAACTGCTGACATGCGGGTGATACCAGTAGCTGCCGGCATCCGGCACGCGGAACTTGTAGTCGAAGAACTCACCCGGCTTGACCGGCAGTTGCGACACGTAGGGCACGCCATCCATTTCCAGCGGCAGACGAATGCCGTGCCAATGGATGGTGGTTTCCACCGGCAGGTGATTGATGAAGCGCACCCGCAGCCAGGTTCCCTGGCGCACCCGCAGTTCGGTGCCCGGCGCCGAAGGCCCGAACGCCCAGGCTTCAGTCTTGAAGCCCGGGACCAGTTCGACGTCCAGTGGGGCGGCGATCAGCTCGTAGTCGTGCCCGGCATTTTCATCTTCGACCTTGCCCAGCCAGTAACGCGCCGCACCTCCGGCGCCCAGGCCAACCACCACGAGACCGGTCAGGCCTTTGAGCATTTGTCGACGGGTAAAGGACATCGGTGCAGGTACCTCGTAGGCGCAATCAAATGGCCATTATCGGCCAGTGACGGAAGGGCGAATACGATACACCTGCAACTGAGAAAGATTAAGTGCGCGATTGTCGCGCGGTATCAGGGTCGAACGCTGCTGGCGCCCCACCTCAGTCGGACTTGGCCTGCTCCTGAACGATGGCGATGGTGAGGAACTCGGCCGGCCTCATCACCGCGACCTGGACGCTGATACGCAGGTAGCCGTCGAGCAAGTCTTCCGGGGTCATGGTCGACCCCAGCCCGACGCTCACGTGGAACGCCTCATCAGGGGTCGCTCCCCGCAGGCCACCCGCCTTCCAGATACCGGTGAGGAAGCTGGTGATCATGGCCTTCACGGCGCCCCAAGTGTCGGCGGTGTTGGGCTGGAACACATAGGGCTGCGCGGCCAGCTTGATCGACTGCTCAAGGAAGATCATGGTCCGGCGCACCGGGATATAGCGCCAGTCCTGGCTGTTGCCGTCGAGGGTACGTGCCCCCCAGATCAAAATGCCCGCGCCTTTGAATGAGCGGATGGCGTTGACCGACTTGCCCGAATCGGCATCGATGTTGAGATCCTCCTGCTGGGCGTCGGACAGCTGAATCGGCAAGCTGACGGCACCGACGATGCCCCTGTTGGCCGGGGCACTCCACACCCCTCCTGAGTTGTCGCTTGCCGCGTAGACCCCCGCCATCGCGCCGCTGGGGGGCAGCACGTTGGCGCATTCGAGCACTTTTTCGATGATTGTTCGGTAGCTCTGACTGGCGTTGAGCAGCCCGGCCTGCAACTGGCTGTTGCTCATCGCTTGGGCCGGCGGTGTCAGGATCATGTCCAGCAGTGCCGCGACCGCCACATTCGGTGCTGCCGGCGGATTGATCAACGCCGCCAGTTGCGCGGTATCGCCCCCGAACAGCTGGGTGAAATCCATCTCGGCCGGCTGCATCACGTGGGTGCCGATGAACGGGTAATAGCAGGCGCCATAGCTCAGCCCATTTTGACCGACGTTGCCACGGAAGGTCTGAATGTCCTGGGTGTAGTGGACCGGATCAGGTTTGTCTGCGCCAATGATGTCGAACACGCAGAGCGCAGTACCCATCTGCTCGGCCTGCTCCAGCATCCCCCGCATCAGTGTGCCGTTGTCGGCCACCGTCAGCAGGGTGGCCTCTGGACAGATGTACAAGGTCGGCTCCGCCTCCTTGAGCAGCACACTCAAGCCCCGTTGCAGATCGACCAAGTGCACGTTGGGGTTGACTACAGGTGCCGACGCATCGCTGGCCGGCCTGTGGCTGGGTGCACCATAGGCGCCGACCGCAACGACGTAGGCATCGCCGCCGCCGTTCTGATAGAACAGGCGAATGCTGTTGTAGAGGTAATAGACGGTGCTGGGGTCGGGGACTATCGAATAGTACGTGCCGCCGATCAGCACGAACTGACCCGAGTCAGGTTGCGCGTTCTGCGCTACCAGGTAGTACTCAGGACTGTATTGGCGCGCCGGCTCCGCTGGCGGCGGCGGATTGTCCAGCAGGAAATAGGCCTGGAACTCGGCGAACGAGGTGATCTTCACGGCCTTGTTGTAGTAGGACGCGCCTCGATAATCGGCGCGCGGCGTATAGCCGATGAACGCGGGCACAGCGGTCGCGATGGGCGCGACTGAGTTGGAAAACGCATTGAGCTCGGTGATGTACACGCCGGGCGTCTTGGGAGTGGAGATCATGGCGTGTCCTCGTGATGTGGGAGTGGGAAGCGAATCGACCGCCATGCAGGGAGCGAATGCGCCCCGCTGAACCAGAAATACGGGTAGGAGTGACGCTAGCACGATAGCGGCTTTTAGCCACTAACCGTTCGAATCGCTGCCAACCCTATCGAGGCATTTCAGCCAATCTTCACATTCGCTGTCGCGCGATGGCCCGCCCTCGCCTCGTCGCTGCTGGGCTATGGCATCGCTGAAATCGCTCGAACGATTTCCGATTAAACATTAGAGAAAGTCCAGACCTGAGAGGCACCTGTCGCATTTCTGAAATATCTGGCCGCGCGCTGAATGGATAGTGGTGAATTGCCATCTTCATTCGTGTAAATTCACGCGCGCTTGATTCAGCACTCCACTGAAAAGCTGGCAGGGATGCCAACAGTAGACGCCAATGCGGATCGTTCCCTGCCAGTCTCTGCCTGTAAGGATACTGCTTTGACTATTTCCCCTCTGCGCCGCTCACTGTTGGCGCTCTCCGTGGCGGCTGTCGTTGCCCCACTCCAAGCTGCAACCCTGAACAATCTGAATCACGATCTGAGTACTGGGGGCTACCTTAGTACCGGTGAAGTTTTCAATAATGCCACCTTCACCGGCACCTCCCAGAACGCAGGGGTTAGGTTTAATGACGTCACCCTGGCAGGTAACGTAATAAACCGAGGCACAATCAACCGAGCAGATAGCTCAAAAGGATTCGCAGCAGGAATCTCGATCGACGGCTTGTACGCCAACATCGCTGGCGACGTGATCAACCAGGGTGACATCACGGTGAGCGGTGATCTCGGCGGCGGTCTGCAAATGTATCGGACCAAGATCGCAGGCGAGGTGAATAACTCCGGCAATATCACCGTCACGGGTGAAGAGGCCGAAGGCATGTGGATCAGCTCGACTCAAGCGCGCATCAACAACACCGGCACCATAACGGCACGTGGCACCGACGCTGAGGGCATCGTGCTCGAGAAAGCCCAATTCACCGGTAACATGCCGGGCTCTCCTTATCAGTCCGACGTCAACAACAGTGGGACTATTTCAGCCGACGGTGTAGGTATCCACGTCATCGATGCCAGCACACCGGGGAACCTGCTCAGCATCACCCAGACCAGCGGCCTGATCGAAGGCGGCGTCGCAGCGATTCTGGCCGACGAGGATGCACCTAATACCTACTTTTACTGGCGCGGCGGCCAAGTGAAGGGAGACCTGCAGGGCCTGGGCGGTGTCCTGGTCAAAGGCGATGCGCAGTTCGATGGCTCGACCATTCGCAGCGGCTTCGTCGATATTGACGGAGGCCGCCTGACGCTGCTGCGCCCACAGACCACGATCGTCGGCGACCTCGACCTGGACAGCGACACCGCACGCCTGCGCCTGTTGCTGGACAACGACACACAGCCCAACACGCCGATCCTGAAAGTCACCGGCAACACCTACTTCTCCAAAGGCAGCCAAGTCGAACTGCAAGCGCGCTCCGACGATTTCCGCACCTCCGCCCAAGGCACACGCTACACGCTGATCAATTCCGGCACCTGGGAAGAACAACAGAACCTCTCCGTGGTGTCTTCGTCGGCCCTGCTCGAAGTCAAGAACTTCGGTATCGAAGGCCAGGACGTCAAAGCATTGGTGACCACCCGCAGCGATGAGGAGGTCGCACAGAACGTGGTGGAGGCCAGCGGTTCGGACAACGCGGTCAACGCCGTGAATCCGCTGAAGAACACGATCATGGGCCAGATCGCCGAAAGCGACCCGGTCTTCCAGCGTTTCGCCAGCGCCGCCAGCAACGCCGAACTCGCCCAACTGGCCGAAACCCTGACGCCGGACGTCAGCCGTGGCGTGATCAATGCCGCCACCGACAGCCTGAATCTGGTGGCCAATGCCATTCACGCGCGCGCCGGCAAAGCGCGTAGCGGCCTGTCTTCCGGTGAAGTACTACCTGAGCAAGGCGTCTGGCTGCAAACGCTGTCCAGCGATGCCAACCAGGACAACCGCCACGGCGTCCAAGGCTACGACGCCAAGACCAAGGGCATCGCCCTGGGTGCCGATGGCAAGCTCAATGCCGACACCACCCTGGGACTGGCCTACAGCTACCTGACCAGCGACGTCAAATCCGACCTGGGCCACAAAACCGATGTCAGCGGCCATGCCCTGACCTTGTACGGTAACTGGACGCGCGGCAACGTCTTCGTCGATACCTCGCTGATGTATGGCTGGAACGACAACGCATCCAAACGCTACATTGCCGGCACCCGCGCCAAAGCCGATTACGACAGCGAGATCTTCGGCGTCAATGCATTGGCCGGCTACCGCTTCCAACTCGACAAGCAATGGCTTGTGGAACCGCAGGTCGGGGCACGCTATGCCAATGTGTCGATCGATTCGTACCGGGAAAAAGGCAGCTCGGCCGCCCTCAAGGTCGGCAGCCAACGCTATGAAATCGGCGAAATGGGCCTGGGCGCTCGCCTGGCGGCAGCCTTCGACATGGGCGTGGGCAGCCTGGAGCCGGAGGCCAAATTGATGGCTTGGCACGACTTCATCGGCGACAAGGCCAGCACCACCTCGACCTTCGTGCTCGGCGGCAACGCGTTCACCACCACCGGCGCCACACCGGCGCGTGACAGCTACGAACTGGGACTGGGCGCGACCTATCGCGTGGGCGCATGGAGCGTAGGTGGAAGTTACAACTACCTGGCCCGCAGTGGTTTCGATGCAAACAGTTTCATGGCCAATGTGCGTTATGACTTCTGATTGAACGTCTTTGCCTGAAACAACGAAGCCCGAATTTACGTTAATGCTGTTCGCTCAAAGAATGCTGGGGCCGCTTCGCGGCCCTTTCGCGGCACAAGGCCGCTCCCACCACGTCCGCGTGAACCCCGAAACATGGGGCTCAGCTCACTTCTAAGACAGGGCATAAAAAGCGAACGACGCTAGCCCACTAGCATGGCGCTACGGGTGCTTGCATTGTTCTTTTCTTGAATGCAATGACCCAGAGCATGATGAAAGCGGCTGGAGGTATCACAGCGGTCAAACACCACCATCCGCTGTAGCCAGACTTCTTGAGAATTACAAAGATTGAAAAGATCGGCATCACAAGGTGGAGCAGGACCAACGTGACGTTTTGAGGAACGGCCAGGAAGTACCTGTTGGGTAATTCATTCCTGGCAGGCCATGCCCTGAGGGCAAGAATCGGGAAGCCAATCCATGCGCCCAACGGTATACCGAATGGGACAATCATGAACATCAACGACCAATACGGAGAGAGCCCCGCCTTTTTAAGTAAAAAGGCATAGGGAATACCAAGCAAAACAAACACCAGCACAGCATCCTGCACATAAAACATGTTAGACATCCTTATACATCATCATGAGTACATCCCAGGCTGCGAGCACTGGCCGGACAAGCGTAGTGTAAATCACCTAAGGCTATCCGTGTTTTGGGGTTAGGCAGTTTAGCCATTCGCGGAAACTGCATTCGTGGTATTCAATACAGTCGGTGATTCTATAACGCGTCAAAAACGCTGCACAGCGTTACTTATTCCCAACTTCCAAAAACCCAAAGCCCGCAGGGACGCGGGCTTTGGGTGTCGCTTCTACTACTTGATACCGGTCTAAACCGAACGCGGGATCACTCCCACTCAATCGTCGCCGGCGGCTTGCTCGACACGTCGTAGGTCACTCGCGAGATGCCTTCGATCTCGTTGATGATGCGCCCGCTGACGGTCTCCAGCAGCTCGTAAGGCAGGTGCGCCCAGCGTGCGGTCATGAAGTCCACGGTCTCCACGGCGCGCAGGGCAACGACCCAGGCGTAGCGGCGGCCGTCGCCGACGACGCCTACCGACTTCACCGGCTGGAATACGACGAAGGCCTGGCTGGTCTTGTGATACCAGTCAGCCTTGCGCAGTTCTTCGATGAAGATGTGGTCGGCGCGGCGCAGGATGTCGGCGTAGTCCTTCTTCACTTCGCCGAGGATGCGCACGCCCAGGCCCGGGCCCGGGAACGGGTGGCGGTAGACCATGTCGTACGGCAGGCCCAACTCCAGGCCGATCTTGCGCACTTCATCCTTGAACAGCTCGCGCAGCGGCTCGACCAGCTTGAGGTTCATTTCCTCCGGCAGGCCGCCGACGTTGTGGTGCGACTTGATCACGTGGGCCTTGCCGCTCTTGGCGCCGGCCGACTCGATCACGTCGGGGTAGATGGTGCCTTGGGCGAGGAACTGGATGTTGGGCAGCTTGCTGGCCTCGGCATCGAACACGTCGATGAAGGTGCGGCCGATGATCTTGCGCTTCTTCTCCGGGTCGGCTTCGCCGGCCAGGTTGTCGAGGAACTGCTTCTCAGCGTCGGCGCGGATCACCTTGACGCCCATGTTCTCCTTGAACATGGCCATCACCTGGTCGCCCTCGTGCAGGCGCAGAAGGCCGTTGTCGACGAACACGCAGGTCAGTTGGTCGCCGATGGCGCGGTGCAGCAGCGCCGCGACCACCGAGCTGTCGACACCGCCGGACAGGCCCAGCAGGACGTTGGCCGAACCCACTTGCTCGCGCACTTGAGCGATGGCGTCTTCGACGATGTTGGAGGGCGTCCACAGGGCTTCGCAGCCGCAGATGTCCTGGACGAAACGCGACAGGATGCGACCGCCCTGCTTGGTGTGGGTCACTTCCGGGTGGAACTGCACGCCGTAGTAGCCGCGCGCGTCGTCGAACATGCCAGCAATCGGGCAGCTCGGGGTGCTGGCCAGCACGTGGAAGTCGGCCGGCATCTGGGTGACCTTGTCGCCGTGGCTCATCCACACGTCCAGCCCCAGCACGCCGTCGGCATCGACATGGTCTTCGATGCCGTCGAGCAGGCGGCTCTTGCCGACCACATCGACTCGGGCATAACCGAACTCACGCAGCTCGGAACCGGCGACCTTGCCGCCCATCTGCTCGGCCATGGTCTGCATGCCGTAGCAGATGCCCAGCACCGGCACCTTCAGGTCGAACACGGCCTGCGGCGCGCGTGGGCTGTTGGCTTCGTGAACCGACTCGGGACCACCGGCGAGGATGATGCCGCGTGGGTTGAATTCGCGAATCGCCTCATCGTCCATGTCGAACGGGTGCAGTTCGCAATACACGCCGATCTCGCGTACACGGCGGGCGATCAACTGGGTGTACTGGGAACCGAAATCGAGGATCAGGATGCGGTGAGCGTGAATGTCGAGGGCCATGGGGGAATCTCTGATTCAGCTGCGAGCTTGAAGCTGCAAGCTGCAAGTTGATCGGGGGAAAAACACGATGGCTGCATCGACGCAGCCATCGTTTGTCACATGTGGCGAAGCCGCTCGGCGCGGCTTCAGGGGTCAGCCGACCCGGTAGTTCGGCGCTTCCTTGGTGATCTGCACGTCGTGCACGTGGGACTCGGCCATGCCAGCGCCGGTGATGCGCACGAACTCAGGCTTGGTGCGCATCTCTTCGATGGTCGCGCTGCCGGTGTAGCCCATGGACGAACGCAGGCCGCCCATCAGTTGGTGGATGATCGCGGCCAGGGCGCCCTTGTACGGTACGCGGCCTTCGATACCTTCCGGCACCAGCTTTTCGGCGCCGGCCGAGGAGTCCTGGAAGTAGCGGTCGGACGAGCCTTGCGCCTGCGCCATGGCACCCAGTGAGCCCATGCCGCGGTAGGCCTTGTAGGAACGGCCCTGGAACAGCTCGACTTCGCCTGGAGCCTCTTCGGTACCGGCGAACATCGAACCCATCATGACGCAGGAAGCACCGGCAACGATGGCCTTGGACAGGTCACCGGAGAAGCGGATACCGCCGTCGGCGATCAGCGGCACGCCTGTGCCTTCCAGCGCAGCGGCAACGTTGGCGATGGCGCTGATCTGCGGCACGCCGACACCGGCGACGATACGGGTGGTGCAGATCGAGCCTGGGCCGATACCGACCTTGACCGCATCGGCGCCCGCTTCGGCCAGGGCCTTGGCGGCGGCGCCAGTGGCGATGTTGCCGCCGATCACCTGCACCTGCGGGTAGGTTTGCTTGACCCAGCGAACGCGTTCGATCACACCCTTGGAGTGGCCGTGGGCGGTGTCGACCACCACCACGTCGACGCCAGCGGCCACCAGCGCAGCAACACGCTCGCCGGTGTCCTTGCCGGTGCCGACCGCCGCGCCGACGCGCAGGCGACCCTGGTCGTCCTTGCTGGCCAGCGGGTAGGCCTTGGCTTTTTCGATGTCCTTGACGGTCATCATGCCCTTGAGGGCGAACTTGTCGTCGACGATCAGGACTTTTTCCAGACGATGCTTGTGCAGCAGCTCGCGGACTTCGTTCTTGTCGGCGCCTTCACGCACGGTGACCAGACGCTCTTTGGGCGTCATCACGTCGCGTACCTTGGCGTCCAGACGCGATTCGAAGCGCACGTCGCGGGAGGTGACGATACCCACCAGATCACCGTTTTCCAGCACCGGAACGCCGGAGATGTTGTTCAGACGGGTGAGGTCGAACAGGTCGCGCACGGTGGCGTCGGCCTCGATGGTGATCGGATCCTTGACCACGCCAGCCTCGAACTTCTTGACCTTGCGCACTTCGCCGGCCTGCTGCTCGATGGTCATGTTCTTGTGGATGATGCCGATGCCGCCTTCCTGGGCCATGGCGATGGCCAGGCGCGCTTCGGTGACGGTGTCCATGGCAGCGGACACCAGCGGGATGTTCAGCTCGATGCCGCGGGTCAATCGGGTCTTGAGGCTGACTTCATTGGGCAGTACCTCGGAATAACCGGGTACAAGGAGAATGTCGTCGAAGGTCAGGGCTTCTTGGCTGATACGCAGCATCGCGGGGGCTCCCGGGCGGGAAAAATGGAAGCGCGCCATTATACTCATGCAGGGCCCGGGGCTCAATGGGCAGCAGGCCTCACCGCTCAGCCCACCCTGACCACCGCCACCGGTTGATCCAGCCAGTCGGCGAAGTTGTCGAGAAAAGCCTGGGTGAACCCGGCCTCGCCCCAGTTGTTGAAGATGAAGCCCAGGTTGGAGAACGCGCACGGCTGCAGATACAGGAAGCCGTTGATGTCGTCCTCGAAGCCGCACAGCGGGCAGGTGAAGTTGTCACTCACCGCTGGCATCCACTCCTCCAGGCTTTCGAACAGCGGTTCGCCCACTTCGCGGCGACACTCAGGGCAGCCGGCTTCCTCCAGAAATCCGTCAGTCGGGGTATAGATGCAGCGCTTGAGCATCACTTCCAGACCATTGACCGGCTCGCCAAACGGCAGACGCTCCGGGTGCAGGGCCACCTTGCGTGCCCCCTCGGCCAATGCATGGCCCATGCGGTTGCCGGTGCGCCCGCAGGTGCTCAGGTGTTCCTCGACGATTTTCTCGCGTACCAGCCAGCGCACGATGGCCCGGGCGCGGGCCTCGTGCGCGGGTACGGTGGACAGTTTGGGGACAATGATGCTGTGGATGTTCATGAAGGGTCAGGCCTGAAACTGTAGCGATCGTGCAAGTCTACGCCCTGCTCAGCCCGTGAGGTAGCGACCGATCAGCGCCAGCCCACTGGCCAGCACCAACCAGGTGACCAGACGCACGAAGGCCTCGCGGGACAGGCGCAGGCTCAGGCGCCGCCCCAGCCACAAGCCGATCGCCATCACCGGCAGCAAGCACACCGCCAGCCACAGCAAGCGACTGTCGGCATACACGCCGGCCACCAGGAACAGCGCCAGCCGCACCAGGGTGCTGCAACTGATCAATGCGCTCTGCGTCGCCCGCACGTGCTCCTTGGCCGTCAGCCGCGCACTGAGGTAGATCGCATAGAGAAAGCCGCCACTGCCGAACAGTGCCCCGAACAGCCCGCCCACCGTCCCCATGGGCACCGCCCAGGCGGCGGCCAGACGCTGCGGGCGAGCCTTCACGCAGAGGCTGTAGAGCGCATAAGCGGTGACGAACAGCCCCATGAGCAAGAGCAGCAGGTCCGATTTCAGGTGCAGCAGGAACGCCACGCCCAAGGTGCAGCCCAGCGCCATGCACGGCAGCAGGCGCAGCAGTTCGCTGCGCACCACATCACGTCGCGACGGCAGCAGGTTGCCGAAAGCGGCGACGAAATCGAGCAACACCAGCAGCGGAATGATCCGCGACAACGGCATGAAATGGATCAACACCGGCCCGGCAATCAACGCGGTGCCGAAGCCGGCAATGCCAAAGACGACGTAAGCGGCAGCAATGCCTAATAGGATCGGCAGCCACTCCAAGCCTGTAAAAGGAAGCGCAATGAACATGTGCAGGTTTCCTGGAAAGACAGCACAAGATTAGCCACCCTTAAGCTATGCCGACTAATATGCCTTGACCTCTAAACCCATCTCGAAAAGGCATATCAAGAATGACCTCGCTCCGCCAACTGCGCTACTTCGTGGAAATCGCCGACAGCGGCAGCTTCACGGCGGCTGCCGAGCGGCTGTACGTCGCCCAATCGGCCTTGAGCCGCCAGATCAAGGAACTGGAGCAGCATCTCGGTACACCGCTGTTCGAGCGCACCGCACGCCAGCCTCGATTGACTCCGGCCGGCGAAGCGTTTCTCGGTCGGGCTCGGCAACTCCTGGCAGACCTGGATAGCGCACAGCGCCTGGCGCTGGAGGTCGGACAAGGTCTGCGCGGCAGCCTGCAGTTGAGTCATTCCAGCACCGTTCCCCTCACGGGCGAGCTGCTGACGCGCCTGAGCAGCTATCTGCGAAACCATCCAGAGGTCAACCTGGAAATCGCCCAGCAGTCATCGGAGGCGCAACTGCTGGACATCGCCGAAGGACGCCTGGACATCGGCTTGCTGCGCCTGCCCGTGCTGCGCCAGCACGAAGGCGTCGAACTGCACGAGCTGTTCAGCGAACCGCTGCTGCTGGCCGTCGCGGCCGAGCATCCGCTGGCTGGCGTGTCTGAAGCCGCGCTGGAGCACTTGAAGGACGAACGCTTCGTGTCCGTTCCCCACCGGCATCGAGGCGGACTGAGTTACTTGTCGGCTTCGCTGTGCCTGGACGCAGGATTCTTTCCCAAGGCCGCCCAGGTGGTGTCACGCAAGACCACCCAGCTTCAATTGATCGAGGCCGGTTTGGGCGTGGCGCTGTTGCCGGCCTGCATGCGCGACATTGCCCCGGTTTCGCTGAAGTTCATCACACTGAAACCACGCTGTGACAGCACGGTGGCCTTGGCCTGTCGCGCTGACGCGAGCGTGCTGGTGAGGCAGTTCGTGGCGGCGATGACGGCGTGAGGTCGGTTGATGGGGGGCACCACCCCTGCGTACCCCTCGCTGCCACCCAAGGAGCGGACACAGACAATCGCAAGCGTTGTCCTTTATGATGCCCGCCATGATCAGAGACCCTTTCGAACGACTCGGCCTGGACCGCGAGGTCCTCACCGTCACCCAGCTCAACGGCCGCGCCCGCGTGCTGCTCGAGGACGTGTTCCGCAGTGTCTGGGTGGAAGGCGAGATATCCAACCTCGCCCGCCCAGCCTCCGGCCACCTCTACTTCACCCTGAAAGACAGTGGTGCCCAGGTGCGCTGCGCGCTGTTCCGGCAGAACGCTGCGCGGGTTCGCCAGGCCCTGCGTGACGGTCTGGCGGTGAAGGTACGCGGCAAGGTGTCGCTGTTCGAGGGCCGTGGCGACTACCAGTTGATCGTCGACAGCGTCGAGCCGGCGGGCGATGGCGCCCTGCGCCTGGCCTTCGAAGCCCTGAAGGAAAAACTGGGCGAACAGGGCCTATTCGCCGCCGAGCGCAAACAGCCACTGCCGGCGCATCCGCGGCGCATTGGCATCGTCACCTCGCCCACCGGCGCGGTGATCCGCGACATCATCAGCGTCTTCGCTCGCCGCGCACCGCAGGTGGAACTCAACCTGATCCCCACGGCGGTGCAGGGGCGCGAAGCCGTCGGGCAGATCGTGCGCGCGCTGCAGCGGGCCGACAGCCTTGGCTTCGACGCGCTGATTCTGGCCCGTGGCGGTGGCTCGCTGGAAGACTTGTGGTGCTTCAACGAAGAACCGGTGGCGCGCGCCATCGCAGCCTGCGTCACGCCGATCGTCAGCGCGGTAGGGCATGAGACCGATGTGTCGATCAGCGACTTCGTCGCCGATGTGCGGGCCCCCACGCCCTCGGCGGCCGCCGAATTGCTGGCGCCCGACAGCAGCGGTCTGCTGCAACGCCTGGACAGCCTGCAACGCCGTCTGCTGTTGCGCATGAATGCCCGCTTGAGCCACGACCGTCTGCGCCTCGACGGCCTGGCCCGACGCCTGCGCCATCCACGCGAGCGACTGCGCCAGCAGGCCCAGCGCCTGGACGACCTGGACATGCGCCTGCGCCGCGCCTTCATGCTCGACCTGAACCAGCGCCAGCAGCGCCTGGGCCGTCTCGACACGCGCCTGGCCGCGCAGCATCCCGGGCGCACCCTGGCCCTGCTGGGACAGCGCCTGGACAGCCTGGGCGAACGTTTACCCAGGGCCATGCAGGCAGTGCTTCGTGACCGTCGCCAGCGCTTCCAGGCGCAGTTGCAAACGTTGCAGATCGTCAGCCCCCTGGCCACCCTGGCGCGCGGCTACAGCATCCTGCTCGACGACCGTGGCCAAGCGATCCGCAGCGCCGCCCAGACTCACAACGGCCAACGCCTGACCGCCCGCCTGGATCAGGGCGAGTTGCAGGTGCGGGTCGAAGACAACCATCAGACCCCGGTCACCCTCTCGCTTCTGGACTGACACATGCCCCGTCTGCTCGCCCCCCTGCTCGCCCTTTGCGCCCTGCTGCTGACCGCTACGGCCCAGGCCAGCTACATCACCCGCACCTTGAACAAACCCGTGCCTGGCGGCGTTGCGGTGGTCGATCTGGGCCCTGCCGCCAGCGCCCCGAGCGCTCGCTTCGAGGGCAAGCCGGTGCTGGTGGTCAAAGAGCAAGACCGCTGGCTGGCCATCGTCGGCCTCCCTCTCACCCAGAAGCCCGGTCCTGCCAGCCTCACCCAGGGCACGCGCACCTTGCCCTTCAGCGTCGGCAGCAAGAAATACCCAGAGCAACGCATCACCCTGAAGAACACACGCCAGGTCAATCCTGAGCCGGACGACCTCAAGCGCATCAACCGCGAATTGGCCGAACAGATCAAGGCGTACCGCAGCTTCAGCCCAGGCGTGCCCAGCAACCTGATCCTCGACAAGCCAGTCAATGGTCCCCTGTCGAGCAAGTTTGGTGTGCGCCGCTTCTTCAACGGCGAGGAGCGCAATCCCCACGCCGGTCTGGACTTCGCCGTGCCCGCCGGCACGCCGATCAAGACCCCGGCCAACGGCAAGGTGATTCTGGTGGGCGATTATTTCTTCAATGGCCGCACGGTGTTCGTCGACCATGGCCAGGGCTTCATCAGCATGTTCTGTCACATGTCCAAGGTGGACGTGCAGCCGGGGCAGGTAGTGCGCCGTGGCGACGTCGTCGGGCGGGTGGGCTCTACAGGACGGGCCACCGGGCCGCACATGCATTGGAACGTCAGCCTGAACGATGCGCGGGTGGACCCGGCGATTTTCATCGGTGCGTTTCAGCCTTGAGGGCAGTGGCGGCCGTTCGCAGGTGAATCCGCGAAAGGCCGCCCGGTCAACAAAACCGAGTTGCGCCATCCAAAAATACTGCGCAACAATTCAAAACCCTTTATTGGAATTCAGCTATTGAATCTCGCAAAAAAGGTTTATTTAAGCATTCCTCTCAATTTTTTCCCGCCGCTTGCCAACCCCCATGCCACTGGTTAGGGTTGAGGGCATGAAAACCGCCAACACCCTCATTCTGCTCCGCCAACACCGCAGCCTTTGCCTGGTCAGTGCACGACTACCTGGCTGAACCGCATCGTCCCGCCGCGTCATCTCGTCACCGCTTGGCAGGCCCGATCAGGCCGCACATTTAAAGGATTGCTCCAATGACCATGCTCAAAGACCCTTCCAAGAAATACCGCGCCTTCCCCACCATCGACCTGCCCGACCGCACCTGGCCTTCGCAAACCCTCACCCAGGCGCCAATCTGGTGCAGCTCCGACCTGCGTGACGGCAACCAGTCGCTGATCGAACCGATGGATGCGGAAAAGAAGCTGCGCTTCTGGAAGACCTTGGTGCAGGTCGGTGTGAAAGAAATCGAAGCGGCCTTCCCCTCGGCCTCGCAGACCGATTTCGACTTCGTGCGCACCCTGATTGAAGATGGCCACATCCCCGACGACACCACCATCCAGGTGCTCACCCAGGCCCGTGAAGACCTGATCGCACGTACCTTCGAGTCCCTGCGCGGGGCCAAGAAAGCCATCGTCCACCTGTATAACGCCACCTGCCCGTCATTCCGCCGCATCGTCTTCAACCAGGACAAGCAAGGCGTGAAGGACATCGCGGTAAACGCCGCCAAGCTGTTCGTCAAGTACGCCGCCCAGCAGCCAGACACCCAGTGGACCTTCCAGTATTCCCCGGAAACCTTCAGCGCCACTGAAATGGCGTTCGCCAAGGAAGTGTGCGATGCGGTGATCGAGGTATGGAACCCGACCCCGGAACACAAGATCATCCTCAACCTGCCAGCCACCGTCGAAGTGGCCACGCCGAACGTCTACGCCGACCAGATCGAATGGTTCTGCCGCCACGTCAACCGTCGCGACAGCGTCATCATCAGCCTGCACACCCATAACGATCGTGGCACCGGCATCGCCGCCACCGAGCTGGGCTTGATGGCCGGCGCCGACCGCGCCGAGGGCTGCCTGTTCGGCAACGGCGAGCGCACCGGCAACGTCGACTTGGTCACCCTGGCGCTGAACCTGTACACCCAGGGCATCGACCCGCAACTGGACTTCTCCGACATCGACGGCGTGCGCAAGGTCGTCGAAGAGTGCAACCAACTGCCCGTGCACCCACGTCATCCGTATGTGGGCGACCTCGTGCACACCGCCTTCTCCGGCTCTCACCAGGACGCCATCCGCAAGGGCTTCACCCAGCAGAAGGACGGTGAATTGTGGGAAGTGCCGTACCTGCCGATCGACCCGGCTGACATCGGCCGCAGCTACGAGGCGGTGATCCGCGTCAACAGCCAGTCCGGCAAAGGCGGTATCACCTACCTGCTGGAGCAGGAATACGGCATCAGCCTGCCGCGTCGCATGCAGATCGAATTCAGCCAAGTGGTGCAAGGCGAGACCGATCGCCTGGGCCTGGAAATGACCGCTCAGCAGATCTACAGCCTGCTGCACAAAGAGTACCTGCAAGCCAACGCACCCTACGCGCTGGTCAGCCATCGCCTGCAGGAAGAGAACGGCAGCAGCGCCGTGGAAGTGGAAGTGGCCGGTGAAGGCGAAACCACTCTGCACTGGCGCGGCAAGGGCAACGGCGCCCTGGAAGCCTTGGTCGCCGGCCTGCCGGTCGCGGTCGAGATCATGGACTACAACGAGCACGCCATCGGTGCCGGCACCAACGCCAAGGCCGCAGCCTACATCGAACTGCGCGTGGCCGGCGGTCGTCCGGTACATGGCGTGGGTATCGACGAGAACATCACCACGGCCAGCTTCAAGGCCCTGTTCAGCGCCCTGAACCGCTCGCTGAGCCAGCAGTCTGCCAAAGCGGCCTGATTGCCAGCGCACTACCCTGAGAGCCCGCCTCGCAAGACGCGGGCTTTTTGTTGTGCGCAGGACAGTCGCTCGTGCGCAGCAGACCGCCTCCCCCAGCAGAAACTGGCGTCACAGGTCTGAGCACGACAACGGCTGGTCTCGCAATTCAAGGTCGCCTGATCGTCGAATCACAGGCAAAAAAAGGGGCGCCGACCAAGCGCCCCACAAGCCGTACAGCACACAACGAAATTCGTATCAGCCCAGCAACGCCATGGCCTCGGCGCTGCACGCCTCGATCCGCGCCCAGTCGCCGCTCTTGACCCAACTGCTGTCGAGCATCCAGGTGCCGCCAACGCACATCACGTTCGGCAAGGCCATGTAGCTGCGGGCATTGGCCGGATTGACGCCGCCGGTAGGGCAAAAACGGATGTCGCCGAACGGGCCGCCATAGGCCTTGATCGCGGCGACGCCACCGACTACTTCTGCCGGGAACAGTTTGAAGCGGCGATAGCCCAGCGCGTAACCGGCCATGATTTCCGATGGCGTGCTGATGCCTGGCAGCAGCGGGATGTCGCTGCGAACACCGGCCTCGAGCACCTCAGCCGTGATGCCCGGCGTCACCACGAATTGCGCGCCCGCAGCTTCGACGGCGGCGAACATCGCCGGGTCGAGCACGGTGCCAGCGCCGATGCACAGCTCGGGGCGCTGTTCGCGCAGCACGCGGATGGCCTTCAAGCCGTGCTCGGAGCGCAAGGTCACCTCCAAGGTGCGAATGCCACCGGCGGCCAGCGCGTCGGCCAACGGCAGGATGTCCTGCTCGCGGGCGATGGTGATCACCGGCAGGATGCGCGCCTGAGCGCAAATCTGGTCGATGCGGGCGGCTTTTTCGGCCATCGAGCGCAGCGGTTGGGGGCGTTCAAGGGTGGTCATGACAGTGGATCCTTGGCTCATGGGCACCAGTAGATGTCCAGGGGGTCGTGAAGAAAGGCGCGAATCGGCATCTGCGCGGCATCATCGGCGGCCAGTGCCGCGCGTAGGGCGGCGAGCTTACCCGGGCCTTGCACCGACAAGACAGTGAAGGCGGCGCTGGACAGCAGCGCGCGGGTCATCGACAGGCGCTGGTGCGGCACGCTTGGCGCCAGCATCGGCAGGCAGCGACGGCTGGCGCCAGGGTCCAGCCCCTCAGCCAGGTGCGGACTGTCCGGGAACAGCGAAGCGGTATGGCCATCATCGCCCATGCCCAGGATCAGCACGTCGATGGGCGGCAACTCGGCCAGTGCCTGGTCCGCCGCTTCTGCTGCGGCCTCAAGGTTGTCGCCGCGCTGGTAAAGACCGAGGAAACGAGCCTTGGCCGCCGCGCCCTTGAACAGGTGGCGGGCCAGCAGCCCGGCATTGCTGTCGGCATGCTCGACCGGCACCCAGCGCTCGTCGGCCAGCGATACCGTGACCTTCGACCAATCCAGCGACGCGCTGGAAAGCTGCTCCAGGAATGCCACGGGGCTGCGCCCCCCGGACACCACCAGGCACGCCTGGCCCTTGGCGGCCACGGCCGCAGCCAGCCGCTCGGCCACATCGGCGGCCAACGCCGCGGCCAGCCGCTTGCTGTCGGCCAGTTCATGGACCTTCACGTTGCTCGGCAGTCGCAGTTCAGATATCGCCATACCAGGCTCTCCCATCGCGAGTGATCAGTGCAATCGAGCTCATCGGGCCCCAGGACCCTGCCGCATAAGGCTTGGGCGCATCGCCAGCGTTCTTCCAGCCGGCGATCAACTGGTCGCACCAGGTCCAGGCGTACTCGATCTCGTCCTTGCGCACGAACAGGTTCTGGTTGCCGCGCATCACTTCGAGCAACAAACGCTCGTAGGCATCCGGAATCCGCGCGCTGCGCCAGGTGTCGGAAAAATTCAGTTGAAGTGGGCCACTGCGCAGGTGCATGCCCTTGTCCAGCCCCTGCTCCTTGGTCATCACCCGCAGCGAGATGCCTTCGTCCGGTTGCAGGCGGATGATCAGCTTGTTGCCAATCTGCAGACGCTGCTCCGGAGCGAAGATGTAGTGCGGGGTTTCCTTGAAGTGGATGACGATCTGCGACAGTTTCTGCGGCATGCGCTTGCCGGTACGCAGATAGAACGGCACGCCGGACCAGCGCCAGTTGCGGATATCGGCACGCAGGGCGACGAAGGTTTCGGTGTCGCTCTGGGCATTGGCATTGTCTTCTTCCAGGTAACCAGGCACCGGCTTGCCGTCGCTGTAACCGGCAATGTACTGGCCGCGCACCACCCGGGTGCTGAGTCCGTCGCCGGTGATCGGCGCCAGCGCCTTGAGCACCTTGACCTTCTCGTCGCGGATGCTGTCGGCCGACAGGTCGCTGGGCGGGTCCATGGCGATCAGGCACAGCAGCTGCAACAGGTGATTCTGGATCATGTCGCGCAACTGGCCAGCCTTGTCGAAGTAGCCCCAGCGACCTTCGATACCGACTTTCTCGGCCACGGTGATCTCCACGTGGGAGATAGAGTTCTGGTTCCACTGGGTTTCAAACAGACTGTTGGCAAAACGCAGGGCGATCAGGTTCTGGACCGTTTCCTTGCCCAGGTAATGGTCGATGCGATAGACCCGGCTCTCGGGGAAGAAGCGCGCCACGGCGTCGTTGACCCGACGCGAGGACTCCAGGTCATGACCGATGGGTTTTTCCAGCACCACGCGGGTGCGCTCGGCCAAACCGACCTTGTCGAGGTTTTCGCAGATGGCGCCATACACCGCTGCCGCCGTGGCGAAATAGGCGATCAGCGGCAGGCCCTCGCCGGCCTGCTCGGCCAGCGCGGTATAGCCCTCGGCCTGGACGAAATCCAGGTGCAGGTAACTCAGGCGCGCGATGAAGCGCTGCAAGGTCTGGGGGTCGATATCGGCATCCGGCACGAAGCGCCGCAACTGGGCTTCGATGGTCGCCAGGTGATCGTCGGCGCTGCCCGGCTCACGGGCCAAGGCCAACAGGCGCGTGTCGGCGTGCAGCAGGCCGGCGCGATCGAGCTGATAGAGGGCAGGAAACAGCTTGCGCAACGCCAGGTCGCCGAGGGCGCCGAATAGGGCGAAAGTGCAAGGTTCTACGCTAATGGCCGCCATGATGTTGGTTCTTTTATTAAAGTGGACGTAGGAATACCGTTTTCAGGCGTACTTTTCAAGAAGAATGTAGTAAAAACAACAACATTACCCCTAAGTGGTACAGACGTGTGGTATGACACACCCACCCTCAGTACGATAGACAACCCTGCAACATGCCGGCAGTTCCCGCAGCCGGCCGCGTTTCCGACCCAAGGACAACCCATGGACCGTGTGCGAAACCTCCTGGAGCAGATCCAGGGACGCCTCGACGAGCTGAACAAGGCCGAACGCAAAGTCGCCGAGGTCATCCTCCTCAACCCGCAGCAGGCCACGCGCTTCAGCATCGCCGCCCTGGCCCAGGCGGCCAAGGTCAGCGAACCGACCGTCAACCGCTTCTGCCGCTCCTTCGGCGTCAGCGGCTATCCCGAACTCAAGCTGCAACTGGCACAGAGCCTGGCCAGCGGCGCGGCTTACGTGAGCCGCGCGGTGGAAGCCGACGACGACCCGGCCGCCTACACCCAGAAGATCTTCGCCAGCGCCATCGCCTCGCTCGACAGCGCGTGCCAGCAGATCGATCCGCAGCAGGTCAGCCGCGCCGTGGACATGATGATCCAGGCGCGCCAGATCCACTTCTTCGGCCTCGGCGCCTCGGCCCCGGTGGCCATGGACGCGCAGCACAAATTCTTCCGCTTCAACCTGGCCGTGTCGGCCCACCCCGATGTGCTGATGCAGCGCATGCTGGCATCGGTCGCGCACACCGGTGACCTGTTCGTGATCATCTCCTACACCGGACGCACCCGCGAACTGGTGGAAGTAGCCCGCCAGGCTCGGGAAAACGGCGCCTCGGTGCTGGGCATCACCGCCGCCGGTTCGCCGCTGGCCAGCGCCTGCAGCCTGAGCCTGCACTTGCCGCTACCGGAAGACACCGACATCTACATGCCCATGACCTCACGCATCATCCAGTTGACCGTGCTCGACGTCCTGGCCACCGGCATGACCCTGCGCCGGGGCTCGGACTTCCAGCCGCACCTGCGCAAGATCAAGGAAAGCCTCAACGCCAGCCGCTACCCCGCCGAGGACAACGAGCTCAACTGAGCCGATGGGCCTGCAGCGTCAACTGTGCGCGCTGCCCTGGCGCCAGTCTCAGCCCCTCGGCGCTGCCGCTGGCGGCCTCGACGCAGACGAAACCCTGGCTCTCGCGACCGCTAACCCCCATCAGCGGCCGATTGCCGGGATGCCAGACCACGGTGTCGTCGCTGTCGCTGGTGTCGATGTACAGTTCGCGCTCCCAGGCCGGGTCGTGCAACTGCACCTTCGGCGTGCCCGGATACACCTTCTGGCAGCCCCCGTTGAGGGTCAGCGCGCCTTCTTCGCGGCAGGCCTGGCGGTTGAGCCGGTCATAGCCGTCGATGTCCTCAAGACCCGACAAGGCGACCTGCGACACGTCGCTGATGCGCCAGAACGCCAGCAGCGCATGGCTCAACTGGCATGGCTGGCTGTCCTGGTGCTCGGTGCTCAAGCGCAGCTCCATGCTCGCACCCAGCCGCGCATGCAGGTCCACCTGCCAATCGCACAGGTCCAGGCGCCAGGTGAGACTCACCCCCTGCTCGTCCTCGCAACTGTCCAGCAGCTTCCAGTCCAGCAGCCGGCCCCAGCCGTGGGCCGGCCACAAGTCCTCGCTGGGATGACGGCCATACCACGGCCAGCACACCGGTACCCCACCCCGAATCGCACCCACCTGCGGCCACTGCTCGGCGCACCACAACCACGGCTTCTCACCGGTCGGCTGGAAGTGCAACAACTGCGCACCCTGGCGACTGAACACCGCCTGGCAGCGAGGATGATCGATGATCAGGACATCGCGCTGCTGGTGACGCTCCCACTCGAAAACCGGTCTCGGCCGTTGCGAGGTGAAGAAGCGCTGGAGCGGATGTTCGGACATTTCAGAGACACTCTTGTTGTTGAGACAGCGCTATCTCGGAGGTGAAAAAACATCCACTGCCAGGCAGTGGATGTTGGGGTGAGAGGCGATGGCGTAAATTTACAACAATCGGTCTCAGAATGACGACTGAATCTTCAGGCCGGCGACCAGTACGTTGTCGACTTCGTCCACGCCGCCCGGACGCTTGATGTACTGCAGGTTCGGGCGCACGGTCAGCCAGTTGGTGACGTGGAAGCCGTAGTACAACTCAGCGTTGTACTCGGTGCGCTGCAGCGGCAGGAAGGCCGGGTTGTCATAGTCGTCGATGCCGTTGAAGGCATTGATCTGCTCGGCGCGCTTCTTCACATCGTCGTTGACATGGATGCGGGCGATGCCGAAGCCGATGTCATCCTTGGGCCGTGCATCGAAGGCGCCTTTGTAGACCATGCCCACTTGCTGGTAGTTGTCGACCACGTTGGTGGCCTTGTCGTGCACGGTGAAGTTGGCGAACAGGTTCAGGCCGCGGCTGGCGTCGCCGTTGTGCGCAGTGACCTGTTGCTGGGCCACCACCCACCAGCCATGCTTGCTGGAATGCGACTTGAAGTCGGTGCCCGAGATGCCCTGCGGGTTGCCATTGATGTCCTTGTACACGTCGGTGGCGTCGGCGGTGCTGTAGTAGTAGCCCAGGCGGTACTCGCCCGGCAGACCATTGACCTTCGGCGACCAGACCATCTCCACCGGCAGGATCGCGCCCTTGGTGCCACTGCCGCTGAGCTTGAAGCCGTTGCCGGTCTCCAGGTTCGAAGGGTTCTGCTCGAAGGCGCCGACCTGAACGAAGAACTCCGGGGTGATGTTGTACTTCACGCGCAGCGCCCACTGGCTCACCGGCCAGTTGTACCAGATGCCGCCCACCCAGTTGCCCACCTGCGAGCCGCAGAACGCCAGGTTCTGGAAGTCGCAGGGGAAACTGTTGAAGTCTTCGCCCGGACCGTAGCGCCCGAATTTGACGTCCAGCGCGCCGTCGAAGTACTTCTGCTTGACCCACATCTGGGTCAGGCGCCAGGTCTGGCCACGGCCCCAGACTTCCTGCACCGAGCTGAACTGCCCGGCGCGTGGATCGCTGATGCGGTCGTTGGACAGGTTGCGCCCGCTGCGCTCGGTGATCGCCAGCTTGAACTCGGCGTCGTGCCAGCCCAGGATCTTCTGCAGGTCCAGGTGCGCGCCGAGGGCGAACTGGTCGCTGTAGCGCGCGGTCTTGTCGTGGTTGTAGCCACCGCGCAGATTGCCGGCCACCTCGCCGACATAGTCCACACTGAAGTCATAGCCTTTTTCCAGCAACTCGGTGCGCGTGCCGCCCCAGTCGCCGGTCATCCATTTCGAGTCGCTGGAAAACGCCTCGGCGGCGTGCGCGCCGGTGCTGCCGAACAGGGCAAGCAGGGTCAGCGATCCCAGGGCCTTGATACGTTTGCGATGTTCCATCCGTTGGTTCCTCTTTTCTTGTTATCGATGGGGGGTGTACTTCAGCGGCCTTTGAAACGCGCGACGTTGTCCTTGATCGTCGCGTCGGCCGCCGGCAGATCCAGGCGCTGGCCGGTGCCTGCGTCGAACAGCAGGACCCGTGCCGGGTCGAACTGCAGGTTGAGGCTGTCACCGACACGGCAGGCGACATCCGGCGCCAGTCGGCAGCAGACCTTGGTCTGGTTGAGGGTGACGAACACCAGCAGGTCCGGGCCGGTGGGCTCGAGTACCTGCACCTCGGCGCGCACGGCCGGCAAGCCATTGCCCTCGGTGGCGCCCAGGGCGATCTGTTCAGGCCGTACGCCGAGAATCACCTCGCGTCCTTCCAGCCCATCGCCGTGCACGCCCAACGGCAGTTCGCAGCGGGCCTGGCCGCTGTCGAGCTGGGCGAACAAGCGACCGTCCTGGCGGCTCAGATGCACCGGAATGAAGTTCATCGGCGGCGAACCGATGAAACTGGCGACGAACAGGTTCGCCGGATCGTTGTAGATTTGCTGCGGGGTGCCGAACTGCTGGATGATGCCGTCCTTCATCACCGCCACCTTGTCGCCCAGGGTCATGGCCTCGATCTGGTCGTGGGTCACGTACACCGTGGTGGTCTTCAGGCGCTGGTGCATCAGTTTCATTTCGGTGCGCATCTCGACCCGCAGCTTGGCGTCGAGGTTGGACAGCGGCTCGTCGAACAGGTAGATCTTCGGTCGCCGCGCCAGCGCCCGGCCCATGGCCACGCGTTGCTGCTGACCACCGGAGAGCTGGCTCGGCTTGCGCGTGAGCAGGTGCTCGATCTGCAGCAGCTTGGCCACCCGCGCCACCTCTTCGTCGATGGCGGCCTGGGGCATCTTGCGAATCTTCAGGCCGAACTCGATGTTCTCGCGCACGCTCATGGTCGGGTACAGCGCATAGGACTGAAACACCATGGCGATGTCCCGGTCCTTGGGGCTCATGCCACTGACGTCCTCGCCATCGATCAGGATCGCACCGCCGGTGATCTGCTCGAGCCCGGCGATGCAGTTCATCAGCGTCGACTTACCGCAGCCGGAAGGGCCGACCAGGATCAGGAACTCTCCGTCGCCGATGGCCAACTGGATGTCCTTGAGGGTATCCGGCAGGCCGCTGCCGTAGGTCTTGTTTACATTGCGAAGTTCGAGCGTTGCCATGACTTACCCCTTGACTGCGCCGGCGGTCAGGCCGCGCACGAAATACTTGCCCGCCACCACGTAGACCAACAGCGTCGGCAGCGCGGCGATCATCGCGGCGGCCATGTCGACGTTGTATTCCTTGGCGCCGGTGCTGGTGTTGACCAGGTTGTTCAAGGCCACGGTGATCGGCTGCGAGTCGCCGCTGGAGAACACCACGCCGAACAGGAAATCGTTCCAGATCTGGGTGAACTGCCAGATCAGGCAGACCATGATGATCGGCGTCGACATCGGCAGGATGATGCGCCGGAAGATGGTGAAGAACCCGGCACCATCCAGGCGCGCCGCCTTGACCAGCGCCTCGGGAATGCTCACGTAGTAGTTGCGGAAGAACAGTGTGGTGAAGGCCAGGCCGTAGACCACATGCACCAGCACCAGACCTGACGTGGTGCTGGCCAGGCCCAGCTTGCCGAGGGTGAACGAGGCTGGCAGCAGCACGGTCTGGAACGGCAGGAAGCAGCCGAACAGCAGCAGACCGAAGAACAGCTGCGAGCCGCGAAAGCGCCACATCGACAGCACGTAGCCGTTCAGCGCGCCGATGGTGGTGGAAATCAGCACGGCCGGCACGGTGATCAGGATCGAGTTGAGGAAATAGCCGTTGACCGTGGCCCAGGCCTTGGTCCAGCCGATGGCCGTGAACATCTGCGGCCAGCTCAACAGGTTGCCGGTGCTGATGTCTTCCGGGGTCTTGAAGCTGGTCAACAGCATGACCACCAGCGGCACCAGATACAGCAGCACGGCCACCAGCAGCACCGCGTGGATGGCCACGCGCCCCAGGCTCAGGCCGGGTTTGGCGACGACGTCAGTCATGGCGTTTGCTCCGCAGCTCGGAATACAGGTAAGGCACGAGGATCGCGAGGATCGCCCCGAGCATCAGGATCGCGCTGGCCGAGCCCATGCCCATCTGCCCACGGCTGAAGGTGAACGAGTACATGAACATCGCCGGCAGGTCGGAGGAGTAGCCCGGACCGCCAGCGGTCATGGCCGCCACCAGGTCGAAACTCTTGATGGCGATGTGCGAGAGGATCATCAGCGAGCTGAAGAACACCGGGCGCAGACTCGGCAGCACCACGGACCAATAGATGCGCGGCAGGCTCGCGCCATCGATCTGCGCGGCGCGGATGATCGAGGGGTCGACGCCGCGCAGGCCGGCGAGAAACATTGCCATGATGAAGCCCGACGCTTGCCACACGGCAGCGATCACCAGGCAGTACACCACTCGGTCAGGGTCGATCAGCCAGTCGAAGCGGAAACCGTCCCAGCCCCAGTCGCGCAGCAGCTTGTCCAGGCCCATGCCTGGGTTGAGCAGCCATTTCCAGGCGGTGCCGGTGACGATCATCGACAGCGCCATGGGATACAGGTAGATGGTGCGGATCATGCCCTCGCGGCGGATGCGCTGGTCGAGAAATACCGCCAGCAGCACACCGATCACCAGGGTGACGCCGATGAACAGGCCACCGAACACCAGCAGGTTCTTGCTCGCCACCCACCAGCGGTCGTTGTCGAACAGCCGCATGTACTGGGCCAGGCCCGCCCATTTGTAGGTGGGCAGGAAGGTCGAGGTGGTGAACGAGAGAACGAAGGTCCACAGGATGTAGCCGTAGAAACCCACCAGCACGATGAACATGCTCGGCGCCAGCACCAGCTTGGGTAGCCAGCGCTGCAACGCGTCCAGGGGTGAGGCCCGCAGGCGGGCGGTGGTCGTGGTCATGGAAGGGATACCCCGATGGAAGAAAGCACGCACGCTGCAGGCGCGGCGATTGGCCGCCCCTGCACAGCCTCAGCTATTGGGCAGACTTGATCGCTGCCGCCAGCTTCTTCGCCGCGTCGGCCGGCTCGGCTTTCGGGTCGTTCATGTAGTTGGTGATGACATCGAAGAAGGCGCCCTGCACGGCGAGCGTGGTCGCCATGTTGTGCGCCATGCTCGGCTGTAGGCCACCGGACTTGGCATCGGCCAGGAAGTCCTTGGCAGCGGTCTGCGCGCAGCTGTCGAAGCCGAACGTGTCCATGTGCTCGAGCATGTCGTTACGCACGGGGATCGAGCCCTTGTTGATGCTGAAGGTCTTCTGGAAGTCCTCGCCCAGCACCTTGCGCGCGATGTCTTTCTGGCCCTCGGCGGTGCCTTTGTCTTTCTGCTTGAACACCGCCAGCGAGTCGATGTTGTACAGGAAACCCTTGCCGGTACCGGGGAATGGCACGCACTGGTAGTCCTTGCCCGCGACCTTCTTGGCCAGGGTCCACTCGCTTTTGGCCCAATCGCCCATCATCTGCATGCCGGCCTTGCCGTTGATGACCTTGGCCGCTTCCAGGTTCCAGTCTTGGCCCTTGCCGTCCGGGTCCATGTAGCTGGCGACTTTCTTGAGTTCGGTGAGCGCCTTGATCATCTCAGGGCCAGTGAGGGTCTTCTCGTCGAGGTCGACCATCGCCTTCTTGTAGCCGTCCGCGCCCATCACGGCGAACACGACGGTCTCGAACACGGTGCTGTCCTGCCACGGCTGGCCACCGTGGGCCAGGGGAATGAAGCCTGCGGCCTTGAGCTTGTCGGCGGCGGCATAGAACTCTTCGAGGGTCTTGGGCGGCTGTTCGATGCCGGCCTTCTTGAACACTTCGGGGTTGATCCACAGCCAGTTGATGCGGTGGATGTTGACCGGAACGGCCACGTAGTCACCGTCGTACTTGACGGTGTCGGCGACCTTTTTGTCGAGCAGGCTATCCCACTTTTCTTCCTTGGCCACATCCTTGAGCACGTCGGTGTCGAGCAGGCCCGTAGACGCCCATTCCTGGATGTCGGGACCTTTGATCTGGGCGACGCCGGGCGGATTGCCGGCCACGGCGCGGCTCTTGAGCACGGTCATGGCCGTGGCGCCACCGCCACCGGCGACCGCGCCGTCCTTCCAGGTGAAACCGTCCTGCTCGACCTGGGCCTTGAGGACATCGACGGCGGCTTTTTCACCGCCCGACGTCCACCAGTGAACCACCTCCACACTCCCTTTGGAGTCGGCGGCCTGGGCACTGAGCGGCAGAAGCGAGGCGAGGGAAATAGCGGCGGCGAGACAGAGCTTGGAATTCATTGGAGTACCTTTCTTCTTGTTATGCAGTGCAAGACTGGCGCTTGCGTTGCATCGATTCTAGAGAGCGAGGCCGCCCCGTCAGGTAACGAAGCGATGCCTGAATGTCATCGTTTGGTGACATTCGCCTGGGCCAGGGCTGTAGTCAGGCTTGGCGCCAGGGCCAGGCGCGGCAGCAGCACGGCCTGATAGGCATGGTACAGGTCCGGTTTTCCGCCCCAGATGCTTGCGCCAGGGCGGTTCTGCGGATCCAGCTCATGGTGCCAGCTACCGTGGACCAGATCGATGAAATGCACCGCGATGAAATCCCAGAAGCGGCGATACCACTGCTCATAGTCGGTTTGTCCGGTACGGCGCAGCAGCGCGGCGGCGGTGGCGCAGGCTTCGGCGTGCACCCAATGCAGACGCGCGCGCACCACCGGGCGATTGTGCCAGTCGAGGGTGTAGACCAGCCCTGGCGCACCATCGACGTTCCAGGCGTGGCGGCAAGCCCCGGCGAACAGTGACCGGGCAGCCTCGCACAGCCAGGCCGGCACTTGCAGCCCGGCGCGCTGGCGCGATGCCTCCAGGTGCAGCAGCAGGCGTGCCCATTCGAAGGCATGGCCCGGCGTGCTGCCAAAGGGCCGGAAGCCGTCGGCGGGATTGTCGTGGTTGTAGTCCGGCAGCGGCTGCCAGTGGGCATCGAAGTGCTCGACCACCACGAAGTCATGAGCCGCGGCGTGATGCTGGATCAGCCGCTCGGCGATGCGCAGGGCGCGATCCAGCCAGCGGGTCTGGCCGGTGACATCGGCCAGGGCGAGGAACGCTTCGGTGGCGTGCATGTTGCTGTTGGCGCCCCGATACGCCTCGGCCTGCGACCAGTCCTCGGCGAAGGATTCGCACAGTGCGCCCTCCTCCTCGCGCCAGAAGTGCGCCTCGATCACCGCGATGGCATCGTCCAACAAGGGCCGGGCACCGGCAGCACCGGCCACCACCGCCGAACTGGCGGCCAAGGCGACGAAGGCGTGCAGGTAGGCGGTCTTGCTGCGCTCGCCTTGCTCACGCGCATCGATGTACCAGCCGTCGTGGCGCGTATCGCGCAGCGGGCCATCGAGCAACTCGGCCACGCCGTGGGTGACCAGCGGCAGGCAGCCGGGAATGCCCTGCACGTGGGCCATGGCGAAGCAGTGGATCATGCGGGTGGTGTTGAGGGTATCGGCCATCGCTGCGCCGGGCAGCGCACCGCGGGCATCGAGGCCGGCGAAGCCGCCGGGCAGGCGCGAGGCCTTGGCGAAGCTGACCAGACGCTGGCCTTCGCCCAGCAGCCAAGCCTGGTGGGCCGGCGAATCGAGCCAGCGGCCGGTGGGAAAATCGAGGCTGTCCATCAGCGGCGTGGTCCTTGCCAGGGACAGGCCGGGTGCCTGTCGTCAGCGGATTCTAGCCAGCCCTCTGCGCGAGCATGTCACGAAGGCCAGCGCGAATGTCACCAGGTCGTGACATCCACGCCTCGCCCCTGTCAGCTCACTCCATCAGCCGCGGCAGGCACAGCGTCACCCGCAGCCCGCCTTCGCGCAGGTTCAGCAGGCTTACCTCGCCGCCGTGGCTGTGGGCGATATTGCGGGCGATGCCCAGGCCCAGGCCATAGCCCTGCTGCTGCGCCGCCAGGCGAAAGTGCGGCTCGAATACCTGTTCCAGGCGCTGTTCCGGCACGCCCGGGCCCTGGTCGTCGACCTGCAACACGAAAGCCTCCGGGCCGTCGATGATCCGCAGGTGCGCGCGCTCGCCGTACTTGATGGCGTTATCGATGAGGTTGCCGATGCAACGGCGCAGCGCCAGTGGCTTGCCCTGATAGGGCGCCAGCACTTTTCCCTCGACGGTGATGCGTCCGTCGCGCAGGTAGGGTTCGGCAAGAATCTCCAGCACCTGGTTGAGGTCGACCGGCTCGATGTTCTCGTGAATGTCGGTGTCCTTGACGCACTGCAGCGCCCCCTTGACCAGCAGCTCCAGCTCGTCGAGGTCACGGCTGAACTTGGCCTGCAGCGCCTCGTCCTCGAGCAGCTCGACACGCAGGCGCAGGCGGGTGATCGGCGTACGCAGGTCGTGGGAGATGGCGCTGAACAACTGCGAGCGTTCGGTCAGGTAACGGCTGATGCGCTCGCGCATGGCGTTGAACGCCCGCCCCACTTCCACCACTTCGCTGCCGCCCGCCTCGGCCACCGGCGGCACGTCGGCGCCCAGCGACATCTCCCGGGCGGTACGTGCCAAGCGCTTGAGCGGCAGGCTCTGCCAGTGCACCAGCAAACCGATGAACAGCAGCAGCAAGGCGGTGGTCAGGACGATGAAACCGATCTGCTGACGCGGCAGGCCCTGGGGTTCGAGCCCCGTGTAGGGCTCGGGCAGCAACGAAGCGATGTACAGCCACTCGCCCTCGTCCAGGCGAATCTGGGTCACCAGCACCGGTGGATTCAGCGGTTCCAGGGTCAAGGCGTAGTGCGCCCAGGAGCGCGGCAGCTCATCGAGCTTCAGACCGCTGTTGAAGATGCGCAGGTCATCGGGGCTGACGAATTCGACGGAGATTTCCATGCCCTGGCCCAGGCGCTCATGCAGCACCTCACTCACCACTTCGATCACCGCCTGCTTGCGCGAGGTGACGGGCAGCACCGACATGTCCAGCGGTTTGTCGTTGAGCGAAACGAAGAAACGCGTGCCGCCCATGCTGCGCAGTTGATCGAGCACCATCGGCCGGTAGGCCACCGGCAAGGAGCGGAAATAGCTGACGCTGGCGCTCATGGAATGGGCCAGGCTGCTGGCGCTGGCGCGCAGCCCCTGTACCTGGCTGGCGCGCAGTTGGGCCAGCCAGATCAGGCTCGACAGGCCTTGGGCGATCAGCACCACCAGCAAGGTGAGCAGCAGCATGCGCCCCAGCAACGAGCGCGGCAGCAGGCGCCAGCGGCGCTCGACGCCCTGTTCAGCCGGCACAGCAGACATTCGCCGCGAGCAGGTAGCCACTGCCGCGCACGGTGCGGATCAGCCGAGGCGGTTTGTCGGTGTCGCGCAGCCGTTGGCGCAGGCGGCTCACCGCCATGTCGACGATGCGGTCCAACGGCATCGGTTCACGGCCACGGGTGGCATTGCCGATGGTGTCGCGGTCGAGGATCTGCTGGGGATGATCGAGAAACAGCTTGAGCAGGGCGAAGTCGGCACCGGAGAGAATCACCTCCTCGCCGTCGCGGTGGAACAGCCGGTGGCTGACCGTGTCCAGGCGCCAGTCGTCGAAGGCCAGCACTGCGCTGACGGGGCTCGCCGTGGTGAAGTCGCAGCGGCGCAGCAAGGCTTTGATCCGCGCTTGCAGCTCGCGCGGGCTGAACGGCTTGCCCAGGTAGTCGTCGGCGCCGAGCTCTAGGCCGATGATGCGGTCGGCCTCATCGGAACTGGCGGTCAGCATGATGATCGGCACCCGCGACTGGCGTGGATGCTGACGCACCCAGCGGCACAGGCTGAAGCCGTCTTCGTCGGGCAGCATTACGTCGAGGATCAGCAGGTCGTAGTTCCCGGCCTCCAGGGCACGGCGAAAACCCTGTCCGTCGGGTTCGGCCTGCACCTGCAAGCCGCAGCGGCTGAGGTAGGTTTGCAACAGCTCGCGAATATCCTGGTCGTCGTCGACCATGAGGATGGTCTTACCGGCAGTGCTCACAATGGAATCCCTTTGGTGGGGGCAGGTCTTGGTGCCTGCTGGGGGCATTGTATAAGCGCTGAGGCGGGCGCGGGGCAAGTCCGTGCGGTGTTGCGCCGCCAAGGACCGCCCCGCGCGATGGGGTTCACGGCATCAGTGGGCGAGCACCTGCTGCAACGCGACGCCGGCGCCGAGAAGCCCCGAGAACTCGGCTGTCACCAGCCACACCGGTACGCCGGGGAAGTAGCCGCTCATGCAGCCTTTGTCGGCGAAACTGGTGGCGAAGCCACTGCGCAGGAACAGCTCGACGAAGCGCGGGATCACGCCGCCGACGATGTACACGCCGCCCCGCGCGCCCAGGGTCAGCACATTGTTGCCCGCCACCCGGCCGAGGAAGCGCGAAAACTGCTCGATCACCGCCAGCGCGCGCGGCTCGCCGCCCAGCGCCGCCTCGGTGATCTGCGCTGGGGTCTTGTGCTGCGCCACGGCGCCGTCCAGCGCGCAGATCGCCTGGTACAGGCGCACCAGTCCGCCACCGCTGAGCACGGTTTCGGCACTGACGTGACCGATCTGGCCCTGGATGTGCTGGTGAATCGCAGCCTCACGGGCGTTGCCCACCGGCAGGTCGACGTGGCCGCCCTCGCCCGGCAACGCCATCCAGTGCTTGTTCAGGTTGAGCAAGGTGCCCACCCCCAGGCCAGTGCCCGGTCCGATGATGAGCGCCGGACGCGCCTGATCGGCCTGGCCCGGACACACCTCGACGAACTCGCCCGGCTTGAGCCGGGTCATGCCCAGGGCCATGGCGGAAAAGTCGTTGAGCAGCAGCAGGCGCTGGACCTGCAAGGTGTTGCAGAACGCCGTGCGGTTCAGCCGCCAATGGTTGTTGGTGAAGCGAAAGTCGTCGCCGTCCACCGGCCCGGCCACCGACAGGCAGACATCCGACACGCCGCCACGGGCGATGCCCTGCTCGTGCAGATAGGCCTCGATGGCCTGCTCGGGGCTGGAATAATCCGCCGTGGCCAACACCTGCACCGCGTGCAGGTCGTTGTCGCGCCACAGGGCAAAGCGTGCGTTGGTCCCACCAATGTCGCCGACCAGCAAGGCCTTCATTTGAATCGCTCCAAAGCCGAGGTAAAGGCGCTGGCGCCCTGCTCTGCCGGGCTGAATGCCATGCGCATGAAGCCGAACAGCTCGCGGCCGCAGCCCAGGTCATTGCCCTGGGGTGCTTCAGGCTGATCGCGCCCGGCCAGTTCTTCGGCCGACACCATCAGTTGCAGCGTACCTTCGACACCGTCGACGCGCACGATATCACCGTCGCGCACCTTTGCCAGCGGGCCGCCATCGAAGGCTTCCGGGCACACGTGGATCGCTGCCGGGATCTTGCCCGAGGCGCCGGACATGCGCCCGTCGGTGACCAGCGCGACCTTGTAGCCACGGTCCTGCAGCACCCCGAGGAACGGCGTGAGCTTGTGCAGCTCAGGCATGCCATTGCAGCGCGGGCCCTGGAAGCGCACCACGGCGACGAAATCACGCTCCAGTTCGCCGGCCTTGAAGGCATCGGCCAGCGACTGCTGGTCGTGGAAAATGCGCGCGGGGGCTTCGACCACCTGGTGCTCCGGGGCAACGGCGGAGACTTTCATCACGCCACGACCAAGGTTGCCCTCCATGACCCGCAGCCCGCCCTCGGCCGAGAAGGGACGGGCCACCGGGCGCAGGATGCTTTCGTCCAAACTCTGCAACGGACCCTCGCGCCAGACCAGCGTGCCGTCCTCCAGGAACGGCTCCTGGGTGTAGCGACGCAGACCATGTCCGGCCACGGTATTGACGTCCTCGTGCAGCAGCCCGGCATCGAGCAGCTCGCGGATCAGCAAGCTCATGCCGCCGGCCGCCTGGAAGTGATTGATGTCGGCCTTGCCGTTGGGGTACACGTGCGACAGGGTCGGCACCACCTCGGACAGGTCGGCCATGTCCTGCCAGGTGAGCTGGATACCCGCGGCCTGGGCGATGGCTGGAATGTGCAGGGTGTGGTTGGTCGACCCCCCGGTGGCATGCAGCGCGACGATGGAATTGACCAGCGCCTTCTCGTCGACGATTTCGCCCAAGGGCATGAAGTTGCCGCTGGCCTTGGTCATGCGCGTGACCTGCTGCGCCGCCTCGGCGGTGAGGGCATCGCGCAGCGGCGTGTAGGGGTTCACGAACGAGGCGCCCGGCAGGTGCAGGCCCATCACCTCCATGACCAGTTGGTTGGTGTTGGCGGTGCCGTAGAAGGTGCAAGTGCCGGGACTGTGGTAGGACTTCATCTCCGATTCCAGCAGTTCTTCGCGGCTTGCCTTGCCTTCGGCGTAGCGCTGGCGCACGTCGGCCTTTTCCTTGTTGGAAATGCCCGAGGGCATCGGCCCGCCTGGCACGAAGACGGTCGGCAGATGACCGAAGCGCAGCGCGCCCATCATCAGCCCAGGCACGATCTTGTCGCAGATGCCAAGCATCAGCGCGGCATCGAACATGTTGTGGGAAAGGGCGATGGCCGTGGACATGGCGATCACTTCGCGGCTGGCGATCGCCAGCTCCATGCCTGGCTCGCCCTGGGTGACGCCGTCGCACATGGCCGGCACGCCACCGGCGAACTGACCGACCGAGCCGATCTCGCGCAGGGCCTGTTTGATCTGTTCAGGGAAATGCTGGTAGGGCTGGTGCGCCGAGAGCATGTCGTTGTAGGCCGAGACGATGGCGACGTTGGCCGCGTTCATCATCTTCAGACTCTGCTTGTCCTGGCTGCCACAGCCGGCCACGCCGTGGGCGAAGTTGGCGCATTGCAGGCTGGCGCGCATCGGTCCTTCGCTGGCCGCGCCGCGAATGAGCTGAAGGTAGCGTTCACGGGTGGCACGGCTGCGTTCGGTCAGCCGGGCGGTGACCTCGAGGATGCGCGGATGCATGTACTGAACTCCAGGCTAGGGTAAGGGCGATCTGAACCGATCTCGGCGCTGGCGGCCATTGCCACCTAGGCTCAAGGCAGGGGCGAAAGGCTCGCCGGGACGCCCGGCTCGATCACTCGTTGTAGATTTACAAAAATATTGCCACTAAAAATGCTTGTTTTCTATCAGGGAGTGAATAATCTTGTAATTCCTATAACAAAACCGTTTCAGTGAGGCTGTCGCGTCTTTGTGCCACAAGCTTCACCCGAACTGCCAGAGGTAATGCCATGACCCTTCGCATCGCGATCAACGGATTCGGCCGCATCGGACGCAACGTCCTTCGCGCACTCTATACCCAAGGCTACCGTCAGGACCTGCAGGTCGTCGCCATCAACGACCTGGGCGACAGCGCCATGAACGCCCACCTGCTCAAGTACGACAGCGTTCACGGCACCTTCGACGCCAGTGTCGAGGCCGACCACGAAAGCATCACGGTCAACGGCGACCGCATCAGCGTGAGCGCCATCCGCAACCCTGCCGAACTGCCCTGGAAAGCCGAAGCCATCGACGTCGTGTTCGAATGCACGGGGCTGTTCACCGAACGCGAAAAAGCCGCTGCGCACCTGAGCGCCGGCGCCGGCAAGGTCATCATCTCGGCACCGGCCAAGGGCGTGGATGCCACCGTGGTGTATGGCGTCAACCACGACGTGCTGCGCGCCTCGCACCAGATCATCTCCAACGCGTCGTGCACCACCAACTGCCTGGCGCCGATCGCCCAGGTGCTGCAGCGCGAGTTCGGCATCGAACAGGGCTTGATGACCACTATCCATGCCTACACCAACGATCAGGTACTCACCGACGTCTACCACAGCGATCCGTACCGCGCGCGTTCGGCCAGCCAATCGATGATTCCGAGCAAGACCGGCGCCGCCGAGGCCGTGGGCCTGGTACTGCCGGAGCTGGCAGGCAAGCTCACCGGCATGGCCGTGCGGGTGCCGGTGATCAACGTGTCGCTGGTGGACCTGACCGTCAACCTCAAGCGCGAGGTCTCGGCCGACGACGTCAACGCGCTGTTCCTGGAAGCCAGTCGCCATTCGCGGGTGCTGGGTTACAACAACCTGCCGCTGGTGTCGTGCGACTTCAACCACAACCCGCTGTCGTCGATCTTCGACGCCAACCACACTCGCGCCAACGGGCGCATGCTCAAGGTGCTGGCCTGGTACGACAACGAATGGGGCTTCTCCAACCGCATGCTCGACAACTGCCTGGCACTGTTCAACGCGCGCTGAGTCGCATCACGGGCTGGCAATCAAGCTGTTCGACGCGTCCAAGGCTGGCTCGCGGTCGAGCAGCTTGCTGCGCCAAGCTGGAATAGCGGCGTCTTCTACATCCAGGCGTTTCAGCCACTGGTCCGCGGCCCAGCCCACCAGCCGCAACTCACCATCGTGGGAACCGCCGTGCAACGGGCCGACGGTTTCACAGCGGATGCCTTTCAACAAGTGGTTGAGCAAGACGTAAGGCGCCGGGCGCGGGTCTTCGGCGTCGCCGGCCAGGTAGGGGTAGGCGCCGGATTGGATGATCGATCCGGCACCGTAGTCATAGAAGGCGAAGTGACTCGGCGGCAATTGCGCGCGCAGCGCCGAGACGCCTCCGGCGCGCTCCAGACGTGCATGGTCGAGCACGGTCAGCCAACTGACGGTTTTGATGCTGACCGGCTCGAACCCTGGGGTCGTCGTCAACAGAGCGGCCGTGCCGGCATCCAGCCCCGGCATACGTTCGGCCATGAACGCTTCGGTGGGTTGATTGGCGTCGCGGCGCGTTGGGGAAAGGTTGTAGGCGTGTCCTGCGTGGCCGTGTTCGGGTGCGAGTCGATGGCAGAATTTATGCATGAGATTCAAAAAGTGCAGGGGGTGCTGCTCTTGATAAAGCAACGGTACCGAGAACTCCATGACACTGAGGTCGTCCCCCATGGCTGCTTGCCATGCGGCCTGTGCAAAAATACTGAAGCGCCAAAATGGGGCATCTAAAGATTGCTCACCGCTACTGTAGTAAACGCTAAATGGATGATGCTCACTGAGCCCAGCCAATAGCTTCCGTAACGGCTTGGCCTTACTATAGTCAAGCAGGGGTTTTCCATCTAACGGTTCTTCTCGCCATAACCATTTCAAGTGCGGCTCGGCGTACTGCCTGAAATCATCTAAACATTGGCACAATGCCTCGCGCACGATGAGCATGTGTGCACCCTTGAAGTAAAGTGTGCCCCTCAGGCAGAGCGCAGCCCCCACATAATCTTGGCGACCACTCTTCATCAAGAGACTGCCTGGCAGTTGCAGCAAGTGCGCATGCACAGAAAGAGCTTCAGCGAGATTGAATTCAGATTGCATAGAGTCGTCTCTCAGTTAGTAAGCGGGAGCTGTACGGCTAGGAAAACGCCCACGTGTGAGAATAAAGAGTAAGCTGCCAGCCACGGCAGCCGCCCAACCCATTTCTTTGATAGGTATTTCAGAAAGTTGTTCTCTCCGTCCACAGTTACACTCATCTGAACTCACTTGGACCACACGCCTTGGGCTGCCACTGATTTGCGCATAAATTTGAATCTGCCGCTCATCAAACGGGTCAGGCGGAAACTTCATTTCCACCACCTGCTTGATATTGTCCTGCGTCGGTGGGTTTCTAGGGTCTCTGACAATCACCACATCAGGACGCCGAATCATCCCGCTCCCCGGCACGAAGGGCGGATGCTCCGGATCTTCATCCCAATACTTGCGAATCCATCCCGGAATCCAGCCATGGGGAAGCTGCCCCGTCTGGCTGTCGAGAATCGGCTGCGGTGGCTGCTTGGTCATGTCGTAACTGACCTCGGGCTTGTAGGGGCTGCGCTGTTGCAGCACATCGTCCAGCGCCCGCAGGTGCTGCGCCACGCACACTTGCTTGAGGTTGCGACCGTCACGGCTGATGGCGGGCGCCGCCGAGCAATGACAGACCGCCGAACACAGTACGGTCTTGTCGTTCTGATCGAGCTGAGGCGCTTGCAGGCGAACAGGATTGACGCGCTCGCCCACCGCCGTATCGCCCTGGTCGAGACTGGGCCTGTCGCTCATGCCTCGTCGTCTCGCAGCAGAGCGATGTAGAGCGTCTCGGGGCGGCTGTGAACGCGCGAAACCGTACGACCTTCTGCATCCGTGGTGTCAACCAGGTCCCACCCATCGTCCGACCACAGCCTGACCCTGCGCCCGGCAATGGGCTTACCCGTCATCTGGTCTATCAGTTGAAAGTGCCCGCGATAGCAGTCAGGCGAGTCGTCAGAAGCCGCAGGTACGGCTTTTGCCGCCCCGCCGATATTGACGTTCCCGGATCCGCCAATCACTAGGCCACCATGACCGCCGCCACTGCCCTGTAACGCAGCCGGTTTGCCATTGATGAACACGGAGGTGGAAAAGCCGGTGCTCAGGGTGTCGCCACAAGCGCACTCATCGCCTTCGCGAGCGGCGGGACGACCGTTGATCAAGACGTTGGAGGAACCGGAAACAAGCGTGCTGTCGCCATGCACCGGGCACTTGATCGCGTCTCCTTTGCGGGCGGCTGGCTTGCCAGTCATGACAGTCCTCCTCGCTCAGCGCTCGGTCCCAAACGCTCGATGAGCACCGCAAATTCGGCGAAGTAAATGGGCGAAATGCTCCGAGCCGCCTGATGGGCCATGGTGTCTCCCGATCGTCATCGCGTGAGGTTGGAGCCACAAAACTAGGCACCTCCGTCCGGCAAGACAACGCTTGATCGAGAAACCAGAAAATCCCTACTTATAGAAACAATTAGAAACTCAATAGCTGATTATCAACGTAGATTTCTCACATTGAAAATCATCCTGGGCTCCAAAGAGGATGGCGCCATGACATTTCCCGGCTTGACCTTTAGCGCGAATGATACGCATCATCAAAAATCCCATTCGGTCAGGTTTTCTCGTGAGTCAGTCCCGCTTCACTGCCCTGTTTCTCAACCAGCGCCTGAGCTTGCTGCGCACGCTACAGCGCATGGTCGGCAACCCGAGTACAGCTGAAGACCTGGTGCAGGAAACCTACCTGCGGGTGACCCGCGCTTTGGGCGAGCGCCCCGTGGAACACCTCGAACCTTTCGTCTTCCAGACCGCGCGCAACCTGGCGCTCGACCACCTGCGCGCACGTCGCGTCCAGGCGCGCACGCTGGTGGACGACGTCTGCGAGCAGGTCCTGCACAATGTCGCCGCGCCGCTGAGCAGCCGCGAAGATGCCCTGCACGCCGAACAACTGCTGGAGCGTCTGAGCCTGAGCCTCGGCCAGCTCAGCGAGCGGCAACAACGCATCTTCATCCTCAGCCGCTTGCAGGGCGCCAGCTACCAGGAAATCGCCGAGCAATTGCAGGTCTCGGCCAGCACGGTGCAGAAGGAACTGAAACTGATCATGGCGATCTGCGTGAGCGTGGCCGAGCGCCTCGCCTGAGCGCTTGCCAGCCCTGGCGCCAGCACCGATCATCTGCAGCAGCCATCGCCCAAGGACATGCCGTGACCGACTCCGCCTCTCGCCCATCGCTCGCCGCGCCAGACGCCCGCGCCCGTGCCCTGGACGAGGCCCAGGACTGGCTGATCCGTCTGCAATGCCCGAGCGCCGAAGACACCGAACACTTCCAGGCCTGGCTGAGCGCCAACGACCATAACGCCCACGCCTACGTGGAGGCCGAAGCGCTATGGAACGGCGCGCAGGTGCGGCGACTCGCCGGCGATCTGCACCAGCGCCGTCGCGCGTCCCTGCGCGGTCGCCTCCGTCGCCACTGGAAACCGCTGGCCACGGCTGCGTTGCTGTTGGTGGGGCTGTTCACCTTCGGCAATCTGCCGGTGCGCCTGCAAGCCGACCACCTGACTCAGGTCGGCGAACGCCAGCGCTTGCAACTGGACGGTGGCGCCCACGTGCTGCTGAACACCGATTCGGCATTCGCCAGTCACGCGCGCGACGGCCAGCAAGTCGCACGCCTGCTGCAAGGCGAGGCCTACTTCGAAGTGCCTGGCGGCGACCAGCCGGCGCTGGAGGTCCAGGCTGGCCCGCTGCGTGCGCAGGCACGCGATACCCACTTCGCCGTGCGCTACCTCGACGGCCAGGCGCAGGTGCGGGTACAGCGCGGTGATGTCGACCTGCAGGCCGCCAGCGACCAGCGCATTCGTCTGCGTGCTGGCGACAGCATCGCGGTCGGCCCCGAAGGCTTCGGCCAGCGCCAGCGGGTCGATCCGCAGAAGGACCTGGCCTGGGTCGAGGGTCGTCTGGTCTTCGAGAATTGCCCCATGAGCCAGGTGCTCGACGAATTGCGCCGCTACTACCCCGGCTGGATCATCAATCGCAACCCGCGCCTGGAAACCGTAGCGGTGACTGGCAACTACCGCCTGGACCAGCCACTGGAGGCGCTACGGGCCCTGGCGCACATCACTTCGGCGCAAGTGCATGAGTACCCGAACGTGGTGATTCTCAACTGATCGCCGCACTCCCGCGCAGTCCATCCCACTATTTTTTACGCAATCGCGATCCTGGCACGTCTCGTTATAGCCAATGCAACTGATTCTTGTTCAAAAACAAGAACTGCACTCACTCATAACGGTTCGCGCGACAGGGAGCGCTTTCGATGTCCTCAGGTCCAACCCGTCTTCATTCCTCCCCCCAACGCCGGGGGCAGTTGTCCCTATTGACCTTGGCCTTGATCGCCAGTGGCGTCGGCTGCCTGCCTGCGCTGGCCGCCGAGCCCGCCCAGGTCAGCAGCCCGCGCAGCGGCGAATACCGCTTCGCCATCGCCCAGCAGCCACTGGTCTCAGCCATCAATGCCTTCAGCCAGACCACCGGCTGGCAGGTCGGCTTTTCCGCCGAACTGGCCCAGGATGTGGCCTCCCCCGGCGCCCAAGGCGCGCTGGCGCCTGAGGCCGCGTTGCGCCAGTTGCTCGCCAATACCGGTCTGGACTTTCGCATCCTCGGCCCCGGCAACGTGGTGCTCGAACGTCAGCGCGCCGGCACGGTGATCGCCTTGCAGCAGATGACCGTCAGCGCCACCCGCAGCGCCCAGGATGCCAGCCAGGTGCCCAGCAGCGTCAGCGTACACACCCGCGAACAACTGGACCGGCAGAACGTCGGCGACATCAAGCAACTGGTGCGCTACGAGCCCGGCGTGTCGGTGGGTGGCACTGGCCAACGCAGCGGCCTGAACGGTTTCAACATCCGCGGCATCGACGGCGAGCGCATCCTTACCCAGATCGATGGTGTGTCGATCCCAGACAGCTTCTTCTACGGCCCCTACGCCCAGACCCAGCGCAACTACGTCGACCCTGAAATCGTCAAGCGCGTGGAAATCCTGCGTGGCCCGGCCTCGGTGCTCTACGGCAGCAATGCCATCGGCGGCGCGGTGAGCTACTACACCCTGGACGCGGACGACATCATCAAGCCCGGCAAGGACATCGGCGCGCGCCTGAAGACGGGCTACAGCTCGGCCGACGAGAGCTGGCTGACCTCCGCCACCGTCGCCGGCCGCCAGGGCGACGTCGACGGCTTGCTGCACCTGAGTCAGCGCAACGGCCACGAGACCGAGTCCTACGGCAGCCACGGCGGTACGGGCCTGGCCCGGACCGAAGCCAACCCCGAAGACGTGCGCACCACCAACGTGCTGGCCAAGCTGGGCTGGAACTACGCCGACGACGCGCGCCTGGGCCTGACCTACGAGCACTACAAGGACGACCGCGATCAGAACATCCGCAGCGCCGTGGGTGGGCCGTTCATCCCAGGCTTCGGCGCCATGAACAGCTACCGCCTGCGCCAAGGCAACGATACCGTCACCCGCGAACGCGTGGGCATCAACCATGAGTTCGGCCTCGACAGCCTGCTGGCAGATCACGTCAAGTGGAGCCTGAACTACCAGATCGCCAAGACCGACCAGCGCACCGACGAGCTGTATTTCGCGTCCGGGCGCCAAGTGGCGCGCGATCGCCAGACCACCTACAAGGACCGCCAGTGGGTGCTCGACGCGCAATTGGACAAGGCCTTCAGCCTCGGTGAGACCGAGCACCTGCTGACCTACGGCACCACCTTCAAGCATGAGAAAGTCAGCGGCTCACGCAGCGGCAGCGGCGTTTGCCTGAATGTCGGCGGCACCTGCCGCGCCATCGGCCAGGTCAGCACGAACGACGGTCAGGCACGGGTCAGTGACTTCCCCGACCCCACCGTCGACACCTACAGCCTGTTCGCCCAGGATGAGATCCGCTGGAACGACTGGACCTTCCTGCCCGGCGCCCGCTACGACTACACCCGCCTGTCGCCGAAGATGACCGACGAATTCCTGCGCGGCATCCAGGGCAACGGCGCGGCGGCCGCCGGTATCGACGACAGCGACAAAAAGTGGCATCGGGTCTCGCCCAAGTTCGGCATCACCTATGCCTTCGACGATCACTACACCTGGTACGGCCAGTACGCCGAGGGCTTCCGCACACCGACCGCCAAGGCCATGTATGGCCGCTTCGACAACCCGACATTGGGCTATCGGGTCGAGCCCAATCCGAACCTGGAACCGGAAAAGAGCAAGAGCTACGAGACGGGCCTGCGCGGCCAGTTCGAGGCCGGCCAGTTCGATGTCGCGGTGTTCTACAACAAGTACCGCGACTTCATCAACGAAGACGCTGTGCAGTCGGCCAACCTCGGCTCGACCTTCCAGGCCAACAACATCCGTCACGCCACCATCAAGGGTGCCGAACTCAAGGGCCGTCTGAACCTGGACAGCTTCGGCGCCAGCCAGGGCCTCTACACCCAGGGTTCGCTGGCCTATGCCCATGGCCGCAATGACGACAATGGCCAGCCGCTGAACAGCGTCAACCCGCTCACCGCCGTACTGGGCCTGGGCTACGAGCAGCCGCAGTACGGTGGCCTGCTGAGCTGGACGCTGGTCAAGCGCAAGACCCGGGTCGACGACAGCACCTTCTTCGCCCCGGACGGTACCAGCTCGCAGTTCCGCACCCCAGGCTACGGCGTGCTCGACTTGACCGGCTTCTACAAGGTCACCGACGACGTGACCGTCAACGCAGGCCTGTACAACCTCACCGACAAGAAATACTGGCAGTGGGATGACGTGCGCGGCTACGACGGCCTGGGCGAAGCGGCCGTGACCCAGCCGGCCAACCTCGACCGCCTGACGATGCCCGGTCGCAACTTCGCCATCAATGTGGTGTGGGATATCTGATTCGGGGCTGTTCCGCGTGAGCCCTGCGCGCGCAGTGGCTCACTCGCCCCTCTGAATATCGATGCGAATACGTCCTACCCGCAGGTGAGGTTTTTTTACTGCCCTGCGTCTTCTCTTTCGTCTTTTACCTAGACAGCCCCATTTCCCAAGGATGCCTCCATGACCCAAGCCCCTTCCGAGCGCCCTGCCCTGCGCTCGCAGCGCCTGAACCAGGTGACCCACGCCCCGCATACCGAGCTCGATGCCTTGGTCAAGTCGCATGCGCCGTTCGACAGCCGCGACAGCTTCGCCCGCTTCGTCGTCGCCCAGTACCTGTTCCAGTCCGAACTGCAGGCGCTGTACAACGACCCGGCGCTGATCTCGCTCTTCCCGGACCTCGCCGCCCGCTGCCGGGCCGAACAGGCACGGCTGGATCTGGCAGACTTGAATACCGCTGTGCCGTCACCCGTTCCCGGCGCCGTGACCGCGCCGACGCTGGGCCAGGCGCTGGGCTGGATCTTCGTCTCCGAAGGCTCCAAACTGGGCGCCGCGTTCCTGATCAAGCGCGCGCAGGCGATGGGCCTGTCCGACAGCTTCGGTGCCCGCCATCTGGGCGAGCCCGAAGGTGGCCGGGCCGAGGGCTGGAAACAGTTCATCCGCACGCTGGACGGCTTGCAGTTGTCGCCAGAACAGGACGCCGCCGCCGAGCGCGCCGCCGTGGCAGCCTTCGAGCGCTTTACCGAGCTGCTCAGGCACGCCTATGCCACCGATGCCGCGCTGGCTTGAAATGCCTTTGCCGGCCACCCTCCCGGTGGCCGTATCGCCTTGCAGTGAGACCATGACGACCCGACTTGCCCGCTCCCGAGTGTCACGCCTGCTGTATGCGCTTCTGGCCTATGTCAGCCTCGGGATAGGCCTGGTCGCCATCGTGATACCCGGCCTGCCCACCACCGAGTTCATCCTCCTCGCCGCCTGGGCCGCGACCCGCAGCTCGCCCCGCTTGGCAGCGTGGCTGGACAACCATCGGCTGTTCGGACCGATCCTGTGGAACTGGCGCAATGGCAAGGTCATCCAGCGCCGCGCCAAGATCAGCGCCACCCTGAGCATGCTGTTGTGCGCCAGCCTGATGCTGATCGTGCTCGAGCACCGCTGGCCGGTGTTCCTGGCCATCGCCGGCATGACCCTGGGCAACCTGTGGATCTGGTCGCGTCCAGAGCATCCCACTGCGCCACTTCCCGCCGAACTGCAACGCTGACATTGCATCGACGCGCCGGATGTACTGCAATGACCCCCAGCACGGAGGATCCTGCATGCATCAGATGCTCGACACCATCGCCCAAGCACTCGACCTGGACAGCAGCGCCCTGCGTTGGCACGGCATCGGCGCGCTGCCCTCGACCTTCGCCGTCACCGACCTGGCCGCCGCCAGTGTGGCAGCTGCTGGTCTGGCCCTGGCCAGGCTGCTGCAACAACAGACCGACCAATGCCCGTTGGTCAGCGTCGATCGGCGCCTGGCTTCGTTTTGGTTCGCCACCAGCCTGCGTCCCCACGGCTGGCAGACACCGCCGTTGTGGGACGCCATCGCGGGCGACTACCCCACCCGTGACGGCTGGGTTCGCCTGCACACCAACGCCGTCCATCACCGTCAGGCGGCATTGGCTGTGCTGGGTACCCCCGCCGAACGCCAGGCCGTCGCCGCCGAGGTCGCGCGCTGGGATGCCGAAGCGCTGGAAAGCGCCGTGGTCCAGGCCGGCGGCTGCGCGGCGAAGATGCGCAGTTGGGCGCAGTGGTGCGCGCATCCCCAGGGCCTGGCCGTCAACCAGGAGCCGCTGGTGCTGCGCGAAGGCTTCGAAGCCTGCCCGATCCTGACCTGGCAGGGCACACCGACGCGTCCGTTGGCAGGGCTCAAGGTACTCGACCTGACCCGCATCATCGCCGGCCCCACGGCCAGCCGCCTGCTGGCCGGCTTCGGCGCCCAGGTCCTGCGTATCGACCCGCCAGCCTGGGAAGAGCCCTCGCTGGTCGCTGAGGTCACCCTCGGCAAGCGCTGCGCGCGTCTGGACTTGCACGCCCCCGCAGACCGCGAGACGTTCGCTGCCCTGCTTGCCGACGCCGACGTCCTGCTGCACGGCTATCGCGCCGATGCTCTGGAGCGTCTGGGCTTCGGCGCGCGGTATCGGCGCCAGCTCAACCCCGGCCTGATCGACGTCAGCCTCAATGCCTACGGCTGGAGCGGGCCGTGGCAGGATCGCCGGGGTTTCGACAGCCTGGTGCAGATGAGTAGCGGTATCGCCCGTGAAGGGATGCGCTGGCAGCAGGCGGAAAAGCCCATACCGCTGCCAGTGCAGGCGCTCGACCACGCCACCGGTTACCTGATGGCCGCCGAAGCGATTCGGGGCCTGCAACAGCGCCTGCACAGCGGCGCCGGTTGCCGCGCGCGCCTGTCGTTGGCACGCACCGCCGCCTTGCTGGTCGAGCACGGTACGGTCGGCGATGACCTGCCGCTGGCCGAAGAAAGTGCCGACGATCTCGATCCCCACTTGGAGCACACGCCCTGGGGCGTGGCGCAGCGGCTCAAGGGCCCGTTGAGAGTGGGCTGCGCGCAGTTGGAGTGGGCACTGGGCGCCAGCGAGCTGGGTTCGGCCCGCCCGGCCTGGTGACCGCCACAGGGCGGGACGCTAAAGACTCAGCAGCCCCACGGAAAGCGCCCAGGCCGCCACCCCGGCGCCCAGCAGCACCACGGCGAAGATCAGCGTCTCCCATCGGCTGAACAGCGCCCGGCCCTGCTCTCGGCGAGCCCGTGCGAACAGGATTGCCCCAGGGGCATACAGCAGCGCCGAGAGCAGCAGGTACTTGGCGCCACCGGCGTACAGCAACCACAGCGCATACACCAGGGCCAGCAGACTAATCATCAGGTCCTTGCGCCGCGCGGCCGACTGCCCGGCATAACCCTCGCCGCACCAGGCCAACTTCACGGCATAGGCGGCCGACCAGAAGTACGGCATCAGGATCATCGACGAGGCGAGGTAGATCAGGCTGGTGTAGGTGCCGGCAGAAAACAGCGTGATCAACAGGAAACCCTGGATCATGCCATTGGTCAGCCACAGCGCATTGGCCGGCACCTGGTTGGCGTTCTCCTTGGCGAGAAAACGCGGCATCGTGCCGTCACGGGCCGTGGCAAACAGGATCTCGGCACAGAGCAACGCCCACGACAGCAAGGCGCCGAGCAGCGACACCGCCAGGCCGACGCTGATCAGCAGCGCGCCCCAGGGGCCTACCAGGTGCTCCAGTACCGAAGCCAACGATGGGTTCGGCAATCCTGCCAACTGGCCACGACTCATCACCCCCAGCGACAGCACATTGACCAGCACCAACAGCGCCAACACGCCGAGAAAACCGATCAACGTCGCCCTGCCGACATCCGAGCGACGCCGCGCGCGCCCGGAATAGACGCTGGCGCCCTCGATGCCGATGAACACGAACACCGTCACCAGCATCATGCTGCGCACCTGCTCCAGCACGCTGCCCAACTGCGGCGTATCCAGGCCCCAGACATCGCGGGTGAAGACATCGGCGCGAAAAGCGCAAGCGGCGATGACGATGAAGATCAGCAGCGGCACGACCTTCGCCACGGTCGTGACCAGGTTGATGAACGCCGCCTCCTTGATGCCGCGCAGCACCAAGAGGTGCACGCTCCAGAGCAACAGTGAGGCACAGCCAATGGCCAGGGGCGTATTGCCCTCGCCGAACAACGGAACGTAGAACCCCAGCGTGCTGAACAGCAGGACGAAATAGCCGACATTGCCCATCCAGGCACTGATCCAGTACCCCCAAGCCGAGCAGAAACCCAGATAGTCGCCGAACCCGGCCTTGGCGTAGGCATACACGCCCGAGTCGAGTGTCGGCTTGCGATTGGCCAGGGTCTGGAACACGAACGCCAGCGCCAGCATGCCCACGGCGGTGATCGACCAACCGATCAGCACCGCGCCCACTTCGGCACGGGCGGCCATGTTCTGCGGCAGCGAAAAGATACCGCCGCCGATCATCGACCCCACGACCAAGGCGACGAGCGCGCCCAGGCCCAATTTGTGTCCTTGCTCGCCCATCAAGGAGCACCCTCACCGTGCGCACGGCAGTTGAACGATCGAATTGCAGCGTCAGATTTCATGACAGTCATATCAACTAAAACCATTAAATTTAAATGACTCATAACGAATCTGTCTATCGGTGAGCGCTTATCCAGAAGCCGAGTGCCAAACGTTTCACATCCTGAGCACTTATCGCCTTTGAAGACGAGAAAAATGGGCGAAGCCCCAGGAAACGACTAGGTTGAAAGTTCGCTTGGCAAACGCTGTGTTTTTCTGGCGGCCGACCTCAAAGCCTTGTGGCACATGGCCTTCATGCAGAGGGATGGATCGCTTTCGTCTTCAATTTCGAACTAGCGAGCGGGAAGTTTCTGACGACGAATCCTCAACGACTGATCCAAATCAGCGAATGTCGAACGCGTCGGATTTATTATTTCAGCAACTTCCTCCTGACGTGGAGTCGTTAAATGTCTGATGCTCCCGGAAAACTCAAACTTGGTGCATTAGTTGCCCTCGTAGTGGGTTCGATGATCGGCGGCGGTATCTTCTCGCTGCCGCAGAACATGGCCGCCAGCGCCGGGGTCGGCGCGGTGCTGATCGGCTGGGCAATCACCGCCGTGGGCATGCTCACCCTCGCCTTCGTGTTCCAGACCCTGGCCAACCGTAAGCCCGACCTGGACGGCGGCGTCTACGCCTACGCCAAGGCCGGGTTCGGCAACTACATGGGCTTCTCTTCGGCCTGGGGCTACTGGATCAGCGCCTGGCTGGGCAATGTCGGCTATTTCGTCCTGCTGTTCAGCACCCTGGGCTATTTCTTCCCGATCTTCGGCCAGGGCAACACGCCCGCGGCCATCGTCGGCGCCTCGCTGTTGTTGTGGGGCGTGCACTTTCTGGTGCTGCGCGGCATCAAGGAGGCGGCGTTCATCAACTTGGTCACCACGGTGGCCAAGGTGGTGCCGTTGCTGCTGTTCGCCTTGATCTGTCTGTTCGCCTTCAAGCTCGACGTGTTCACCGCCGACATCTGGGGACTGGGCTCACCCGACCTGGGCGGGGTGATGAGCCAGGTGCGCAACATGATGCTGGTGACCGTATGGGTGTTCATCGGCATCGAAGGCGCGAGCATCTTTTCCTCACGGGCGCAAAAACGCGCCGACGTGGGCAAGGCCACGGTCATCGGCTTCGTCACCGTGTTGCTGTTCCTGGTGCTGGTGAACGTGCTGTCGATGGGCGTGATGACCCAGCCGGAACTGGCCAGGTTGCAAAACCCATCGATGGCCGCCGTGCTCGAACACGTCGTCGGTCACTGGGGGGCGCTGTTGATCAGTGTCGGCCTGATCATTTCGCTGCTGGGAGCGCTGCTGTCGTGGGTGCTGCTGTGCGCGGAAATCATGTTCGCGGCCGCCAAGGACCACACCATGCCGGCGTTCCTGCGCCGTGAGAACGCCAACCATGTGCCGGCCAATGCCCTGTGGCTGACCAACGCCATGGTGCAGATCTTCCTGGTCATCACCCTGTTTTCCAACAGCACCTACCTGTCGCTGATCTACCTCGCCACCTCGATGATCCTGGTGCCCTACCTGTGGTCGGCGGCCTATGCGGTGCTGCTGGCGGTGCGCGGGGAAACCTACGCGCAGGCCCTGGCCGAACGACGCAAGGACCTGGCCATCGGCACCATCGCCCTGCTCTACGCCATCTGGCTGCTGTACGCCGGCGGCGTGAAGTACCTGCTGCTGTCGGCATTGCTCTACGCACCGGGCGCGATCCTGTTCGCCAAGGCCCGGCACGAAGTGGGCCAACCCATTTTCAGCCGCCTGGAAAAACTGATCTTCGCCGCCGTGGTCCTGGGCGCCCTGCTGGCAGCCTACGGCCTGTACGACGGCTTTCTGACCCTGTGAATCACCTTTTGCTGGAGGAACACCTCATGTCCGCGGACAAAGCGAAATACGGCGTCCATTCAGAAGCCGGCAAACTGCGCAAAGTGATGGTCTGTGCACCGGGGCTGGCGCACAAGCGTCTGACCCCAAGCAACTGCGACGAACTGCTGTTCGACGATGTGATCTGGGTCGACCAGGCCAAGCGCGACCATTTCGACTTCGTCACCAAGATGCGCGAGCGCGGCGTCGAGGTGCTGGAGATGCACAACCTGCTGACCGACATCGTGCAGGACAAGGCGGCGCTGGCCTGGATCCTCGACCGCAAGATTTCGCCGGACACCGTCGGCGTCGGCCTCACCAACGAAGTGCGCAGTTGGCTGGAGGGCCTGGAGCCGCGCCACCTGGCCGAATTCCTGATCGGCGGCGTGGCCGGCCAGGACCTGCCGCAGAGCGAAGGCGCGGCAGTGGTGAAGATGTACAACGACTACCTGGGCCATTCCAGCTTCATCCTGCCGCCGCTGCCCAACACCCAGTTCACCCGCGACACCACCTGCTGGATCTACGGCGGCGTCACGCTCAACCCCATGTACTGGCCGGCGCGCCGCCAGGAGACCCTGCTGGCCACGGCCATCTACCGCTTCCACCCACAGTTCACCCAGGCCGACTTCCAGGTCTGGTACGGCGACCCTGACAAGGAGCATGGCCAGTCCACCCTCGAGGGCGGCGACGTGATGCCGATCGGCAACGGCGTCGTGCTGATCGGCATGGGCGAGCGCACTTCGCGCCAGGCCATCGGCCAGTTGGCGCAGAGCTTGTTCGCCAAGGGCGCGGTGGAAAAAGTCATCGTCGCCGGCCTGCCCAAGTCGCGCGCAGCGATGCACCTGGACACGGTGTTCAGCTTCTGCGACCGCGACCTGGTCACGGTCTTCCCGGAGGTGGTCAGCGAAATCGTGCCGTTCATCATTCGCCCCGACGAGAGCAAGCCCTACGGCATGGACGTACGCCGGGAACATAAATCGTTCATCGACGTGGTCGGCGAACACCTGGGGGTGAAGCTGCGAGTCGTGGAAACCGGTGGCAACAGCTTCGCCGCCGAGCGCGAGCAGTGGGACGACGGCAACAACGTGGTGGCCCTGGAGCCCGGCGTGGTCATCGGCTACGACCGCAACACCTACACCAACACCTTGCTGCGCAAGGCCGGCGTGGAAGTGATCACCATCAGCGCCGGCGAACTGGGCCGGGGTCGCGGCGGCGGCCACTGCATGACCTGCCCGATCGTGCGCGACCCGATCGACTACTGAGAGCCGTCATTCCCGGCCACACGAGCCTACCGAACCCAAGGAGACACCGTCATGGCGTTCAACATGCGTAACCGCAACCTGCTCAGCCTCGAACACCACAGCACCCGCGAACTCAAGTACCTGCTGGACCTGTCGCGCGACCTCAAGCGTGCCAAGTACACCGGCACCGAGCAGCAGCACCTGAAGGGCCGCAACATCGCGCTGATCTTCGAGAAGACCTCCACCCGCACCCGCTGCGCCTTCGAGGTCGCCGCCTATGACCAAGGCGCCAACGTCACCTACATCGATCCGAATTCCTCGCAGATCGGCCACAAGGAAAGCATGAAGGACACCGCCCGCGTGCTCGGGCGCATGTACCACGCCATCGAGTACCGCGGCTTCAAGCAGGAGATCGTCGAGGAGCTGGCCACATTCGCCGGCGTGCCGGTGTTCAACGGCCTGACCGACGAATACCACCCCACGCAGATGATCGCCGACGTGCTGACCATGCGCGAGCACAGCGACAAGCCGCTGCACGACATCAGCTATGCCTACCTGGGTGATGCGCGCAACAACATGGGCAACTCGCTGCTGCTGATCGGCGCCAAGCTCGGCATGGATGTGCGCATCGCCGCGCCCAAGGACCTCTGGCCCCACGACGATCTGGTGCAACGCTGCAAGCAGTACGCCGAAGCAAGCGGCGCACGCCTGACCCTGACCGAAGACCCGCGCGCGGCCGTCAAGGGCGTGGACTTCATCCACACCGACGTGTGGGTGTCGATGGGCGAGCCGATCGAAGCCTGGGGCGAGCGCATCACGCTGCTCAAGCCTTATCAGGTCAACGCTGCGCTGATGCAGGCCAGCGGCAACCCGCGGACCAAATTCATGCACTGCCTGCCCGCCTTCCACAACTGCGAGACCAAGGTCGGCAAGCAGATCGCCGCGCAGTACCCGGAGTTGACCAACGGCATCGAGGTGACCGACGACGTGTTCGAGTCCCCGGCCTGCATCGCCTTCGAACAGGCCGAGAACCGCATGCACACGATCAAAGCGATCCTGGTCTCGACCCTCGCCGATCTTTGAGCGTCAAGCGGCGAGCCTCCGCCAGAGCGCGCGTCTACTGGCCGCTCGACGCTGACGGCTCGCAGTAGCTCACCAAAGGAGATTCCCCATGCGTATCGTGGTTGCACTGGGCGGCAACGCCCTGCTCCGCCGCGGCGAACCGATGACCGCCGACAATCAGCGCGCCAACATTCGTACCGCTGCCGAGCGTATCGCCCGCATCCATCCGGGCAACGAGCTGGTCATCGCCCACGGCAACGGCCCGCAGGTTGGCCTGCTGTCGCTCCAGGGCCAGGCCTACAAGCCTGACGAGGCCTATCCGCTGGACGTGCTGGGCGCTGAGACCGAAGGCATGATCGGCTACATGATCGAGCAGGAATTGGGCAACCTGCTCGACTTCGACGTGCCCTTCGCCACCCTGCTCACCCAGGTCGAAGTCGATGCCGACGACCCGGCCTTCAAGGACCCGACCAAGTTCATCGGACCGGTCTACGAGCGGCAGGAAGCCGAGCGCCTGGCGCAGGAAAAGGGCTGGGTGGTCAAGGCCGATGGCGACAAGTACCGCCGCGTGGTCGCCAGCCCCAAACCCAAGCGTATCTTCGAGATCCGCCCGATCAAATGGCTGCTGGAAAAGCGCACACTGGTGATCTGTGCCGGGGGTGGCGGCATTCCGACCATGTACGATGCCCATGGACGACTCAAGGGCATCGAGGCGGTGATCGACAAGGACCTGTGTTCCGCGCTGCTGGCCGAGCAGCTCGACGCCGACCTGTTGATCATCGCCACCGACGTCGATGCCGCTTATGTGGACTTCGGCAAGCCGACGCAAACCGCCATCGCCCAGGCGCACCCGGACGCGCTGGACACGCTCGGTTTCGCCGCCGGCTCCATGGGCCCCAAGGTCCAAGCCGCCTGCGAGTTCGCCCGCAATACCGGCAAGGTCGCAGTCATCAGCTCGCTGGAGAACATCGAGGACATCGTCAAAGGCACCGCCGGTACACGCATATCGACCGGCCTGCCCGGGATCAGCTACCGTTGAACGCAGTTGGCCGGTGCGCCCCACCGGCCGTTTTCGATTTACAGGAGGACGCCCCATGGCCCAGTTCCATCCTGGTCACGTGCACATCGAGCGTGTCGCGCTCAACAGCCACGACCACAGCTACGACCTCGCCATCGAGTACGAGGCCACCCAGGACCCCAAGGAAGGGCACGGCATCCAGTTCCACATGCATGGCAGCATCGAAGGCAAACCGGTGGACGAACGTTTCTTCCTGGCCAAGGACCAGGTCCTGCCGAGCTTTCTCATGCAACTCACGCGCAGGGCGCAGGCACACCTTCCGGCGCCGAAGAAGTTCGAGAGCCTGAACTCGCCGCACAAACTCTACGACCACATGTTCGAAGACATTCGCCAGACGCTGGCGGTGAAGTCCGGCGATCCGATCAAGCCTGAACATTTGCAGTGACCCCAGCGCCGACCATGCACCGTTCGTGTGGGCGCGCCAGGCATCTCGAGGCATACTGCTGCCTCTCGTCCCAAGACCGCTCGCCCCCATGCGCATCCACGTCAGCTTCATCGACCGCGTCGGTATCACCCAGGAAGTCCTGGCCCTGCTCGGCGCCCGTCACCTCAACCTCGATGCGGTGGAAATGGTTCCGCCCAACGTCTACATCGACGCACCGACCCTGAGCCCTGCCGTGCTCGAAGAACTGCACGATGCGCTGTTCGAGGTCCACGGCGTGCAGGCGGTGGAGGTGGTCGACATTCTGCCCGGCCAGCGCCGTCACCTGCAGCTCGACGCCCTGCTGGCGGCCATGAGTGATCCGGTGCTGGCCGTGGACAGCGCCGGCAAGGTGCTGCTGGCCAACCCGGCACTGATCGCCCTGTGCGGGCGCGAATCGGCCGGCCGCTCGGTGGGCGAGCTGTTCGGCGACGACAACCTGCTCCAGGCCCTGCTGGACAACAACTTCCACCTGCCCATGCGCGAAATGCAGCTCAATGGCCAGAGCCTGCTGCTCGACGCCACACCGATCACCCAGGCCGGTGGCCTGCTCACGCTGTATCCGCCGAACCGCATGGGTGAGCGCCTGTCGGCGCTGCGGCACGACCGCGCCGAAGGCTTCGATGCACTGCTCGGTGAGTCGCCGGTCATCCGCACCCTCAAAGCCCGCGGCCTGCGCGTGGCGACCTTGGATGCGCCGCTGCTGGTGCATGGCGAAACCGGCACCGGCAAGGAACTGGTGGCCCGCGCCTGCCATGCGTTGAGCAGCCGCCAGGCCGCGCCATTCCTGGCACTCAACTGCGCCGCGCTGCCCGAGAGTCTGGCCGAGAGCGAGCTGTTCGGCTATGCCCCCGGCGCCTTCACCGGCGCCCAGCGCGGCGGCAAGCCCGGTCTGATGGAGCTGGCCAACAAAGGCACGGTGTTCCTCGACGAGATCGGCGAAATGTCGCCGTACCTGCAAGCCAAGTTGCTGCGCTTTCTCAGTGACGGCAGCTTCCGTCGGGTTGGCGGCGACCGTGAGGTCAAGGTCGACGTGCGCATCATCAGCGCCACCCACCGCGACCTGGAGCGCATGGTCGCTGAAGGCAGCTTCCGCGAAGACCTGTTCTATCGGCTGAACGTGCTCAACCTGCAAGTGCCGCCCCTGCGCGACCGCGGGCAGGACATCCTGATGCTGGCCCACTACTTCATGCAGCAGGCTTGCACCCAGATCCAGCGCCCGCCCTGCCGCCTGGCGCCCGCCACCCACCAGGCGCTGCTGGCCAACCCCTGGCCGGGCAACGTGCGCCAGTTGCAGAACGTGATTTTCCGCGCCGCCGCCATTTGCGAAAGCCACCTGGTGGACATCGGCGATCTGGACATTGCGGGCACGTCGGTCGCGCGCGGGCAGGATGGCGAAGTGGCTAGCCTGGAACAGGCCGTCGGCGATTTCGAGCGCAGTTTGCTGCAACGGCTCTATGCCAGCTACCCCTCGACGCGCCAACTCGCCGCGCGGCTGCATACCTCGCATACCGCCATTGCGCAGCGCTTGCGTAAGTACGGCATCTCTGGAAAGTCCTGAAGCCGACCACAGCCGTACTGTTTTCAATACACCGTAATGAAATCAGTACAAACCCTGTTGCGCTTGTCTTTGCAAAGGTTTGATTGGTCGATCTTTTGTTCCCACTTTTGCGCCGTAGCGTTTTCATTCCATCTCCACGCTCCCCCGCACCCACAAAAAGCTCCCAACCCATTGAATTGAGGGGCTTCCATTCGAGTGGCCGCATTATTGCTAGGTGAAATCCCATCTCAAGAGCGCGGAACCACCGCGCCCATCGACCCCTGCGTTACGAGGATTTCCCATGAGCGAGTTGCGTTTCACCGAAGATCACGAATGGCTGCGCGTCGAAGCTGACGGCAGCGTCACCGTCGGCATTACCGCCTACGCCCAGAACGCCTTGGGCGATGTGGTCTTCGTGCAACTGCCGGAGCTGCAGCACTACGACAAAGGTGCCGAAGCCGCCACCGTCGAATCGGTCAAAGCCGCCAGCGGTGTGTACATGCCGCTCACTGGCGCAGTGGTCGCCGTCAACGAAGACCTCAACGACAGCCCAGAACAGGTCAACGAAGACCCACTGGGCCAAGGCTGGTTCTTCCGCTTCGTCCCCGCCGACATGGCTGAAGTGGCCGCCCTGCTCGACCAGGATGCCTACGACCGCCTGCTCAACGCCAACGCCGACGCCTGAGGATCACCACCATGACCAGCAACCTCGGCACCGCCAACGAATTCATCGCCCGCCACATCGGCCCGAATAGCGCCGACGAACAGGGCATGCTGCACACCCTGGGCTTCGATTCGCTCGAAGCCATGACCGATGCGGTCATCCCCGAAAGCATCAAGGGCACCAGCGTGCTCGGTCATGCCGATGGCCAAAGCGAAGCCGACGCGCTCGCGGCCCTCAAGACCATCGCTGCACGCAATGTGCTGTTCAAGAGCTTCATCGGCCAGGGCTACTACAACACCCACACGCCGGCGCCGATCCTGCGCAACTTGCTGGAAAACCCGGCTTGGTACACCGCCTACACCCCCTATCAGCCGGAAATTTCCCAGGGTCGCCTGGAGGCGCTGCTGAACTTCCAGACGCTGATCAGCGACCTGACCGGTTTGCCGATCGCCAACGCCTCGCTGCTCGATGAAGCCACCGCTGCGGCCGAGGCCATGACCTTCTGCAAGCGGCTGTCGAAGAACAAGGCCAGCAATGCCTTCTTCGCCTCCGTGCATTGCCATCCGCAGACCCTCGATGTACTGCGCACCCGCGCAGAGCCGCTGGGCATCGACGTGGTGGTGGGCGATGAGTTCGCGCTGCAGGACAGCAGCGCCTACTTCGGTGCGCTGCTGCAGTATCCGGCCAGCCATGGTGCAGTGTTCGACTACCGCGAAGTGGTCCAACGCCTGCACGACGGCAACGCGTTGGTGGCGGTAGCCGCCGACCTGCTGGCCCTGACCCTGCTCACCCCGCCGGGCGAGTTCGGTGCCGACGTGGCCATCGGCAGCGCCCAGCGCTTCGGCGTGCCGCTGGGCTTTGGCGGTCCACACGCGGCGTACTTCGCCACTCGCGACGCATTCAAGCGCGACATGCCGGGCCGCCTGGTCGGCGTGTCGATCGACCGCTTCGGCAAAACCGCCCTGCGCCTGGCCATGCAGACCCGCGAGCAGCACATCCGTCGCGAGAAGGCCACCAGCAACATCTGCACCGCCCAGGTGCTGTTGGCCAACATCGCCAGCATGTACGCCGTCTATCATGGCCCCGCCGGCCTCAAGCGCATCGCCGAACGCACGCACACGCTGACTGCCGTGCTCGCTGCCGGCCTCGACAGCCTCGGCGTCCCGGTGCTCAACAGCACCTGCTTCGACACCCTGACCCTGAACACCGGCGCCGCCACCGCCACGCTTCACGAAAAAGCCCGGGCACAGCGCTTCAACCTGCGCCAGATCGACGCCACGCACGTGGGCCTGTCGCTGGACGAAACCAGCACCCAAGCCGATGTCGAAGCGCTGTGGGGGCTGTTCGCCGAGGGCGGTCGCCTGCCCGACTTCAACGCCCTGGTCGCAGTCCCCGTTTCGCGCCTGCCGCAGGCCCTGCTGCGCCGCTCGGGCTACCTCGAACACCCGGTATTCAACCGCTACCACAGCGAAACCGAATTGATGCGCTACCTGCGCCGCCTGGCCGACAAGGACCTGGCCCTGGACCGCAGCATGATCCCGCTGGGCTCGTGCACCATGAAACTCAACGCGGCCAGCGAAATGATGCCGGTGACCTGGGCCGAATTCGGCAACCTGCACCCGTTCGCCCCGGCCAGCCAGAGCCAGGGTTACCAGCAACTGACCGACGAATTGCAGGCCATGCTCTGCGCTGCCACCGGCTACGACGCGGTGTCGCTACAGCCCAATGCCGGCTCGCAAGGCGAGTATGCCGGCCTGCTGGCGATCCGCGCCTATCACCGAAGCCGCGGCGACAGCCACCGCGACATCTGCCTGATCCCCTCTTCGGCCCACGGCACCAACCCAGCCACGGCCCACATGGCCGGCATGCGCGTGGTGGTGACTGCCTGCGACGCGCGCGGCAACGTCGATGTCGACGATCTGCGGGCCAAGGCCAGCCAGCACCGCGAGCACCTCGCCGCCCTGATGATCACCTACCCGTCGACCCACGGCGTGTTCGAAGAAGCCATCGGTGAGATCTGCGCGCTGATCCACGACAACGGTGGCCAGGTGTACATCGATGGCGCCAACATGAATGCCATGGTCGGGCTGTGCGCCCCAGGCAAGTTCGGCGGCGATGTCTCGCACCTGAACCTGCACAAGACCTTCTGCATCCCCCACGGCGGTGGCGGGCCGGGCGTCGGGCCGATCGGCGTCAAATCCCACCTGGCACCGTTCCTGCCCGGCCATGCGGCGCTGGAGAACACCACTGGGGCGGTCTGCGCTGCACCGTTCGGCAGCGCCAGCATCCTGCCCATCACCTGGATGTACATCCGCATGATGGGCGGGGCTGGGCTCAAGCGCGCTTCGCAGATGGCCATTCTCAACGCCAACTACATCGCCCGCCGCCTGGAAGAGCACTATCCGGTGCTGTACAGCGGCAGCAATGGCCTGGTGGCCCACGAATGCATCCTCGACCTGCGCCCGCTCAAGGACGCCAGCGGCATCAGCGTCGATGATGTGGCCAAGCGCCTGATCGACTTCGGTTTCCATGCCCCGACCATGTCCTTCCCGGTGGCCGGCACGCTGATGATCGAGCCGACCGAAAGCGAGTCGCGCCAGGAACTGGACCGCTTCTGCGAAGCGATGATCCAGATCCGCGAAGAGATTCGCGCGGTAGAGAACGGCAGCCTGGACAGGGACGACAACCCGCTGAAGAACGCCCCGCACACCGCAGCCGAGTTGGTCGGGGACTGGGCACACGGCTACAGCCGCGAGCAAGCGGTGTATCCGGTGGCCAGCCTGATGGACAACAAGTACTGGCCGCCGGTGGGTCGCGTCGACAACGTGTACGGCGACCGCAACCTGGTCTGCGCCTGCCCGTCGATCGAAAGCTATCAGGACGTCTGAGGCCGCGAACGTCGCCGCTTCAGCAAGGCCTGCGCGCGAATGCCACTTGCCGCTCGCGCGCAGGGCTGGACCACATTCCAAGGAGTCATCGATGTCCGCCACACTGCTCAAGACCCCGCTGCACGCCCTTCACCTGGAACTGGGCGCACGCATGGTGCCGTTCGCCGGCTACGACATGCCCGTGCAGTACCCGCTGGGCGTACTCAAGGAACACCTGCACACCCGCAGCCAGGCGGGATTGTTCGACGTCTCGCACATGGGCCAGATCCTGCTGCACGGGCCTGAAGCGGCGACCGCCCTGGAAGGCCTGGTGCCAGTGGACATCGTCGACCTGCCGGTCGGCACCCAGCGCTATGCGCTGTTCACCGACGAACAGGGCGGCATCCTCGATGACCTGATGGTCGCCAATCTCGGCGACGACACGCTCTTTCTGGTGGTCAACGCCGCCTGCAAGGAGCAGGACCTGGCCCATCTGCGCGAGCATCTGGGCGCCCGTTGCGAGGTGCAACCGCTGTTCGAGACGCGCGCCCTGCTGGCACTGCAAGGCCCGGCAGCGGCCTCGGTGCTGCAGCGCCTGGCACCTGAAGTGGCGCAGATGACCTTCATGCAGGTGCGGCGCGTGACGCTGCTCGAGGCGGATTGCCTGATCAGTCGCTCTGGCTACACCGGCGAAGACGGCTACGAGATCTCGGTACCCACGGAGCACGCCGAAGCCTTGGCGCGGCGCCTGCTGGCCGAACCCGAAGTGCAGCCGATCGGCCTCGGCGCCCGCGACTCGCTGCGCCTGGAAGCCGGGCTGTGCCTGTATGGACACGACATGGACCCTGACACCAGCGCAGTGCAAGCCAGCTTGTGGTGGGCCGTGTCCAAGGCCCGTCGCGCCGACGGCGCGCGTGCGGGCGGTTTCCCAGGCGCTGAGCGGGTGTTCGAGCAGCAGCGTGAGGGCGTGGCCCGCAAGCGCGTCGGCCTGCTGCCACAGGAGCGCACGCCGGTTCGAGAAGGTGCCGACATCGTCGATGGCACCGGCAAGACGGTCGGAAGGGTGTCCAGTGGCGGCTTCGGACCGACATTGAATGCCCCTGTGGCGATGGGGTATGTCGATAGCGAACACAGTGCATTGGAAACGCCGCTGTTCGCCGTGGTGCGGGGCAAACAAGTTGCCTTGAGGGTCAGCAAAATGCCTTTCGTTGTACCGCGTTACTACCGAGGTTGAAGGTAATTCATTAAGCGCTCGCTTATTCGATTGCGAACCCATTTAATAACTTTCGAACATGGCGCCAGCCCAGGCGCCATGCTGTTTGCGACCATTGTGTCGGTAATCGGCAAAAGCCTGATCTGGAGGCGATTCGGGGCTTGTTTTTGTCGCGAGAGTTGGCGTAGAGTCGGCTCACTGTGTTTGCATGGGTCGCAACAGTTCGTGACCTGGGCCAGTAGCCGAATTTTGCTACAACCCGTCTGACGTCTCTTACTTTCCTGCAACCCAGCCCAGTACTCTTTCGTCCTTCCAAAACGAAAGAAACTGAAATCACTATCTAAAGATTCATAGGAAGCAAGAAAATGGCTGAGCGTCAGAACGGTACCGTCAAGTGGTTCAATGACGAGAAAGGTTACGGCTTCATTACCCCCGAAAGCGGTGCGGATCTGTTCGTTCACTTCCGCGCGATCGAAGGCAATGGCTTCAAGAGCCTGAAAGAAGGCCAGAAGGTCACCTTCGAAGCCGTGCAAGGCCAGAAAGGCATGCAAGCTGACAAGGTTCAGGTTGCAGAGTAAGCCGATCCGGCTTCGAAAAAGCCCCTGCCAAGTGCAGGGGCTTTTTTTTAACCGTAGAATGGCGGCTTCGTCTTTCGGAGCCACTGTGCATGACCAAGCCCTTGCTCAATCCACAGGGTGAATTCCCGCCTGTCGGCCTTGGCCGACGCCTGGCAGCGATGTTCTACGACTTCCTGCTCTGCACGGCCCTGCTGATCGTGACGGCGGGCGTCTACAAGCTGATCCAGATGTCGATCATCGGCGAGGCTCGCATGCGATCGCTCACCGAGGCGGGCGCGCTGGATGGCGACCCGCTGCTGTCCACGGTACTGCTGTTCGCACTGTTCGGCTTCTTCGCCAAGTTCTGGACCCACGGCGGCCAGACGCTGGGCATGCAGGTCTGGGGAGTGCGCGTACAGAATGCCGACGGCAGCGCCATCACATTGTGGCAGGCTCTACTGCGCTTCGTGGTCTCGATCGCGTCCTGGCTGTGCCTGGGCCTGGGCTTTATCTGGTCGCTGATCGACAAGCACAAACGCAGTTGGCATGACATCTACTCCGAAACCCGGCTGGTACGCGTACCAAAATCGAAGAAATGACTGCGGCCAGCCTAGGCTCTGCGCAGCGGCCAGCAAATAGCCGACCCTAGGGTCGTAATGCTGTTCACTTAAAGAATGCTGGGTCCGCTTCGCGGCCCTTTCGCGGCACAAGGCCGCTCCCACAAAGTCCGCGCAAACCCTGAAACATGGGGCTGTACGGACCCTGTGGGAGCGGCCTTGCGTCGCGATGGGCTGCGCAGCAGCCCTAATTCCAGCAATACAGATATTAAGTGAACAGCATTAGACCCTAGGGTCGGCTTTTTCATTTACGCCAAGGCTAGGCTCATCCCGCCCTTCGTAGCAGCCATACCCCTGCAAGGGCGCAGACCCCTGCCGGTATCACCACCGCCAGCAACGGCGGGAAGCCGAATACCTGGCTCGAGGGACCGAGCAAATCCTGGGCGATGCGGAACACGAAGCCCACCAGCACCCCGGTGAACACGCGCTGACCCAAGGTCACCGAGCGCAGCGGACCGAAGATGAAGGAGATCGCCATCAGCACCAATGCGGCGGTCACCACCGGCTGCAGAATCTTGCTCCAGAACGCCAGCCAGTAGCGGGCATTGTTGAGACCCTGATCGGCCAGGTAATGGATGTACTCCCACAGCCCAGTCATCGACAGCGATTCGGGCGGCAGCACCACGGTATTGAGCAGTTCCGGCGTCACCGAAACATCCCAGAGTTCTTCCGGCACCTGCACCACTTCGGTGTGATCGCCCTTGAAGAACGTGGTGTTGACGTCATGCAGCACCCAGCGCTCATCCTTGTAAAAGGCGCGACGGGCGAAGCTGGAACTGAGAATCTTGCGCTCGTCGTCGAAACGGTAGCGAGTCACGCCCAGCAGCAGGCCGTTGGGCTGCACCGAGTTGATGTGCACGAACTCGTCGCCCTGGCGGTGCCACATGCCTCGCTTGGAGCTCTGCGCCTCGCCACCGCCCTGGGCCAACGAACGCTCGGCCTGGGCCTTGTTCTCGGTGACCGGGGCGACGTATTCGCCAATCAACAGGCCGACCAGCATCAGCACCAGCATCGGCTTCATCACCGCCCAGACGATGCGGCCGATGGACACGCCAGCGGCACGCATGATGGTCAATTCGCTGCTGCTGGCCAGGCTGCCCAGGCCAATCAGGCAACCGATCAGTGCGGCCATCGGCAGCATGTCGTAGAGGCGGCGCGGCGCGGTGAGCAGCACATAGCTGCTGGCATCGAGCAGGCTGTAGGTGTCGCTCAGGTCACCCATCTCGTCGATGAAGGCGAACAGCGAGGCCAGGCCGAGGATGATCCCCAGCACGGCGAGAATGGCCAGCAGTACGCTCTTGCCAATGTAGCGGTCGAGTTTAACCACGGCTCACCCCCGCACGGCGCGAGGCCATCTTCAAGCGCAGCGGCTCCCAGTACATCAGCGCAAGACCGATGAGCAGGAACAGCGTGTGTACCCACCAGAAGCCAAGGGAAATCGGCAGCTTGCCTTTCTCCAGGGCACCGCGAACGGAAATCAGCATCGTCAGGTAGGCCATGTACAGAAGAATCGCCGGCAGCAGCTTGAGGAAGCGACCCTGGCGTGGATTGACCCTGGCCAGCGGCACCGCCAGCAGCGTCACGATGAAGACCAGCAGCGGCAGCGACAGCCGCCATTGCAGCTCGGCGCGCTCGCGCAGACCGTCGTGCCCGATCAGGTCGGAGGTCGGGATGGCTTCGCGCTCGGTGACCTCCTGGCTGACTTCCGGCTTGGGCAATTGCACACCGTAGGTCTCGTACTTGATCGCACGATAACCGGCCTCGCCTGGGTTGCCATCGTAGCGATAGCCGTTTTCCAGGATCAGGTAGCGGTTGCCGTCGGCCTGGACTTCCTGATGGCCCTTTTCGGCGACCAGTACCGAAGGCGCACGGTCCTTGGTCTTGTCTTGATTGAAGCGCTTCTCGGAGATGAACACGCCACCGAGATTGACCCGATCGTCGGACATCGTTTCGGCATAGGTGACACGGGTGCCGTCACGCAGGCTCTGGAAGCGACCGGGCACCAGGGTATCGAACTCGGTCAAGGCATCTTGCTGGGCCACGATCTTCTGCACCTGGGCGACGCCCAACGGCGCCAGGCTCAGACTCAGCCACGCCACCAACAGCGCGACCAGCGCAGCCGGCGCCATGGTCAGCGCCAACAGGCGCTGCTGGCTCATGCCGGTGGCCGAAAGCACGGTCATCTCGCTTTCCAGGTAGAGCCGGCCATAGGCCAGCAGGATGCCGAGGAACAACCCAAGCGGCAGGATCAGCTGCAGAAAGCCCGGCAGGCGGAAGCCCATGATCAGGAACAGCACACCCGGATCGAGTGCACCCTGGGCCGCCTGGGCCAGGTACTTGATGAAGCGCCCGCTCATGATGATCACCAACAGCACGGCGCTGACGGCGCTCAAGGTGACCAGGACCTCGCGGGACAGATAACGAAAGACGATCAAACCAGACACTCCTGGGTTGTCAGGGGCGGATTGCCAGGACACTGACTGAAAGGACAGTCAGGACCCGCGCCGGTTCGCCAGCAGCGAACCTCCATTCAAAAGTGCGCGCATTATCCTGTGATTGGGGGCGCCTGTCACTTGGCGGCGCATCACAGCGAATGTCCTGACTGGCGAAAGCCGGACGCCCCCCTGCAAAAGCGGGCTCCGGGGTTGTCAGCGAGGCGCCGGCAGGCTCAAACTGGCAGCTTTTCCACTGGCCCGCGACAGCGCCGCCAGGCCGGGCGCGTCGCTTGCGCGGCCGTCGCCACTCTACAGATCATTCGGGGACCCTCACATGCAACTGGTTGTAAAGACCGTAGCCGCAGCATCCGTGAAAACCGCCACTCTGGTCGTTCCGGTCGGTGAAGGCCGTCAGCTTGGCGCCGTCGCCAAGGCCATCGACCTGGCGACAGAAGGCGCCCTGGCAGCCATCCTCAAGCGCGGCGATCTGGTCGGCAAGCCGGGTCAGACCCTGTTGCTGCACAACCTGCCGGGCCTCAAGGCCGAGCGCGTACTGCTGGTCGGCTGCGGCAAGGAAGAGGCTTTGGGCGACCGCACCTGGCGCAAGCTGGTCGCCAGCGTCGCCGGGGCTCTGCGCAACCTGGCCGGCACCGACGCCGTGCTGGCCTTGGACGACATCGCCGTGACCAATCGTGACGGTCATTACGGCAAATACCGCCTGCTGGCAGAAACCCTGCTCGACGGCACCTACGTGTTCGACCGTTTCAAGAGCCAGAAAGCCGAGCCGCGCGCCCTGAAGAAGGTCACCCTGCTGGCCGACAAGGCCGGCCTGTCCGAGGTCGAGCGCGCGGTCAAGCACGCCACCGCCATCACCAGCGGCATGGCGCTGACCCGCGACCTGGGCAACCTGCCACCGAACATCTGCCACCCCAGCTTCCTCGCCGAGCAGGCCAAGGATCTGGGCAAGGCGCACAAGGGCCTGAAGGTCGAAGTGCTCGACGAGAAGAAGATCAAGGACCTGGGCATGGGCGCGTTCTACGCCGTCGGCCAGGGCAGCGATCAGCCGCCACGACTGATCGTCATGCAGTACCAGGGCGCCAAGAAGACCGACAAGCCGTTCGTGCTGGTCGGCAAGGGCATCACCTTCGACACCGGCGGCATCAGCCTCAAGCCGGGCGCCGGCATGGATGAAATGAAATACGACATGGGTGGTGCGGCCAGCGTGTTCGGCACCCTGCGCGCGGTGCTCGAACTGCAACTGCCGATCAACCTGGTGTGCCTGCTGGCCTGCGCCGAGAACATGCCCAGTGGCGGCGCGACCCGACCTGGCGACATCGTCACCACCATGAGCGGGCAGACCGTGGAAATCCTCAACACCGATGCCGAGGGCCGTCTGGTGCTGTGCGATACCCTGACCTACGCCGAGCGCTTCAAGCCGCAGGCCGTGATCGATATCGCCACCCTCACCGGTGCCTGCATCGTCGCCCTGGGCAGCCACACCTCCGGCCTGATGGGTAACAACGACGATCTGGTCGGTCAACTGCTCGACGCCGGCAAGCGCGCCGACGACCGCGCCTGGCAACTGCCGCTGTTCGAGGAATACCAGGAACAACTGGACAGCCCGTTCGCCGACATCGCCAACATCGGCGGCCCGAAGGCGGGCAGCATCACCGCCGGCTGCTTCCTGTCGCGCTTCGCCAAGAACTACAGCTGGGCGCACCTGGACATCGCCGGCACCGCCTGGACCAGCGGCGGCAAGGACAAAGGCGCCACCGGGCGTCCGGTGCCCCTGCTGACCCAGTACTTGCTGGACCGCGCGGGCGTTTGATGGCAGCGAGGCGATGGCGTTGCCGTCGCCTCGTCGCTGACGACCTGACCGACCATGAGCAAAGTCGACTTCTACATTCTGCCCACCGACTCGCTGTCGGCGCGCCTGGACTTCGCCTGCAAGCTGTGCGAGAAGGCTTGGCGCCTGGGCCATCGGGTCTACCTGCATTGCCAGGACGAGGCGCAGCGCGTGGATCTGGACGAACGCCTGTGGCGCTTCAGGGGCGAGGCGTTCGTCCCCCACGACCTGGCCGAGCAGCACTCTGAAGCCCAGGTGGCCTTGGGCATCGACGCCAGTGCGGGCGAACATCGCGACCTGTTGATCAACCTCGGCGCCAGTGTGCCGGCCTTCGTCGGCCAGTTCGAGCGGGTGGCGGAAATCGTCGTCGAGGACGCAGCCATCCGCCAGTCGGCCCGAGACCGATTCCGTTTCTACCGTGAACAGGGCTATGCTCTGCAAGATCACCGCTTACAGCGACTTTGACGACGATGGACAAACCCACTTCCCAGAACCCATCCGCCCACCTGCTCGACGACCTCGAGTCGATTCGCCAGCTGTTGGGCGACGCCGACCTGCAGCCGCCGCTGCTCACCGAAACCGTCGAGCAGATGCCCCTGCACCTCGACGAGCCGTTGCCCGTTTCCGAGACAAGCGCCGAACCGGCACCGGCGCCAGCCGAAGACTCGCAAACCCGCCGCCAGGACACCCTGTTGCACCTGGACGCCGAGTTGCGCGCCGCCGCGCAATCGATCATGCAAGACGTGATCAACGACTACACCCCGCACATCGAAGCCGAAATCAAGCGTCGCCTCGAGGCGCGCATGGAACGCCTGATCAAGCGTTCGGAGTAAGCCGCTGCGCGCTGCGCGTTGCGCTCATCGTGGTCCAGCTTCGATGAGCCTGACGCGCGCCCTCCTTGTCGCTTGCAGCTCGCAGCTTGGTTATACTTCCCGGCTTTCCCGAATTAATGCCTAAGGGTCCCGCCGCGCATGGATAAGACCTACCAGCCGCACGCCATCGAAACTTCCTGGTACAACACCTGGGAGTCGGAAAACTATTTCGCTCCGCAAGGTGCAGGCGAGTCCTACACCATCATGATCCCGCCGCCGAACGTCACCGGCAGCCTGCACATGGGCCACGGCTTCAACAACGCGATCATGGACGCCCTGATTCGCTTCCGCCGCATGCAGGGCCGCGACACCCTGTGGCAGCCGGGCACCGACCATGCCGGCATCGCGACGCAGATGCTCGTCGAACGCCAGCTCGAAGCCAAAGGCCAGAATCGTCACGACTTGGGCCGCGAGCAGTTCCTGGAAAAAGTCTGGGAGTGGAAAGACCAGTCCGGCGGCAACATCAGCCGTCAGATTCGTCGCCTGGGTTCGTCGGTCGATTGGAGCCGTGAGCGCTTCACCATGGACGACGGCCTGTCCGAAGCAGTGAAAGAAGCGTTCGTGCGCCTGCATGAAGACGGTCTGATCTACCGCGGCAAGCGCCTGGTCAACTGGGACACCAAGCTGCACACCGCCATTTCCGACCTCGAAGTGGAAAGCCACGACGAAAAGGGCCATCTGTGGAACCTGCGCTACCCGCTGGCCGATGGCGCCACCACGGCCGAAGGCAAGGACCACCTGGTGGTGGCCACCACCCGTCCGGAAACCCTGCTGGGCGACGTCGCCGTTGCGGTCAATCCGAACGATGAGCGCTACCAGGCCCTGATCGGCCAATTCGTCGAGCTGCCGCTGGTCGGTCGCCGTATCCCGATCATCGCTGACGATTACTGCGACCCTGAATTCGGCACCGGCTGCGTGAAGATCACCCCAGCCCACGATTTCAACGACTACGAAGTCGGCAAGCGCCACGACCTGCCGCTGCTGAACATCTTCGACAAGAACGCCAGCGTGCTCGCCGCCGTGCAGGCCTTCAACCTCGATGGCAGCGTCAACGAGGGCGTCGATACGTCCCTGCCGGCCCAGTACGCCGGGCTCGACCGTTTCGTCGCGCGCAAGCAGATGGTGGCTGATCTGGATGCCCAGGGCCTGCTGGTGAGTGTCGACGACCACGCCTTGAAGGTGCCCAAGGGCGACCGCTCCGGCACCATCATCGAACCTTGGCTGACCGACCAGTGGTACGTCTCCACCAAGCCCCTGGCCGAGCCTGCCATCGCTGCCGTGGAGGATGGCCGGATCCAGTTCGTGCCCAAGCAGTACGAGAACATGTACTTCTCCTGGATGCGCGACATCCAGGACTGGTGCATCAGCCGTCAGCTGTGGTGGGGCCACCGCATCCCAGCCTGGTATGACGAAGCTGGCCAGGTGTATGTCGGGCGCAACGAACAGGAAGTGCGCAGCAAGCACAACCTGGGTGCCGACGTGACCCTGCGCCAGGACGACGATGTCCTGGACACCTGGTTCAGCTCGGGGCTGTGGACCTTCTCCACCCTGGGCTGGCCGGAACAGACCGAGTTCCTGAAGAAATTCCACTCCACCGACGTGCTGGTCACAGGCTTCGACATCATCTTCTTCTGGGTCGCCCGGATGATCATGCTGACCATGCACCTGATCAAGAACGAAGACGGCACCCCGCAGGTGCCGTTCAAGACCGTGTACGTGCACGGCTTGGTGCGTGACGGTCAGGGACAGAAAATGTCCAAGTCCAAGGGCAACGTGCTCGACCCGCTGGACATCGTCGACGGCATCACCCTCGAGGCGCTGCTGGAGAAACGCACCAGCGGCATGATGCAGCCCAAGCTGGCCGAGAAGATCGCCAAGCAGACCAAGGCCGAATTCCCCGAGGGCATCGCCAGCTACGGCACCGACGCCCTGCGCTTCACCTTCTGCTCCCTGGCCTCCACCGGTCGCGACATCAAGTTCGACATGGGCCGTGTCGAAGGCTATCGCAACTTCTGCAACAAGATCTGGAACGCCGCCCGCTACGTGCTGGACAAGGGCGAAGATTGCGGCCAGAACGGCGAAGCCTGTGAGCTGTCGCTGGCCGATCGCTGGATCATCTCGCAGTTGCAACGCACCGAAGCCGAGGTGACCCGCCAGCTCGAGCAGTTCCGTTTCGACCTGGCCAGCCAGGCGCTCTACGAGTTCGTCTGGAACCAGTACTGCGACTGGTACCTGGAGCTGTCCAAGCCGGTGCTGTGGGACGAGAACGCGCCAATCGAGCGTGCTCGCGGCACGCGTCGCACGCTGGTGCGCGTGCTGGAAGTGGTGCTGCGCCTGGCCCATCCGTTCATGCCCTTCATCACCGAAGAAATCTGGCAGCGCATCGCGCCGCTGGCCGGTGTTCAGGGCAAGACCATCATGCTGCAGTCGTGGCCTGTGGCCAACGAAAGCCGCATCGATACGGTCGCAGAGGGCGATATCGAGTGGCTCAAAGAATTGATGGTGGGCCTGCGCAACATTCGCGCCGAAATGAACATTGGCCCAGGCAAGCCGCTGCCGCTGTTCCTGAAGAACGCCAACGCCGACGACCAGCGTCGCCTGCAGGACAACGAAGCCCTGCTCAAGAAGCTGGCCAAGGTCGAGTCCTTCACCGTGCTCACCGAGCAGGACGAAGCGCCGCTGTCGGCGACCGCCCTGGTAGGCGATCTGCAGGTGCTGGTGCCCATGGCTGGCCTGATCGACAAGGATGCCGAGCTGGCCCGCCTGAATAAGGAAATCCAGCGCCTGCAGGGCGAAGTCCAGCGGGTCGGCGGCAAGCTGTCCAACGCCGCCTTCGTCGACAAGGCACCGCCGGCGGTGATCGAGAAGGAGCGCGCCAAGCTGGCTGAGTCCGAACAGGCACTGGCCAACTTCACCGAGCAACACGCGCGGATCGCTGCGCTGTAATCAACACACCGTTGGGGCCGCTTGGCGGCCCTGTCGCGGCACGAGGCCGCTCCTGCACGCCACTAGGCGCTTGCCGGAGCGGCCTCGCCGCGACAGGGCCGCGAAAGGTTCGCAACACCGGATGCGACCATGATCGACAAACCTACCCTGCACCCACGCAACCGCCATCAGGGCCGCTACGACTTTCCCCGGCTGATCGAGGCACACCCCGATCTGGCCCGCTTCACCCTCACCAATCCCCATGGCAAACCCAGCATCGACTTCGCCAATCCCGAAGCCGTGCGCGTGTTCAACCGCGCGTTACTCAAGGCCCAATACGGCATCCAGCACTGGGACATTCCCGCCGATTACCTCTGCCCGCCCATCCCAGGCCGCGCCGATTACATTCATGTGCTGGCCGATCTGCTCGCCGAAGACAGCAGCGGACAGATTCCACGCGGCCCGAAAGTGCGCGCACTGGACATCGGCGTCGGCGCCAACTGCATCTACCCACTGATCGGGCACAGTGACTACCGCTGGTCATTCCTGGGCTCGGACATCGATCAGGTGGCACTGGCCTCGGCCAAGACCATCGTCCAGGCCAATGGCCTGAGCAAGGCCATCACGCTGCGCCAGCAACCTGAGCGCACCCGTATCCTCAGCGGCCTGCTGCAGGCCAGCGAACGCTTCGACCTGACCCTGTGCAATCCGCCCTTCCACGCCTCGCGCGAAGAAGCCACGCGCGGCAGCCAGCGCAAATGGAAGAACCTCGGCAAGCAGGACCCCAAGCGCCGGTTGCCGGTGCTCAACTTCGGTGGGCAGAACAATGAGCTGTGGTGCGAAGGGGGCGAGATTCGCTTCGTCAGCCAGTTGATCAGCGAAAGCGTGCAGTACGCCAGCCAAGTGCTGTGGTTCACCAGTCTGGTGTCCAAAGTCGGCAACCTGCCCGGGATCGAAGCAGCACTGAAGCAAGCGGGCGTCAGTGACCAACGCGTGGTCGCGATGGGCCAAGGGCAGAAGCAAAGCCGCATGGTCGCCTGGAGCTTCCACGACGACAGCGCCCGGGCTGCCTGGTCCAGCGGTCGAGACAAAACGCGGGCATGAAAAAAACGCGCCCGGACAAGCCGGGCGCGGTTTCAACGAAGCATCGACAATTACTTGTTGACGGCGTCGGTCAGCACTTTTGCAGGTACGAACTTGACGACTTTCTTGGCCGCGATTTCGATGGCAGCGCCAGTCGAAGGGTTACGGCCGGTACGGGCAGGACGCTCGGAGACTTTCAGCTTGCCGATGCCCGGCAGAGTGATTTCAGCGCCGTTTTCCAGTTGGTCGGCAACGATCTGGCCCAGTTGCTCCAGGGCGTTGCGCGCGGTGGTCTTCGGCGCATCGATGGCTTCGGCGATGTCGGCAATCAGTTGGTCTTTGGTCAATGCCATGGTGGTGTTCCTTCCCTATCAAATCAGAGGTATGCAGCGTGCTTCATCGTTATCGGGCCTGCACGGAAGTCCCGGCTAGCCTCGCCAATCGCGAATGTAGATGCGCAAATCGACGTTTGGTTCGACACGAGGCAAGCGAGCTGCCAGCAATGCGCCACCCCAAGGGGCGCAAGACGGCGCAAAACTAACACAGGCCTGCGGAAATATCCGCTGCCGACACTGTTTTTATTCAGGTTTTTCGGGGGTTTTGCCGAAAAAACCGACTTTTGATCAAAAAACATACAGCACCGTGTATCTGCCACGATCTGACCACTGCATCGCCCCCGCCCTGCGGTAAACTGCGAGACTTTGCAGCGCGGCGTTCCACCGCCCCTTTTTTCAGAGAATTCCATGCCAATCCGTCATTGCATCGTTCACCTGATCGACAAGAAGCCCGATGGCAGCCCCGCCGTGCTCCATGCACGAGACACCGAACTGGCTGCATCGGATGCCATCGAAAATCTTCTGGCTGACCTCAACGACAGCTACAACGCCAAACAGGGCAAAGCCTGGGGCTTCTTCCATGGCGAGTCCGGCGCCTATCCGCTCAGCGGCTGGCTCAAGCAGTACCAGGAGCAGGAAAAAGACTTCGCCACCTTCAGCCGCGTGGCGGTCGAGCACCTGCAGAAGCTGATGGAGGAGTCCAACCTGTCCACGGGTGGTCATGTGCTGTTCGCCCATTACCAGCAAGGCATGACCGAGTACCTGGTCATCGCCTTGCTGCACCACAGCGAAGGCGTGGCAGTGAACGCCGAACTGGACGTCACGCCATCGCGTCACCTGGACCTGGGGCAACTGCATCTGGCGGCGCGTATAAATCTGTCCGAATGGAACAACAACACGCACTCACGCCAGTACATTTCCTTCATCAAGGGCAAGAACGGCAAGAAGGTTTCGGACTACTTCCGTGATTTCATCGGCTGCCAGGAAGGCGTCGACGGCCCTGGCGAAACCCGTACCTTGCTCAAGGCCTTCAGCGACTTCGTCGAGAGCGAGGATCTGCCTGAAGAAGCGGCGCGGGAAAAGACCCAGACCCTGGTCGACTACGCCACCAGTCAAAGCAAGCAGGGCGAGCCGATCACCCTGGAAGAACTGTCGAGCCTGATCGACGAAGACCGCCCCAAAGCGTTCTTCGACCATATTCGCAACAAGGATTACGGGCTATCGCCGGAAATCCCAGCGGATAAGCGCACCCTCAACCAATTCCGTCGCTTCACCGGCCGGGCCGAGGGCTTGTCGATCAGCTTCGAAGCGCACCTGCTGGGCTCGAAGATCGAGTATGACGAAGCGGCCGGCACGCTGGTGATCAAAGGCCTGCCCACGCAGTTGGTCGATCAGCTCAAACGTCGCAAGGACTGAGTTCGGTTGCGACCTGCTCACTGACATAGGAGGCCACCAGGGCCTCCTTGGCGCACTTGCGCAGCTTCTTCACCAGCCGCTCCTGTTGCAGCGCCTGGCGCCTGTCGGGCCACTGCTCCACATACACCAGCGCCTGCGCAGGGCTGGTCTTGAAATAGCGCGCGCCCTGCCCGCTGCAGTGCTTGAGAAAGCGCCGCTGGGGATCGTCGCTGATACCGCAGTACAGCGAGCCATTGGCCGCCCGGACCAGATAGACGAACCAAGGCTTGCCTGGCGCCTCGGCTATCGACTCACCTTCCACGACGCTACGCCTCAGCGCGCCTGGAACGCGCGCAGGCCATTCAACGCCTGCTGACGCACCTTGTTGCGCAGCATCGGACTCCAGCCCAACAGCAGGCCTGGCGTACCCAGTGCCTGACGCGACCAGCGCCACACATCGAAGCTGTCGTCATGCTGGCAGATCAAGCCGTCGCGAATCACGAAGCAGGCCTGGATATCGTTGACCACCGTACGGCCGGTCTGGCCAAACACATAGGTGGCGACCCAATGCGCGCTGCCGCCGCGCGTGTCGGCGCGCACATGGTCGAAGGTCAGGGAGAAATCCTTGGCGCGGCTGACCAACATTCGCCACATATCGCCTGCATCCTTGCCCCTCAGGGTACCGAAGGCCGGATCGCTGAAGACGATGTCGTCGCTGTAGCAGGCCACCATGGCCTCGGCGTCCAGGCGCTGGAAGGCCTGGTAGAAACGGGTGATCAAGGCGCTGTTGGCGTCGCTCATGGGGCAGATCCGTGAAAGGGATTGAAGGCTGCACGATAATCCGCGCAACCTGCGGGCGCCATGCCCATCATTGCGGTGAACAAGCCAATGAGCGGGCGTTCAGCGCTGCACACGCTCGCTGACCACCTGCACATGCAGGGCCCGCCCGGCACCCAGCCCGAAGACGATAGCGCCCAGGCCCAGCACGCCGAAGATCCAGCCCACCGCAGCCCAGCCGCCGGTCAGGTCGTGCACCAGGCCAACGGCGAACGGCCCCATCGATGCCAGGGTGTAGCCCACGCCTTGAGCCATGCTAGACAGGTTGGCGGCGACGTGGGCGTCCTTCGAACGCAATACGATCAGGGTCAAGGCCAAGGCAAAGGTGCCGCCCTGCCCCAGCCCCAACAACACGGCCCAGCCCCAGAGCCCGGAAACCGGGGCGTACAGACAGCCGAACAACCCGCACAGGGTAATCAGCATGACCAGCACGATCGCCAGCCGCTGATCCTTGCCTCGGGTGGCCAGCCACGGGGCGCTGAGCGAACTGATCAGTTGCACCAGCACCGATCCGGACAGCACCAGCCCTGCTTCGGTCGGGCTCAGGCCACGGCCGATGAGGATGGAGGGCAACCAGCCGAACACGATGTAGGCCAGCGACGACTGCAGGCCCATGTACAAGGTCACCTGCCAGGCCAGCGGATCGCGCCAGAGGCCCCGTACCCGGTAGGCGACCTTATGGGCGCCGTGCCCCTGGCGAGCCTGCGGCATCCACACCAGCATCGCCAGCAGCGCAGGCACGGCCCAGAAGCCCAGGCCCAGCGCCCAACGGTCGTCGAAGACATGACTGAGCGGCACGGTACTGCCCGCCGCCATGGCCGCGCCCAGGCACAAGGCCATGGTGTAGACCCCAGTCAGCGTGCCGGCATGGGCGGGGAAATCCCGTTTCACGATGCCTGGCAGCAACACGCCGATGATGCCGATACTGGCACCGGCGATGAGACTGCCGATGAAGACTCCAGCGACACCCAACGCACTGCGCACCACGATACCCAGGGCCAGCATCAGCAGAATGCCGAGAATTACCCGTTCGCTGCCCAGGCGCCGCGCCAGCACGGGTGCCAACGGCGCGAAAAGCCCCAGGCACAAGACTGGCAGGGTAGTCAGCAGACCTGCCGCCGAAGCGTTCAAGCCCAGGCCATCGGACACCTGCCCCAGCACCGGCGCCATGCTCGACAGCGCCGGGCGCAGGTTCAGAGCGACCAGCACCAGGCCCAGCAACAGCAGCCAGGGGCGCTGCAGCGTCACCGGCTGCTGCTGGACCTGCTCGTCATCGGCCTCGGCATCGATCAGCCACTCGTCGGCTTCGTGCTGTTCGGGCTCGGCCCCGTTAACCCGCTTCAAGCGGGCAACGCGTCGAGCAGCGCCTGGTTCATCTCCGGCGTGCCGATGGTGATGCGCAGGAACTGGTCGATGCGGGTCTGCTTGAAGTGACGCACGATCACCCCGTGTTCACGTAGACGCGCCGCCAGTTGTGCAGCGTCCTGTTGCCGATGGCGAGCGAAGATGAAGTTGGCCGCCGAGGGCAGCACCTCGAAGCCGCGCGCGGTCAGTTGCTCGACCAGTGCCTCGCGGCTGTCGATGACCTTTTGGCACGTCTGTGCGAAATAGGCCTCGTCCTCGAACGCTGCAGCCGCGCCGGCAATGGCCATGCGGTCCAGCGGGTAGGAGTTGAAGCTGTTCTTGATCCGCTCCAGGGCTTCGATCAGATCGGGATGCCCGACGGCCAGACCGACCCGCAGCCCAGCCAGCGAACGCGACTTGGACAAGGTCTGGGTGACCAGCAGGTTGTCGTAGCGCGCGACCAGGCTGATCGCCGTCTCGCCGCCGAAGTCGATATAGGCTTCGTCCACCACCACCACCGAGTCACGATTGGCCTGCAGCAGTTGCTCGATGGCCTGCAATGGCAGCAGACAACCCGTGGGCGCGTTGGGATTGGGGAAGATGATGCCGGCATTGGGGCGCTGATAGTCCTCGATGCGGATCTGGAACGCCTCGTCCAGCGCCACGGCTTGGTACGCAATGCCGTACAGACCGCAGTACACCGGATAGAAGCTGTAGCTGATGTCCGGGAACAGCAGCGGCCCCGGGTGCTGGAACAGTCCGTGGAAGATGTGTGCCAGCACCTCGTCCGAGCCATTGCCGACGAACACCTGCTGCGCGCTGACGCCATAGTACTCAGCGACTGCCTGCTTGAGCCGATCACCGTTGGGGTCCGGGTACAGGCGCAGGTCATCGTTCAACTGCTCGCGCATGGCCTGCAAGGCCTTGGGTGATGGGCCGTAGGGGTTTTCGTTGGTGTTGAGCTTCACCAACCGTGCGAGCTTGGGTTGCTCGCCTGGGACATAGGGCACCAGATCCTTGACGAAGGGGCTCCAGAATCGACTCATGTTCAGTTCCCCTTGTTGTCGAGAATACGGAATTCGGCGCTGCGCGCGTGGGCGGTCAACGACTCGCCACGGGCCAGTACGGATGCGGTATGCCCCAACTGCGAGGCACCCTGCTCGGAGCAGAAAATGATCGAGGAGCGCTTCTGGAAGTCGTAGACGCCCAGCGGTGAGGAGAATCGCGCCGTGCCGGAGGTAGGCAACACGTGATTGGGGCCAGCGCAGTAGTCGCCCAGTGCTTCGCTGGTGTGACGTCCCATGAAGATCGCTCCGGCATGGCGGATCTGCCCCAGCCAGGCCTGCGGGTCGGCCAGCGAAAGCTCCAGGTGTTCGGGCGCGATGCGATTGGCCACCTCGATGGCCTGCTGCATGTCGCGCACCTGGATCAGCGCACCCCGACCATTGATCGATTTCTCGATGATGTCGGCGCGCTCCATGGTCGGCAGCAGTTTTTCGATGCTGGCGGCGACGCGGTCGAGGAAATCGGCATCCGGGCTGACCAGGATCGCCTGGGCATCTTCGTCGTGCTCGGCCTGGGAGAACAGGTCCATGGCGATCCAGTCCGGATCGGTCTGACCATCGCAGACCACGAGGATCTCCGAAGGGCCGGCGATCATGTCGATGCCGACCTGACCGAACACATGGCGCTTGGCAGTGGCCACGTAGATGTTGCCCGGGCCGACGATCTTGTCCACCTGCGGGACGCTTTCGGTGCCGTAGGCCAACGCTGCGACTGCCTGTGCACCGCCAACGGTGAACACCCGATCGACCCCGGCAATGCAGGCCGCGGCCAGCACCAGCTCGTTCAGCTCGCCCCGTGGCGTCGGCACCACCATGACCACTTCGCCAACCCCGGCAACCTTGGCAGGAATCGCGTTCATCAGTACCGACGAAGGGTAGGACGCCTTGCCGCCCGGCACGTACAGCCCGGCGCGGTCCAGCGGAGTGACTTTCTGGCCCAGCACCGTGCCATCGGCCTCGGTGTACTGCCAGGAGTCCTGTTTCTGCCGCTCGTGGTAGCTACGTACCCGATTGGCAGCGGTTTCCAACGCCTCGCGCTGCGCTGGAGTGATGCGCGTGAGCGCCAGTTCCAGGCGCTCGCGGTCGAGGATCAGGTCATCGATGCTGCTGGCCTGAACGCCATCGAAGCGCTGGGTGAACTCCACCAGCGCGGCGTCGCCTCGCTCACGCACGGCCTTGATGATGTCGAGCACCCGCTGATTGACCGCGTCGTCGGACACGCTCTCCCAGCTCAGCAGATGATCCAGATGGCGTGCGAAATCCGGATCGGCAGCGTTGAGACGGGCGATTGCAGTGGACAGCGTCATGACGAGGGCCTCGTTTTAGTGGCGAATGCTCAGGCGCCCTAGGCTACCAGTCGATCCGCGCGGGCACCCGAGAAAAGTGGCAATGACGCGGATCGACGGGCGCGACAGCGAAGGTCGCGCGCAGAGGTCAACCGCGGTGTCGCGACTCGACAGCCTTGCGCAAGGTGTCGATGAGGGTCTGGATGCGGGCGTGCTGCATCTTCATGGAGGCCTTGTTCACCACCAGTCGCGAGCTGATCGTGGCGATCAGTTCCTGGGGTTCGAGACCGTTGGCGCGCAAGGTGTTGCCGGTGTCCACCACGTCGATGATCTTGTCGGCGAGGTTGATCAGCGGTGCCAGTTCCATGGAGCCGTACAGCTTGATGATGTCGACCTGACGGCCCTGCTCGGCGTAGTAACGCTTGGCGACATTGACGAACTTGGTGGCTACGCGCAGACGCCCCTTGGGCTCCGGCGCACCCACCACACCGGCGGTCATCAGCTTGCATTGGGCGATCTGCAGGTCCAGCGGCTCGTAGAGCCCCTGGCCGCCGTATTCCATCAGCACGTCCTTGCCAGCCACGCCCAGGTCGGCAGCGCCGTGCTCGACATAGGTCGGCACATCGGTGGCGCGCACGATCAGCAGGCGCACGTCGTCCTGCGTGGTTGGGATGATCAGCTTGCGGCTCTTGTCCGGATTCTCGGTCGGCACGATACCGGCCTCGGCCAGCAACGGCAGGGTATCGTCGAGAATACGGCCCTTGGAAAGCGCGATGGTCAACATTGCAACGTCGGTCCTTAAGCAGCTACGGCCGGCCGGGTCCTGGACCCGACCGCGTTCGATTCGGCTGGCACGTCCTTGTGCCGATCACAGGCAGAAGCCGGATTAACCCGGTACGCGACGGATCTTCGCGCCCAGCATCTGCAGTTTTTCTTCGATGCACTCGTAGCCACGGTCGATGTGGTAGATGCGATCGATCAAGGTATCGCCTTCAGCCACCAGCGCAGACAGCACCAGGCTGGCCGAAGCGCGCAGGTCGGTGGCCATGACCGGAGCACCCTTGAGCGCAGTGACGCCGGTGACGATGGCGGTGTTACCTTCGACCTGAATCTGCGCGCCCATGCGGTGCATCTCGTACACGTGCATGAAGCGGTTTTCGAAAATGGTCTCGATCACGGCACCGGTGCCTTCGGCGATGGCGTTCAGGGAAATGAACTGCGCCTGCATGTCGGTGGGGAACGCCGGGTACGGGGCGGTACGCAGGTTGACGGCCTTGGGCCGCTTGCCGTGCATGTTCAGCTCGATCCAGTCTTCGCCAGTGGTGATCTCGGCGCCGGCTTCCTTGAGTTTCTCCAGGACCGCTTCGAGGATGGTCGGATCGGTGTCCTTGACCTTGACCCGACCACCGGTGACGGCGGCGGCGACCAGGTAGGTGCCGGTCTCGATACGGTCGGGCATCACCCGGTACGTGGCCGAGTGCAGGCGCTCGACGCCATCGATGGTAATGGTGTCGGTGCCCGCGCCCTGGATCTTGGCGCCCATGGCGATCAGGAAGTTGGCCAGGTCGACCACCTCAGGCTCGCGCGCCGCGTTCTGCAGCACGCTGCGACCCTTGGCCAGCGCAGCGGCCATCATGATGTTCTCGGTACCGGTCACACTGACGGTATCGAAGAAGAAGTGCGCACCGCGCAGGCCGCCTTCAGGCGCCTTGGCCTTGATGTAGCCGCCTTCGACCTCGATCTTCGCGCCCATGGCTTCCAGGCCACGGATGTGCAGGTCGACCGGACGCGAACCAATGGCGCAACCGCCTGGCAGGGCCACTTCAGCCTCACCGAAGCGAGCGACCATCGGGCCGAGCACCAGGATCGAGGCGCGCATGGTCTTGACCAGCTCATACGGCGCGACCAGGGTCTTGATGGTGCGCGGGTCGATTTCCACGGCCAGCTTTTCGTCGATCACAGGCTCGATGCCCATGCGCCCGAACAGCTCGATCATGGTGGTGATGTCGTGCAGGTGCGGCAGGTTGCCGACGGTAACCGGGCCATCGGCCAGCAGTGTCGCCGAAAGAATCGGCAGTGCCGCGTTCTTGGCCCCGGAAATGCGGATTTCGCCGTCGAGACGTGCGCCACCCGTGATAATCAGTTTGTCCATTTCAATCTCGCCGCCAACTGTTGGCTCAGGTGCGCTCAGCCCAGGCTGCGCTGCTGAAAAATTTCATGGTTACCGCATGGATGCTGCCGTCGGCGATCCACGGATTCAGGTGAGCATAGATCGCCTGCTGGCGCTTGACCGGGCTCTGGCCGGCCAGCTCGTCGCTGATCACGTTCAACTGGAAGTTGCAGCCTTCGCCCTCAACTTCGACCCGGGTTCCCGGCAGTTTTTCTTCAAGGAAGCTCTTAACTTCTACGGCCTGCATGCTCAACCTCAATCGGCGCCCAGTGCGCGCGGGTCGGCCATCATACAAAAAAGCCCCTCGCCTGCGAAGCCCAATAGCTGGACGCGCTGACCGAGGGGCGTTTTCGGCGAGGCGGGCTATCAGCCCGCCAATACCTCGTCGAGACCATAGACCTCGGCGATTTCCCGCATATCAGCGGGCATGTTCCGGACTTCGCATGCCTTGCCGAGGCCTTGCCCATCACGGATGAACGCCAGCAGCAAAGACAGCCCCACGCTACTGGATTTGCTCACCGCCGCGCAATCGAGCACCAGCCGCGGCTCACGGCTGGCGGCGATCAGCGCCTTGCCCTGTTTGCGCAAGACGGGCCCGCTGCGATAGTCCAGCACGCCGGCCAGGCTCAGCACGCCCGGCTGGGCCATGCTTACCCCGGACTCGCTCATTTGACCGCCTTCTCGGGCGAGTTGTCGGCAGTTTCCTTGGCCTTGGCCACTTCGCCAGCCCAGCCGTCGATGGTCTTGTCCAAGTCGTTGCGGTTGCGATTCATGGCATCGGCGAACTGGTCACGGAACAGTTTGCCGATATTGATACCGTTGACGATGACGTTACGCACCTTCCACTCGCCACCCAGGTTTTCCAAGGTGTAGGACACCGGATAGATAGCCCCGTTGTTGCCGGAAACCTTCATGCCGACCGTTGCGCGATTATCTTTAACGGCACTGCCCGGATCGACGGTAATACCCTGATTGTCGTAATCGAGCAGCGCATTGCCGTAGAACTGGAACAGGCTGCGACGGAAGTTATCCTGGAAGCGCTGCATTTGCTCAGGCGATGCCCTGGGCGAGTACTTGACCGTCATGATGCTTCTGGAGATGCCGTCGGCATCGACCACAGGGCCAAGGATGCGGTTGAGCGCCTCATAAAACGCCGTGGGGTTGGAGCGGTACTGTGCCTTGTTGGCCTTTAGGTCGGACAGCAGCTCATTCGTGGTGCTTTGCACCACATCGCGCGGGGACTGCCCGGGAGCCGCCAGGGCCATCAAAGGGAGAGTCGCCAGCAACACCAGCAGACCACGTCGCAGGATCGAAATCATGGAAATTCCTCAATTAGCTGGTTGGGCTTCTTTGGGTTCCTTGCCAACGGAGTTGAGCAGGAACTTGCCAATCAGATCTTCAAGCACCAGGGCCGACTGGGTGTCGTGAATCGTGCTGCCCTCTTTGAGCACAGCTTCCTCGCCGCCCACGCTGATACCGATGTATTTCTCGCCGAGCAACCCAGCGGTCAGGATCGACGCCGTGGAATCGGTCGGCAGGTTATTGACCGACTTGTCCAACTGCAGCGTGACCCGACCGGTGAAGGAGTCGCGATCCAGATCGATGGCGGTGACCTTGCCAATGGTCACACCGGCCATGGTCACCTTCGCTCTGACAGTCAAACCGGCGATATTGTCGAAGTAGGCATAAACTTTATAGGTGTCGGTGCTCGGGCTGGCCGACAGCCCGCTGACGCGCAGAGCCAGCAGCAACAGCGCCAGGATCCCGGCCAGGAGGAACAGGCCGACACCGATTTCCAGGGTGCGGTTTTGCATCAGAAATCTCCAAACATCAAGGCGGTCAGAATAAAGTCCAGACCCAGGACGGCCAGCGAGGCATAGACCACGGTCCTGGTGGTGGCACGGCTGATCCCTTCTGAGGTGGGTTCGCAGTCATACCCTTGGAATACGGCAATCCAGGTGACGACGAAGGCGAACACCAGGCTCTTGATCAGCCCGTTGATCACGTCGTCGCTGAACGACACGCTGTTCTGCATGTTGGCCCAGAACGAGCCTTCGTAGACGCCCAGCCAGTCGACGGCCACCCAGGAGCCACCCCAGATACCGACCACGCTGAAGATCAGGGCCAGCAGCGGCAACGAGATGAAGCCGGCCCACAGACGCGGCGCCACGATGTACTTGAGCGGATCGACGCCGATCATCTCCAGGCTGGAGAGCTGCTCGGTCGACTTCATGTTGCCGATTTCGGCAGTGAGCGCGGAGCCTGCACGGCCGGCGAACAGCAACGCGGTGACGACCGGACCCAGTTCACGCAGCAGCGTAAGCGCGACCATCTGGCCCACGGCCTGTTCCGAGCCGTACTTGGTGAGAATGCTGTAGCCCTGCAGAGCCAGCACCATGCCGATGAACATGCCGGAAACGACGATGATCGCCAACGACAGCACACCGACCGAGTACAACTGCCGGGTGAGCAGTTGAAAGCCGCCGCCGATACCGCCACGCCCGGCCAGAGCATGGAAGAGGAACAGGCAGGAACGCCCAAGCACGGCCAGCACGTCGATAGCCGCGCGACCGAACAGGCGAATGCGTTCGAGTAAGGATTTTCTGCGCATCAACGCGCTCCCAGCAGATCGGCGCGGTAGTCTGGCGCGGGGAAATGAAAGGGTACCGGCCCGTCCGGATCGCCCTTCATGAATTGACGAATGCGCGGGTTGTCCGAGCCCATCAGTTCGTCGGGCGTGCCCTGCCCCAGCACCTGACCGTCACCCACGACATAGAGATAGTCGGCGATGCTCGCCGTCTCGGCCAGGTCGTGGGACACCACGATACTGGTGATACCCAAGGCATCGTTGAGCAGGCGGATCAGTCGTACCAGGACGCCCATGGCGATGGGGTCCTGACCGACGAAAGGTTCGTCGTACATCAGTATCTGCGGATCGAGCGCGATGGCACGGGCCAGCGCGACACGGCGCTTCATGCCGCCGGAAAGCTCGTCGGGCATCAGGTCGATGGCGCCGCGCAGGCCCACGGCCTGCAGCTTCATCAGCACGATGTCGCGGATCATCTCGTCGGGCAGTTCGGTGTGTACCCGCAGGGGGAATGCCACGTTCTCGAAGACGTCCAGATCGGTGAACAACGCACCGCTCTGGAACAATACGCCCATCTGCTTGCGGGCATCGAACAGATCGCTGCGCGACAGCGCAGGCAGGTTCTGACCGGCGACCCAGACCTCGCCGCTGGAAGGACGCAACTGCGCGCCCATCAGGCGCAGCAGCGTGGTCTTGCCGCACCCGGAAGGCCCCATGATGCCGGTGACCTTGCCATGGGGGATACGGATGTCGACGTTGTTGAAAATGCTGCGCGAACCGCGTTTGAAGGTCACACCCTTCAACTCGACCGCGTAGGCGCTATCCGAACTCATCTAGACTCCTTGCTAGGTGGCCTCGTCAACATGGACGCCGCTCCTCATGAGGAAGACACGTGCGTCCCGGCGGGCCAAACAGCGGCGAACTATAGCACTGCGTACAAGGCTCCCCAAGGTACTTTCCCAGGGTCGTTCAGGCGCCATACAGCAACCGGCGCGTGTCTCTACGACAACTCGAAGGTGAGGGTTTCTCACATTGTCGCTATAATCGGCGCCTTTTCATCAGGCATTGCTTTTTCGACATGAGCCAATCCAGCGAGCTGATCCACTCCGCCCAGCGTACCCTGAGCCTGGAACTCGAGGCCGTACAAGGCCTGCGGGCGCGTATCGACGACAATTTCGTCAAGGCTTGCGAGCTGATTCTGGGCAGCAAGGGGCGCGTCGTGGTGGTCGGCATGGGCAAGTCCGGCCATATCGGCAACAAGATCGCCGCCACGCTGGCCAGTACCGGGACACCCTCGTTCTTCGTGCACCCGGCCGAGGCCAGCCACGGCGACATGGGCATGATCACCCGCGACGACATCATCCTGGCCCTGTCCAATTCCGGCAGTACTGCCGAAATCGTGACCTTGCTGCCGCTGATCAAACGTCTGGGCATCTGCCTGATCAGCCTGACTGGCAAGGTGGACTCGCCGCTGGCCCAGGCCGCCGAAGTGAATCTGGACGCCAGCGTCGCCCAGGAAGCCTGCCCGTTGAACCTGGCTCCGACGTCGTCAACCACCGCGGCCCTGGTGCTGGGCGACGCGCTGGCCATTGCCTTGCTCGAGGCCCGCGGCTTCACCGCCGAGGACTTCGCCTTCTCCCATCCGGGGGGGGCACTGGGACGTCGCTTGCTACTCAAGGTCGAGCACGTCATGCATGCCGGTGACGAATTGCCGCAGGTACAACGGGGCACCCTGCTCAAGGACGCGCTGCTGGAAATGTCGCGCAAGGGCCTGGGCATGACGGTGGTCATGGAGCCCGACGGCCGGCTGGCCGGCGTCTTCACTGACGGTGACCTGCGCCGCAGCCTGGATCGCAACATCGACGTGCATCGCACGCTGATCGACGAAGTGATGACTGTCCATGGCAAGACCGCCCGCGCCGAAATGCTCGCCGCCGAGGCCCTCAAGATCATGGAAGACCACAAGATCAGCGCGCTGGTGGTGGTCGACGAGCAGGATCGCCCGACTGGCGCGCTGAACATGCACGACCTGCTGCGTGCTGGAGTGATGTGAAATGAACCAAGACCTGATGCAACGGGCCAAAGCCGTCAAACTGGCCGTTTTCGATGTCGATGGCGTGCTGACCGACGGCCGCCTGTATTTCCTGGAAGACGGTAGCGAGTTCAAGACCTTCAACACCCTGGATGGCCACGGCATCAAGATGCTCATGGCTTCTGGCGTCACCACCGCTATCATCAGTGGACGCAAAACTCCGGTGGTCGAGCGTCGCGCCCGCAATCTCGGCATACCGCACCTGTTCCAGGGGCGCGAGGACAAACTGGTGGTGCTCGATGGCCTGCTCGCCGAACTGGGCTTGCGCCACGACCAAGTGGCGTACCTGGGCGACGACCTTCCCGACCTGCCGGTGATTCGCCGGGTTGGCCTGGGGATCGCCGTGGCCAACGCCGCAGCCTTCGTGCGCGAACATGCCCACGGCGTCACCCAGGCCCGCGGCGGCGAAGGCGCCGCCCGCGAGTTCTGTGAACTGATCATGCAGGCCCAGGGCACCCTGGACGCTGCCAACGCCCATTACCTGTAGGCCACGCCATGTTCAGCAAGAAAATTCGCAATGCCCTGCTGTTGACGGCCATCGCCGCCGTCCTGGTCGCAGTCGGCTACTGGAACATCAGTCCGGAGAGCTTCCTCGACGAGCCTGCGGCCCAGGTCGACGAGAGCGCCATCGACTACTATGCGATCAACGCACACAGCGTCCAGTTCTTGCCCGATGGCAAGCTGCAGTACGAAATGACCGCCGACAAGGTCGAACACCTCAAAGCCAGCGAAATCACGCTGGTGACCACGCCAGACATGCATATTTTCCGCGGCACCGCTTACCCCTGGCATGTCCAGAGCGTGCGCGCAGAGGTCAATCCGGACGGCAGCGAAGTTGAACTGATCGACAACGTACGTATTGCCCGCACCGACGAGAAGCAGCGTGACACCCTGATTACCAGCCGCCGCATGACGGTGTTCCCGCAGAAGCAATATGCGCAGACCGATCAAGCCGTTAGAATCGACGGCGCCGGTGGCACGACCACGGGCGTAGGAATGAAAGCGTACTTGGAAGACGGCAGGATGGACCTGCTGTCCAACGTAAGAGGACAGTATGAGGCTCGTTAAAACCCTCCCCCTTTTGCTCAGCCTGAGCGCAGCACTGGGAAGCGCGAGCGCCTTGGCCCTGCCGAACGACCGTGATCAGCCGATCCGCATCCAGGCTGACAACGCGCACCTGGACGACAAGCAGGGCGTGGCCACCTACACCGGCGATGTCATCATCACCCAGGGCTCGATGGTGATCAAAGGCAACACCGTGACCATGACCCGTGCGCCCTCCGGCGATATCGACGTGGTGACTTCGGTGGGTAACCTGGCCTACTTCGAGCAACAGCAATCGGCCGCCAAGCCCGACAAGATGAAAGGCTGGGCAGTGACCATCCAGTACCAGGCGCAGAAGGACATGGTCATCCTCACCGACCGCGCCAAGGTCGAGAACGAAGGCAACACCACCGAAGGCGAGAAAATCGTCTACAACACCAAGACCCAGGTGGCAACCGCCGGTCGTGGTGGCAAGGTGACCCAACCTCGTCAGCGCATCGACATGGTCATCCAACCGAAGAAAAAGGCCGAATAACAGATGGCAACCCTCAAAGCTCAGCACCTGGCCAAGAGCTACAAGGGCCGCCAGGTCGTACGCGATGTCAGCCTGTCCATCGACAGTGGCCAGATCGTCGGCCTGCTCGGCCCCAACGGCGCCGGCAAGACCACCTGCTTCTACATGATCGTGGGCCTGGTGCAGGCCGACCAGGGCCGCGTGCTCATCGACAGCCTTGATGTCAGCCACCAGCCCATGCATGGTCGTGCGCAGGCAGGCATCGGCTACCTGCCGCAGGAAGCCTCGATCTTCCGCAAGCTGTCGGTGGCCGACAACATCATGGCCATCCTCGAGACCCGCAAGGACATCGACCGCGACGGTCGTCGCAAGGAGCTGGAAAGCCTGCTGCAGGAATTCCACATCAGCCACATTCGCGACAACCTGGGCATGAGCCTGTCCGGCGGCGAACGACGCCGGGTCGAGATTGCCCGCGCCCTGGCCACTTCGCCGAAGTTCATCCTGCTGGACGAACCCTTTGCCGGCGTCGACCCGATTTCAGTGGGTGACATCAAGCAGATCATCCACCACCTCAAGGCCAAAGGCATTGGCGTCCTGATCACCGATCACAACGTGCGTGAAACGCTCGACATCTGCGAGACCGCCTACATCGTCAACGACGGTCAACTGATCGCTGAGGGCGACGCCGAGACCATCCTGGCCAACCAGTTGGTCAAGGAAGTTTACCTGGGTCATGAGTTCCGCCTCTGACAGCCAGGCAACGGCCTGGAGCGCTGTTAAAACCTGTTGAAACGGGCTTAAGTGTTACAGCGCTCTAGGCAAACGCTACAATTTCAGGCATATAACTTGCTTAAGATTTGGCGCTCCGGCGCCCTGTAGTGGATGGCGCATGCGCGCCGGCGAACAAGGTATTAAGCCCCAGCCATGAAACCATCGCTCGTCCTAAAAATGGGCCAGCAACTGACGATGACCCCTCAGTTGCAACAGGCCATTCGTCTGCTCCAGCTTTCCACCCTGGACCTCCAGCAGGAAATCCAGGAAGCGCTGGAATCCAATCCGATGCTCGAACGCCAGGAAGAAGGCGACGACTTCGACAACAGCGACCCGATGGCAGAAAACGGCGAGAGCAAACCGGTCGCCGAAGCCCAGGACAGCAGCTTTCAGGAAAGCAGTGGCAATGCCGAGTCCACCGACGAAGGCGAGTGGAGTGAACGCATCCCCAACGAACTGCCAGTAGACACGGCCTGGGAAGATATCTACCAGACCAGCGCCAGCAGCCTGCCGAGCAACGATGACGACGAATGGGACTTCACGACCCGCACGTCCGTAGGCGAGAGCTTGCAAAGCCACCTGCTGTGGCAACTCAACCTGGCCCCGATGTCGGACACCGACCGACTGATCGCCGTCACCCTGATCGACAGCATCAACGCCCAGGGCTATCTCGAAGACAGCCTCGAGGAGATCTGCGCCGGTTTCGATCCTGAGCTCGACATCGAGCTGGATGAAGTCGAAGCGGTTCTGCACCGCATCCAGCAGTTCGAACCTGCCGGCATCGGTGCCCGCACACTCGGCGAATGCTTGCTGCTGCAACTGCGCCAGTTGCCCGCCGGCACGCCGTGGATGGCCGAAGCGCAGCGCTTGGTCAGCGACTACATCGACCTGCTCGGCAGCCGCGACTACAGCCAACTGATGCGCCGCATGAAGCTCAAGGAAGACGAGCTGCGCCAGGTCATCGAGCTGGTACAGAGCCTCAATCCACGTCCAGGCTCGCAGATCGAGTCCAGCGAGCCGGAGTATGTCGTTCCCGACGTCATCGTGCGCAAGGACAGCGATCGCTGGCTGGTCGAGCTGAATCAGGAAGCGGTGCCGCGGTTGCGGGTGAACCCGCAGTACGCCGGCTTCGTGCGCCGCGCGGATACCAGTGCCGACAACACCTTCATGCGCAACCAGTTACAAGAGGCTCGGTGGTTCATCAAGAGCCTGCAGAGTCGCAACGAGACGCTGATGAAGGTGGCCACGCAGATCGTCGAGCACCAGCGCGGTTTCCTCGACTATGGCGACGAGGCCATGAAGCCGCTGGTACTGCACGATATCGCCGAAGCGGTCGGTATGCATGAGTCGACCATTTCGCGGGTCACTACGCAGAAGTACATGCATACGCCGCGCGGCATCTATGAGTTGAAATACTTTTTCTCCAGCCACGTCAGCACTGCCGAAGGCGGCGAATGCTCGTCCACGGCAATCCGCGCGATCATCAAGAAACTGGTTGCTGCGGAAAATCAGAAAAAGCCATTGAGTGACAGCAAGATCGCTGGTTTACTGGAGGCACAAGGCATCCAGGTAGCCCGTCGCACGGTCGCCAAGTACCGCGAGTCGCTCGGCATTGCACCTTCCAGCGAACGCAAGCGACTGATGTAAAGCCCGGATGTGCCACGGCGTTTCAGTGGCAGGTGCAACACCTGCCTCTTACATGCACGGCAACAAAAGGAGAAGCTGTATGCAAGTCAACATCAGTGGACACCATGTAGAAGTCACCGAGCCCCTGCGCGACTATGTACTCGATAAACTTGCCCGGGTGGAGGGTCACTTCGACAAGATCACCAACGTGCAGGTCATCCTGAAAGTCGAGAAGCTGCAGCAGAAGGTCGAAGCCACCCTGCAGATTCCGGGCGGTGAAGTGGTTGCCAACGCAGAACACGAAGACATGTATGCAGCCATCGACGCCCTGGCCGACAAGCTCGACCGCCAATTGAAAAAACACAAGGAAAAACAGCAAAGCCTGCTGCAAGGTGCAGCCGCACGCTGATACCCCTCATCCATGACCCGACTTGAATCCATCCTGACCCCCGGCCGTTCCTTGGTGAACGTGCCGGGCGGCAGTAAGAAGAGCGCCCTGGAAAAGGTCGCCAACCTGATTGCCCAGCAAGTACCCGAGCTGAAGATGCAGGACGTCTTCGAGAAGCTTCTTGCCCGCGAGAAGCTGGGTTCCACTGGGTTCGGCAACGGCATTGCCATCCCCCACTGCCGCCTCAAAGGTTGCAGCGCCCCCGTAAGCGCATTACTGCATTTGGATGCGCCCATCGACTATGACGCGATCGACGGAGCGCCGGTCGACCTGCTCTTCGTGCTACTGGTCCCAGAAGCCGCCACTGACGCGCATCTCGAATTGCTGCGCCAGATCGCCAGCATGCTCGACCGCAAAGATGTTCGTGACCGTCTGCGTGCCGCCGACAGCAACGAAGCGCTTTATCAGGTCGTCTTGAACGTCCAGAACGAGCTCTGAACATGCGCCTGATCATCGTCAGCGGCCGATCCGGCTCCGGCAAGAGCACCGCGCTCGATGTGTTGGAAGACAACGGTTACTACTGCATCGACAACCTGCCCGCCGGGTTGCTGCCACAACTGGCCGAAAGCGCACTGATCAACACCGAGCTGTCGCAGCCCAAAGTCGCCGTCTCAATCGACGCGCGAAACCTGCCCAGCCATCTGTCCCGTTTCCCCGAGTTACTCGAGGATGCCCGCGCGCGACATATCCAGTGCGACGTGGTCTACCTCGATGCCGACGAAGATACGCTGCTCAAGCGCTTCTCGGAGACCCGCCGGCGCCACCCCCTGACCAACGCCAACCGTTCACTCGCCGAAGCGATTCGCGTCGAGACCGAATTGCTCGGGCCGATCGCCGACCTCGCCGACCTCAAGATCGACACTACCAGTCTGAACCTTTATCAACTGCGTGATTCGATCAAGCTTCGCCTACTCAACCAGCCCGAACCCGGCACCGCATTCCTCGTCGAATCCTTCGGTTTCAAACGTGGCATGCCAGTGGACGCGGACCTGGTGTTCGACGTACGCTGCCTGCCCAATCCGTACTGGAAGCCCGAATTGCGTGAGCATTCTGGGCTCGAGCAGCCGGTCATCGATTACCTGGCGGCCCAGCCAGATGTCGAGGAGATGTACCAAGACATCTCCAGCTACCTGCTCAAATGGCTACCGCGTTTTGCGGCCAGCAACCGCGCCTACGTGACCATCGCCATCGGCTGCACCGGCGGACATCATCGTTCGGTGTACATCACCGAGCGGCTGGGGCAATTGCTACAGCGCACCCTGAAAAACGTCCAGGTTCGCCATCGCGACCTCTAATACAGGATCCACCCGACAATGCCGGCCCGCGAAATCACCATCATCAACAAGCTGGGCCTGCATGCCCGCGCGGCAGCCAAGTTCGTCGGCGTGGCCGGGAAGTTTCCCTGTCAGGTACGTGTCGGGCGCGCCCCAGACAAGCTGGTGGACGGAAAAAGCATCATGGCAGTGATGATGCTGGCAGCCGGCAAGGGCACCCCGGTGCACCTGCACACCGAGGGAGAGCAGGACGAAGAAGCCCTGCAAGCCCTGGTGGCGCTGATCAACAATTATTTCGACGAGGGCGAATGAACCCAAGCCTGGCGCAAACCAGGCTCAGGACATCGCCGTATCCATCACCATCATCAGGCAGAAGCCGATACACAGGCCCAGGCTGGCCAATCGGTGATGACCATTGCTGCGCGACTCCGGAATGATTTCCTGAGTCACTACCAGTAACATCGCCCCTGCCGCACAGGCCAGCCCAAGCGGCAGCAGCAACTGTGCGACATTGACCAGCCAGGCGCAGATCAGCGCCGCCACCGGCTCCACCAGCCCTGACGCCGCACCGATCAAGAATGCCTTGAACCGGTGCATGCCAGCCCCCGCCAAGACCAGCGCAATGACCAGTCCCTCCGGCACATCCTGCAAAGCGATGCCCATCGCCAGGCTGTCGGCATCGGGCATGCCTCCTCCAGCGGAGACGCCTATCGCCATGCCTTCAGGAATGTTGTGTGCGACGATGGCGGCCACGAACAACCAGACCCGCGCCGCGATCACTGGCTGATGCCCCTGCCCTGCCAGGGACTCGGGCGAAACCCGAGCGATACGCAGGTCGATCAGGAACAGGCACAGGGCCCCGGCAAGCAAGCCGGCACTGACCAGCGCCCCGGCGCCCCAGGGATCGAAACCGATGGCCCGCGCGGCTTCCAGGCCAGGCATGATCAGCGAAAACGCGGTTGCAGCCAGCATCACCCCGGCACCGAAACCCAGCAACGTATCAGCGATGGCCACCGGCATCTTGCGGATCACCAGGACCGGCACCGCGCCCAATGCCGTGCCCAAGGCGCACAAGGCACCGCCCTGTAGCGCACGCAACATCCGTGGCTCCAATTCCAACCAGGCGATGCCTCGTGCCACCAGCAGCGCAGTGCCGGCCAAGAGCAGCAAGGTCCCAAGCGCCATGCGGAACAGGCGCACACTCCCGACAGACATCACGTCAGTGCGCATCGCGGATCGACTCACTTGAGGGCTTCGAGATAACGACGTTCCACGTCCGCCCAGTCGATGACGTTATAGAAGGCGCCAATGTACTCCGGTCGGCGGTTCTGGTACTTCAGGTAATAGGCATGCTCCCACACATCCAGCCCCAGGATTGGCGTATTGCCGTGCATCAGCGGGCTGTCCTGATTGCCGCTGCTTTCCACCACCAGACGCTTGTCCGGCGTGACGCTGAGCCAGGCCCAGCCGCTGCCGAAGCGCGTCAACGCGGCCTTGGTGAACGCCTCTTTGAAGGCATTGAAACCACCCAGTTCGCGCTCGATAGCCTGCGCCACCTGCCCTGATGGCTGACCGCCGCCCTGCGGCGACATCACGGTCCAGAACAGGCTGTGGTTGGCATGCCCCCCGCCCTGGTTGATCACCGCGCCTTGCAGCTTCTCGGGCAGTTGCTTGACCGCCCCCACCAGACGCTCCACCGGCCATTCGGCCCACTCTGTGCCTTCAAGCGCCGCATTGAGATTGTTGATGTAGGTCTGATGGTGCTTGCTGTGGTGGATCTCCATGGTCTGGCCGTCGATGTGCGGCTCCAGGGCATCGTAGGCGTAGGGCAAGGCAGGCAAGGTGTGGGGCATATCAGTGGATTCCGTAGGCAGATGGACGGGAGAAGGTGTCTGGTCGAGCCGTCAGCTCGCTCGCTTCGGCAGCTTGGCGGTGGAGCAGGCGCTCGGTGCGGGGGTATTGGCCGTATTCGCCGATGAAATTCAGCAGCTCGGTGTAAGTGCGCCCACTGTGCCGCAGCGCGGCCTCTCGCAGCGCTGCGGGCAGACGCTGCTCCTGACTGGCCTGGAGCAAGCGCTGATGCGCCGCACACAGGTAGTCGGCGCTTTCATGGGGTTGGTTCAGACGTACGTGCAGGTCGGCCAGGTTGTGATGAGCGATGACGAATGCCGCCACCGCCTGATCGACGTCATGCCAGCGCTCGAACAGCACCTGCGCCAGGGCCAGCGCTTGCAGGTAGTGCTCTCGGGCGTCTATCAGCTCGCCCTGTGCGAACAGCCGATTGGCGATGTCCGTGGTGCGTTTCCAGTGTTGCATGACGTGTCTCCTGATGAAGAACGCGAGTCAGATACCGCCCGCAGTGAGCTTCTCCGGATCCAGCAAGGCCTCCAGTTGATCGCGTGACAGATCGGTGTGCTCCAGAGCCACATCGACGATCGGTCGTCCCTGCTTGTAGGCAGTCTTGGCGATGTCGGCCGCTTTCAGATAGCCGATGATCGGGTTCAAGGCGGTGACCAGGATCGGGTTGCGCGACAGGGCCTCCTTGAGCTTGGGCTCGTTGACCTTGAAGCTGGCGATGGCTTTGTCCGCCAGCAATCGACTGACGTTGGCCATCAGTTCGATGCTCTCGAGCAGGTTGCGGGCGATCACCGGCAGCATCACGTTGAGCTCGAAGTTGCCCGACTGACCCGCGATGGCGATGGTGGCGTCATTGCCTATCACCTGCGCGGCGACCATGGCGGTGGCCTCGGGAATCACCGGATTGACCTTACCGGGCATGATCGAGGAGCCCGGTTGCAGGCCTTCCAGTTCGATCTCGCCAAGCCCGGCCAGAGGGCCAGAGTTCATCCAGCGCAGATCGTTGGCGATCTTCATCAGCGCCACGGCGGTGGTCTTGAGCTGCCCGGACAGCGCAACGGCCGTGTCCTGAGAGCCGATCAGCGCGAACAGGTTTTCGCCTGGCGTGAACGGGATGCCGGTCAACGCGCTCAATTCACGGGCAAAACCGGCTGCGAACTGTGGATGGGCGTTGATTCCGGTGCCGACGGCGGTGCCGCCCTGAGCCAGCGCTTGCAGCGCAGGCAGGCTGGCGTGCAGGTGCGCCTGTGCGCCCTTGATCTGCGCGGCCCAGCCGTCGAGCACCTGACTCATGCGCACCGGCATGGCGTCCATCAGGTGAGTGCGGCCCGTCTTGACGAAGCGATGCACCTCCAGCGATTTTTTCTCGATCACTTGCACCAGATGCGTCAACGCCGGCAGCAGTTGCTCATGCAGGGCCAAGGCCGCACTGACATGGATCGTGGTGGGGATGATGTCATTGCTGCTCTGCCCGCAGTTGACATGGTCGTTTGCATTGACCTGATCGCCCAGCACGCGACTGGCGAGCGTAGCGATCACCTCGTTGGCATTCATGTTGGAACTGGTGCCGGACCCGGTCTGGAAAACGTCGACCGGGAAGTGCTGGATGAAGTCTTCACCCAACAGTTGCTCCACCGCACGGACGATCGCCCCGCCCTGCTGCGCGCTCAATTGGCCCAGTTCGATGTTGGCCTTCGCAGCCGCCGCCTTGGCCAGCAGCAAGGCACGGATGAACTGCAGCGGCATGCGCTGGCCGCTGACCGGAAAGTTATCGACCGCACGCTGGGTCTGCGCCCCATACAGGGCCTGGGTCGGGACCTGCAACTCGCCCATGCTGTCACGCTCGATACGGGTATCACTCATCATCGAATCCTTGCATCAGTTCATCGGGAGAAATCGAAGGCAGCAGCACACAATTGGCCAACTGCAGGGCATAGGGCTGCCAACGCTGGTTGCCGTCGCGGCGATCGAGATTGCGCAGGTCGAGCAACGGACGCCACGCCTGGTCCAGGCAGTGGCAGCGCCAGTGCCACGGCAGCATGCGGTCGCAAGCGGTATCGAGCAGAAGGCGCAGGGAAGTCAGGGCCACGGTCCGGGCCGAGGTCTCGGTGCAGCACACCAGGTAGCGCCCCTCGGCGAGGTAGTGTTCGACCAGACGCGGCTCGTCGGGATCGAGCGCGCAACGAATACGCCGGCTCAGCCAGCGCCAGTTTTCCAGGTAGGGCAGTTCGTGGAGAACGGTTTTCATGAACATCATCGCCGGAGTTGCCGTGTAATGATATTCATTATTAATTGATAAATAGAATCACTTCAAGCTCGAAAGCGGACATAAAAAACCCGGCGCTTCGTCCGGGTTTTGTACATCATCGCTTCACTTCAGACAGTCAACTGCCCGCGACGGTCATGCGCTCGATCAGCACGGAACCCGTGTGAATGTTGCTTCTGGTCTCAAGATCGCCACCGATGGCAACAATTTGCCGGAACATGTCCTTCATGTTTCCGGCGATGGTCACCTCCTGCACAGGGAACTGAATTTCGCCGTTCTCCACCCAGTAACCCGCCGCGCCGCGGGAATAGTCACCGGTGACCATGTTCAGCCCGTGCCCCATCAGTTCGGTCACCAGCAGACCACGGCCCATGCGTCGGATCAACGCAGCCTGGTCTTCTGAACCATGGGTCACGAACAGGTTGTGCACGCCCCCGGCATTGGCGGTGCTCGGCAGTTTCAGCTTGCGACCGGAGTAGGTGCCGAGGATGTACGACACCAGCTCACCTTTATCGACGAACGGTTTGGCATAGGTCGCCAGCCCGTCGCCATCGAACGCGGCGCTGCCCAGCGCCCGTGGAATATGCGGGCGCTCGTCCAGCGTCAGCCAGGTGGGGAACAATTGCTGACCGAGCGTGCCCTCGAGGAAGGACGACTTCCGATACAAACTGCCGCCGGAGATAGCCGAAAGAAAGCTGCCGAACAGTCCACCGGCCAGCTCTGCGGCGAACAGCACGGGCACTTCGCAGGTAGGCACCGGACGCGCGCCCAGTCGGCTGGCGGCCCGCTGTGCCGCACGCCGACCAATGTTTCGTGGATCGTCGAGCAGTGGGCCTTGGCGGCTGACGTCGTACCAGTAATCACGCTGCATCTGCCCTTCGCCCTCGGCGATCATCACGCAACTCAGGCTGTGCCGGGTCGAGGCGTAGCCACCCACGAAACCATGGCTATTGCCGTACACGCGCACACCCTGGTGGGTATTGAGGGTGGTGCCATCGGCGTTGAGGATACGCGGGTCGGCATCGAAGGCCGCCGCCTCGCACTCCAGGGCCATCTCGATGGCCCGCTCCGGCTCGATATTCCAATCGTGGTAGAGGTCCAGATCAGGTAGCTCACGTGCCATCAAGGCCGCATCGGCAAGGCCCGAGCACTCGTCTTCGGACGTGTGCTTGGCGATCGCCAGGGCAGCGGCCACGGTCTCGCGGATGGCCTCGGCGCCGCTGGCCGAGGTGCTCGCCGAGCCCTTGCGCTGACCGACATAGAGGGTAATGCCGAAGCCCTGGTCGCGGTTGAATTCGACCGTTTCCACTTCGCGCTGGCGCACACTGGTCGACAGACCCTGCTCCAGCGAAACCGCCACCTCGCAGGCGCTGGCGCCCTGGCGTCGTGCTTCGGCGACGATCGCTTCGACCTGCTCCTGCAACGCCGGCAGGTCCTTGGGGCCTATGCTCTGGACTGCACTCATGGTGTTCTCCACTCAAATTCTGCGTTCGGCGAGGGTCGTTGTGCGACCGGGCCGGACAAAGCGGCCCCCGACTGGTTATCATGGCGGCGATTTCCTGCGGACTGCCACCATGGTTGATTCATACGACGACGCCTTCGACGGCGAAAAAAGCAAGACCCAGATCAAGCGCGAGCTGCATGCACTGGTCGAACTCGGCGAGCGCCTCACCACGCTCAAGCCCGACACCCTTGCGCGCCTGCCGCTCACCGACGAGCTGCGCAAGGCCCTGGAGGAAGCCTCCCGGCACACTGCCCACGGCGCTCGCAAACGCCACATGTCGTTCGTCGGCAAGCTGATGCGCGTGCAGGATGTGGACGCCATCCAGGCGCTGCTGGAACAGATCGACAGCTCCACACGCCAGTACAACGAACGCTTCCATGGCCTGGAACGCTGGCGTGACCGGCTGATCGACGGCAACGACGAAGACCTTGAGCGTTTCGTCAGCGAATTCCCCGAAACCGATCGCCAGCACCTGCGCTCGCTGATTCGCCATGCCCAGCACGAAAAAGCACGGAACAAGCCGCCCGCCGCAGCGCGCAAGGTATTCAAGTACATTCGCGACCTCGACGAACTGCAACGCGGCCTGCGCTGAGCGCACGCGCAGGAGCGGGCTGGCCCGGCGAACGCGGGCGAAACCGCTGCCGGCCGGCAGCGCATCGCCCAGGTCGCGACACGGCGCCGCGCCTGCACCGCGCCCAGAATACGTCAAGCCCCGGTCCCACCTACGGTAATCGCATCGAGCTTGAGGGTCGGCTGGCCTACGCCCACCGGCACCGACTGCCCGTCCTTGCCGCAGGTGCCCACGCCACTGTCCAGTGCCAGGTCGTTGCCGACCATCGACACCCGGCTCATCGCCTCCGGACCATTGCCGATCAGCGTCGCGCCCTTGACCGGTGCGGTGATCTTGCCGTCTTCGATCAGGTAGGCCTCGCTGGTGGAAAACACGAACTTGCCACTGGTGATGTCCACCTGTCCGCCACCCAGGTTGGCGCAGTAGATGCCCTTCTTGACCGAGGCGATGATCTCCTGCGGATCGCTCTGGCCAGCGCGCATGTAGGTATTGGTCATGCGCGGCATGGGCAGGTGCGCATAGGATTCGCGTCGGCCGTTGCCGGTCACCGCCATGCCCATGAGGCGAGCGTTGAGCTTGTCCTGCATGTAGCCTTTGAGGATGCCGTTCTCGATCAGCGTGGTGCACTCGGTGGGCGTGCCTTCGTCGTCGACGCTCAGCGAGCCGCGACGATCCTTGAGCGTGCCATCGTCGACGATGGTGCACAACTTCGACGCCACGGCTTCGCCGATGCGACCGCTGTAGGCCGAACTGCCCTTGCGGTTGAAGTCGCCCTCAAGACCGTGCCCAACCGCCTCGTGCAGCAGCACACCTGACCAGCCTGGACCGAGCACCACCGGCAGTGAGCCAGCCGGCGCCGGTCGGGCATCGAGATTGACCAGCGCCTGACGCAACGCCTCGCGCGCATAGTCCATCACGCGCGCCTCGGTGAAGTAGCGGTAGTCGGTGCGCCCGCCCCCGCCGTGACCACCGCGCTCGCGGCGACCGTTGTGCTCGACGATGACGCTGACGTTGAAGCGCACCAAGGGCCGCACATCCGCCGCCAGACTGCCATCGGCCGCCGCCACCAAAATACGCTCCCAGACGCCCGCCATGCTGACGCTGACCTGCTGGATACGCGGATCGAGGGCACGGGTGGCGGCATCGACGCGCTTGAGCAACTCGACTTTGTCGGCGCGGCTCAGCACGTCAAGTGGGTTGTCCGGCGCATACAACGCGGCCACGTCCTGGCTGCGGAACGCCTGAACCTTGCCGTTCTGGCCGGCGCGTGAGATCGACCGGGCGGCACGGGCGGCCGAGGTCAGCGCTTCAAGGTTGATCGCATTGCTATAGGCGAAGCCTGTCTTCTCGCCGGACAGCGCACGCACACCCACGCCTTGGTCGAGGTTGAAACTGCCTTCCTTGACGATGCCGTCCTCCAGCGCCCAGGTTTCCGAGATCTGTCCCTGGAAATACAGGTCGGCCGCGTCGATGCCGGGCCCGGCCAACTCACCCAACACAGCTTGCAGGCTGTCGAGGGTCAGTCCGCCCGGTGCCAGGAGCTGATCGCTGACGGTCGATAACATCTGGCTCATAGTCACTCCACGGTGAACGCAGGCCGCAAGGCGTCCTGCGAGAAAAAGCGCCGGTGCGAAGTCACCGGCATGCGCGCCCGAATGGACGCTTGTTCGTCAATATCGCGCGCAGCGAGCAGCACACCTTCGCCGCGCGCCTGTTCGGCCACGATCCGCCCCCAGGGGTCGACGATCGCCGCTTGACCATGGGTCTGACGCCCTCCGGGATGAGTCCCGCCCTGGGCGGCTGCCAGCACGTAGCACTGGGTTTCGATCGCCCTCGCACGGATCAGCACTTCCCAGTGCGCCGCACCGGTCACGGCGGTGAACGCCGCAGGTGCGCTGATCAGCTCCGCTCCTGCCTCGCGCAGGGCGCTGTAGAGCTCGGGAAAGCGCAGGTCGTAACACACCGACAGGCCCAGTTTGCCGACCGGGGTATCGGCCACCACCACGCGCGCACCCGGCGCATAGTCGTCTGACTCCCGGTAGCGTCCGCGATTGTCAGCCACATCCACATCGAACAGATGCAGCTTGTCGTAGCGGGCAACGATTTCACCCTGCTCGTCGACCAGCAACGAACAGGCGTGGGCCTTGGCCTCGGGCGAAGCGACCGGTGGCAACGGCAACGTGCCCGCCACTACCCATAACTTGAGGTCGCGGGCGGCACGTTTCAACCAGGGCAGTATCGGCCCCTGGCCCAGGGCCTCGGCACGGCCGATGGCGGCGGCATCGTGCCGACCCATGGCCGCGAAGTTTTCCGGCAACACAGCCAAGCGAGCGCCGTCGGCGGCAGCCTGCTCCAGCAGCGCGTGCGCCCGCTGCAGGTTGGCCAGGACATCATCCTGACTGACCATCTGGATCACCGCTGACTTCATGACCGCTCCCGAAGCTATTTGTCGAAGGGTTTCACAAATGTGATCTTAGGCTCTTTGACCGGACCTTGAACCCGATAATGCACGCTGGCGAAGCGCGCAACGCGGTCGCCGATCAGACGATCTACCAGGAACAATGCCCCACCCACCGCCGGAGCACCGACGATCAACGCAGCCAGTGGCAGGTTGTTGGTGACCGGCAGGGTCACCTGCAGATTGGCGTCGATGCGGTCACGGACAAGATCGAGCGTACCGTCGAGTTCGAAATTGCTCGAAGGTCCGGTCACCGCGATCGGCTTGCGGGTCACATAGACGCCTTCGCTGGCCACCAGCAAGCCCTTGACCCGATCATAGGCCAGGCCCTGACCGAACAGGTCGGTGAAGTCCAGGCGCAGACGGCGACCGATCGAGTTGAAATTCAACAGGCCGAATACGCGAAGGGCTTGGGCACCGCCCTCGACCTCGACGAACTGCCCGGTGCGCAGTGCAGCATCGAGGCTTCCCGAGAAGCGCTTGAGACTGACCCAGGCTGGCGAGCCTGGCCAGCGACCGTCGACGTCCATGCGGAAGCTGCGGCTGGTGACGGTCGGCGCAAAGCCCCAGGCCTTGAGCACATCACCGAGATTCGCGCCCTGCACGCGGCCTTTGTACCAGCTGGCGCTGCTGTCGGGCGTGCCCTCCCAGCCAGCGCTGCCATCGACACGCAGGCCCTTCAGATCGAGGTTGATGTCATTCACCGAAACGCCGCGTGCCGTTGGGCGTAGCTTGACCGCCGCGCTGCCGAACAGATCGTCGCCGCGGTAGAGCTTGTCGATGCTCAGGTCGAGCATGGGCGCCTTGCGTGGATCGAAGGAGGCCAGCGGGTCCGGCGCATCGTCGGCCGCTTCCTGCTGCGGATCGGCCGGGGGCAGACGCAGGGTCTGCAGTGTAACCACCATCGGTGCCGCCTTGGCGTCGGGCAGGCGGGCGTTGCCCATCACTTCGCGGCTGTCCAGCCGCAGGTCCCAGGCGCTGGCCACCCGCGCCAGGCGCACCACGGCCTGATTGAGTTCGGTGCCGAAAGCGCTCAGCCGGCCGATGCTCAAGTCGACGCTCTGCAAGGTCTGGCGCGCGCTGCCGCCAGGGTCCTGCCCTGCATATTTGCCCATCTGCTGCTGCCAGGGCTCCAGGTCCAGCGTCTCCAGCCGGCCCCGCACTCGCAGGCCTTGAGCACCGGGTACGTTGGCCGAACCACCGCCGAGCACCAACTCGCCGCGGCCCTGTTCGGGCTTGTCCAAGGTGGTGGCATAGGCCAACTGCGCCAGGTCGGCATACCGCGCATCGAAGCGTCGCTCGGCGCCTTGCAGGGTCATGCCGAAGCTGCTGTCGCGCACCGTGGTCATGGCCTTGCCGAACGGCGGCGGCAAGTCGATGATCAGCCCCTTGAGCGACGAGTTGATGTCCAGACGGTTGTCACGACTGCCAAGGCTGAGTTGCAGTTGGTAGGGCAGATCGCCCGAAGCCGGCAATGGCTGCTTGAACTGCAGCCACTCGGTCAACGCCTTGAGTGCCACCTGACCGCTGGCCTGGATACGGGTCTGGATCTGGCCGCCCTGCCCTTCGGCGAAAATCTGCGCCGAGACCGGTTTACCGAAGGCCTGCAGGCTGATGTCTTTACCGCTCAAACCCTTGTCCAGATCGAAGTTGAAGTCGCCCTTGAGGCGGCTCAATTCAAGCGCAGGCGGCTCCACTTTCAGTCGCGCATCATGGGTGGCGAAATCGACGTTCACCTTGGGCTGCATGCCGTGCTCCAAGGGAATGTCCAGCTTGACCTTGCCCCGCAGCGGACCCTCGCCCTCCCAGCCGGCGAAGATCTCGCCAGTGCCGATGGGCGCCTGCTTGAGGATCTTCAGACCGTCGCCCAGGCTGCCGTCGAACTTGCCGTCCAGATACAGGTGGCTGTGCTGGTCGCCCTCGACGTGAGGGATATCGACGCGCACGTCGCTGACTTTGGTATCGAGCAACAGGCCCTGGTTGGCCTGGATATGCACGCCGCTGTCCTGAATGCGCACCTTGCCGTCCACCTGCCGCACCTGCGGCCAGCCGGGCTGGAAATCGAGGGTGGCGTCGTGGACGTCGAAGAACAGGCTGATGCTGCGCGAATGATCCGGCGCATCGTGGTTCAACGAACCCTGGTACTGGAAATAACCCTCATCGACCGCGCCCTTGACGATGGCGCTGCGCAACCACTGATCCAGCGCCGGGCTGAGCACCTGCGGCAGGTACTTGGCCGTGTAGCGCCCGTCGCCGTCGGTCAGACCGACGCGCAGGTCCATGTAGTCGGCCTGTTGCTCGTGGAAACGGAAGCGAATGAGGAAGTCGGCGGCGATCTTGCCTTCATCGCCGAGCACTTTGATGTAGGGCGCGATCAGGGTGAACCCGTCGTCGTCCAGCGCCCAGGTCAGGCGAGCATTGGCTTTCTGGTAGTGCCAGGGCTTGGCGAAGATCGGGTAGAGGTGAAGCATGAAGGCATCGCTGTCCAGGCGCAGCTCGCCCTGGCCCAGATCGCCGCTGATGCTGCCGCTGACATTGCCGGCCGCCGGAGCGCCGTGGTAGGCGTCGAAGCCGACGTTGTCGAGGTTGGCGGCGAACGCCAGGCGTTGGTCGCCTTCGGCCTGGGGGCGGATGTCGAGTCGCACGTTGCGCAGGGCACCGGTAACCTTCAGCGCATCGACTACGGTCATCAGTTTGTCGGGCAGCGGCGCCAGTGCGTCGATCAACGGGGTGATCGGCGTCAGGTCGAGGCGGTCGGCCTGAACGTGCCAAGTGTCGCCTGAGTCATCCGTAGCGGGTGCTTGCTGCGCCTGCAGGTGGCTTTCCCAGCGAGTGTCGCCGATGTTCGCCGCCAGCGAATCGACCACCGCCTCGTACCCTTCTCGCCCTTGGCGAACCCAGGCAGACAGGGCCAGATTGTCCAGGGTGATCATCTTGCGGTCCGCGTAGGCACCTCGCAATGTCGGTGCGTTGAGCCGAGCGACGCCGCGCTGCAAGCGCCCTTCGCGCCAGTCGACCCAGAACTCGCCGCCTGCACGCAGGGTCTTGGCCCGCCATTGGCCCAGCACACTGGGCGGCAGCCAGCGCGCCCAGTCGCTCTGCGGCAGGCTCAGATAGGCTTGGTAGTCGCCTTCGCGCCAGGCCTCGGGTTTGGCGCGACTGCGCAGGTTGAGCGCCAGAGGCTGGCCGTCCGGTAGGGTTGCCTGCAGTTCCAGGGACTGCCGCGCGGGACTGGCCTGCAGACCGAGGCTGACATAGGTCAGGGTGAGAGGGTCGCGTCCAAACGGCTGGAGGGTAACCTGACTGTCGAACACATCGACCCGTCCCAATTGACGCAGGCGCTGCAGCACCTGGGCGGCATCGAACGGCTCGTCATCCTTTTTCGGCAGCCCTTCCAAGCGCCACTCGCCCTGTGGATTCTCGCGCAGGATCACTTGCAGGCCGCCAAACTGAATGTGCGCCAGACGCACTTCGCGGGCCTTGAGGCTGGCCCACAAGTCGGGTACCAGCTTGACCTCGTCCAGGCGCAGCGCCGACGCCCCCTCACCCAATTGCAGGTCGCTGACCCGCAGCACCGGTGCCAGGCCGCTCCAGCGTCCCTCCAGGACGCCGATATGCACGGGCATGCCCAGCGCCTGCTCGGCCTTGTCCTGCAGCTCGTTACGGTATTCGGCCACCAGCGGCGCCAATTGTCGGCCGAGACTCACATACAGCGCGAGTAACACGACCAGCAGTGCGCAGAGGCCAAGGCCCCACCGGGTCATCGCGCCCAGGACGCGGTTCAGACGTCCCATGGCCAAGGCCCTCCGAGTCGTCCATCAACTATGGCCGCACCCGCAGATTTCGCCACAGCACGGAGGTATTCAGCGCGAGTCAGAGCAGCACCACATCATATTGTTCCTGGGAATACATGGACTCGACCTGGAAGCGAATGGTTCGCCCGATGAACGCTTCCAGTTCGGCGACGTTACCCGACTCCTCATCCAGCAGCCGATCGACCACCTTCTGATTGGCCAGCACCCGATAGCCCTCGGCCTGGTAGGCGCGGGCCTCGCGCAGAATCTCGCGAAAGATCTCGTAGCAAATGGTTTCCGGGGTTTTCAGCTTGCCGCGCCCCTGGCACGCCTGGCAGGGCTCGCAGAGCACCTGCTCGAGGCTCTCGCGGGTGCGCTTGCGGGTCATCTGCACCAGGCCCAGCTCGGTGATGCCGATGATGTTGGTCTTGGCGTGATCGCGCTCGAGTTGCTTCTCCAGCGTGCGCAGCACCTGGCGGCGGTGTTCCTCATCTTCCATGTCGATGAAGTCGATGATGATGATGCCGCCGATATTGCGCAGGCGCAGTTGTCGGGCAATGGCCGTGGCCGCTTCCAGATTGGTCTTGAAGATCGTCTCTTCGAGGTTGCGATGGCCGACGAAGGCGCCTGTGTTGACGTCGATGGTGGTCATGGCCTCGGCCGGGTCGACCACCAGATAACCACCGGACTTCAGCGGCACCTTGCGCTCCAGCGCGCGCTGGATCTCGTCTTCGACACCGTAGAGGTCGAAAATCGGCCGCTCGCCCGGATAGTGCTCGAGGCGGTCGGCGATCTCGGGCATCAGCTCGCCGACGAACTGCGTGGTTTTCTGGAAGGTTTCCCGGGAATCGATACGGATCTTCTCGATCTTCGGGTGGACCAGGTCTCGCAAGGTGCGCAGTGCCAGGCCCAGGTCTTCGTAGATGACGGTGGGCGCGCCGCAGGTCTGGATCTGGCTGGCGATCTGCTCCCAGAGGCGGCGCAGATAGCGGATGTCCTGCAGGATATCCTCGGCCCGCGCGCCTTCCGCGGCGGTGCGCAGGATGAAACCGCCGGCGTCCTTGAGGTTTTCCTGGGTCATGGAGTCGCTGACCACCTGTTTGAGGCGGTCACGCTCGGCTTCGTCTTCGATCTTCAGCGAGATGCCGACATGGCTGCTGCGCGGCATGTACACCAGGTAACGCGAGGGAATCGACAACTGGGTGGTCAGGCGCGCGCCCTTGGTGCCGATCGGATCCTTGGTCACCTGCACCACCAGGGCCTGGCCCTCGTGCACCAAGGCGGTGATGGTCTCGACCGCCGAGCCTTCGCGTTGGGAGATTTCCGAAGCATGGATGAAGGCTGCGCGTTCCAGACCGATGTCGACGAAAGCCGCCTGCATACCCGGCAACACCCGCACCACCTTGCCCTTGTAGATATTGCCGACGATACCGCGGCGCTGGGTGCGCTCGACATGCACTTCCTGCAACACGCCGTTTTCCACCACTGCCACGCGTGATTCCATCGGGGTGATGTTGATCAGGATCTCTTCGCTCATGGCAGCTCTCGTCAAAGGTCTTCGGTAATCATGGATGGCGGGCGCACGTCTGGCCAGCGTTAAGCGATTTCCTCGTGCTGCCAGCAAGGGATGGCGAACTGCTCGAGCAGCTCGGCGGTTTCGCTCAGGGGCAGGCCGACGACGGCCGAGTAGCTGCCGGCGATGGCGCTGACGAATACCGCGCCAAGGCCTTGGATGGCATAACCACCGGCCTTGTCCACAGGCTCGCCGCTGGCCCAGTAGCGCCAGGCTTCGTCGAAGGAGATGGCGCGAAAACGCACTTGGGTGGCCACGCACAGGCTCAGCGAGCGTTGGCCATCGGTGAGCGCCACGGCGGTGAGCACCTGGTGCTCGCGTCCGGACAGATCGCCGAGCATGGCCAGCGCATGCTCGCGATCGTCCGGCTTGCCGAGGATCACGCCGTCGAGCACCACCGCAGTGTCGGCCCCGAGCACCACGCCGGGCGCCGTCAGCGTGGCGAAACCGGCTGCGGCCTTGGCCCGTGCCAGACGCTCGACATAGGCCTGTGACGCTTCGGCGGGCAACGGCGTTTCATCGATGGGTGCGTGAACCCGCGTGAACGGCACGCCGATCTGGGCCAGCAGCTCGCGCCGACGCGGCGAGCCGGAGGCCAGGTACAGTTGGGTCATGTGGACATCTCCCTGTCAGTGGCGACGCGTCAGTGGATGTGCAGGCGTCGGCGCAGGCCACGCAGGGCGAAGCTGATCCAGGGCCAGAGCAAGGCACTGATCACCGCCGACCAGACCAGCGCCAGGGTCGGCAGGCGGTTACCGGTCAGGGCGCTGAGCCACAGCTGGATCAACTGGGCGATGCCGAACACCACCAGGATCACCAGGCTTTGCTGCCACATGGGGAACATGCGCAGGCGCTGCTGCAAGGACAGCACCAGGAACGTGATCAACGTGAGAATCAGCGCGTTCTGCCCCAATAGGGTGCCATACAGCACGTCTTCGGCCAGCCCCAGGACGAACGCAGTGGTCATGCCGACCTTGCTCGGCACCGCCAGTGTCCAGAACGCCAGCAACAAAGCGAGCCACATGGGGCGAAACACTTCCATGAATTGCGGCATCGGCGTCACGCTGAGCAACAAGCCGATGACGAAGGTCAGCCAGATCGCCCAGCCATTTCTGCTACGGGTACTGACCATCATTCACTCCGCGGCTGGGCCGGCGCTGCTGGCGTGGCGGCCGGATGAGAGGTGGACGAGCCGTGCGCCGGCGCCGAGGAACCAGACGCAGCTGGAGCATGGCCCTGCGCGTCGCCGGTCGAGGCCGGCGCTTGGCCGGTCGCCGCGCCCGGATGAGCGTCCTTGGCACCCTGGCGATCGGCCTCCTCCTGCGCGATGGCCGCATCGGTGGCGCGTTGCTCAGGCGTGCGTCGGTCGCTGAACACCAGCAGCATGTAGCGACTGCGGTTGAGCGCGGCGGTGGGGATGGCACGAACGATGGCGAAGGGCTGCCCGGAGTCGTGGATCACTTCGTTGACCGTGGCCACCGGATAACCGGCCGGGAAACGTTGCCCCATGCCGGAGCTCACCAGCAGATCGCCTTCCTTGATGTCGGCGGTGTCAGCCACATGGCGCAGCTCCAGACGTTCCGGATTGCCCGTGCCACTGGCGATGGCGCGCAGGCCATTGCGATTGACCTGGACAGGGATGCTGTGGGTGGTGTCGGTGAGCAGCAGCACCCGCGAGGTGTAAGGCATCAGCTCGACCACCTGGCCCATCAGGCCGCGCGCATCGAGCACCGGCTGACCGAGGAACACGCCGTCGCGCTCGCCCTTGTTGATCAGGATGCGATGGGTAAACGGATTGGGGTCGACGCCGATCAACTCCGCCACCTCGACCTTCTCGTTGACCAGCGCAGAAGAGTTGAGCAGTTCGCGCAAGCGCACGTTCTGTTCGGTGAGTGCGGCCAATTTCTGCAAACGCCCCTGCAACAGCAGCGCTTCGGTCTTGAGTTTCTCGTTCTCGGCGATCAGTTCGGTGCGGCTGCCGAACTGCCCGGCAACGCCTTGCCACAGACGCTGCGGCAAATCGGTGACCCAATAGGACTCCATCAGCACCAGCCCCATCTGGCTGCGCACCGGTTTGAGCACGTCGAAGCGCGAGTCGACCACCATCAGCGCGACCGACATCACCACCAGCACGAGCAGACGAACGCCCAGCGAAGGGCCCTTGGAGAAAAGCGGTTTAATGGGCCGTTCCTCGTGGACGACGATTCAGGCGGTCATTGCACAGGGTCAATGCAACCACCTGCCTGCGGGTTGACGGAAACGACGCCCAACGGACGCCAGCCCAGCGCATACAGGTAGCACTGTGTGTGCCACCTGTAAACCGGGGGATTTTCAGCGAACAGCGACGCGCAAGCGACTCACTCGCTGGAGAGCAGGTCCATGGCGTGCTTGTCCATCATCTCCAGCGCACGACCACCGCCGCGCGCGACGCAGGTCAGCGGGTCTTCGGCGACGATCACCGGCAGACCGGTTTCCTGGGCCAGCAGCTTGTCGAGGTCGCGCAGCAGGGCACCACCACCGGTCAGCACCAGACCGCGCTCGGCGATGTCCGAGGCCAGTTCCGGCGGCGACTGCTCCAAGGCGCTCTTGACCGCCTGGACGATGGTCGCCAGGGACTCCTGCAGCGCTTCGAGCACTTCGTTGGAATTCAGGGTGAAGGCACGCGGCACGCCTTCGGCCAGGTTACGGCCGCGCACATCGACTTCGCGGATTTCGCCACCTGGGTAGGCGGTGCCGATTTCCTGCTTGATGCGCTCGGCGGTGGATTCGCCGATCAGGCTGCCGTAGTTGCGACGTACATAGGTGACGATGGCTTCGTCGAAGCGGTCGCCGCCGACGCGAACGGACTCGGCGTAGACCACACCGTTGAGCGAGATCAACGCGATCTCGGTGGTACCACCGCCGATATCCACGACCATCGAGCCGCGCGCTTCCTCGACCGGCAAGCCGGCGCCGATTGCGGCGGCCATGGGTTCTTCGATCAGGAACACTTCGCGGGCACCGGCGCCCAGCGCCGATTCACGGATGGCGCGGCGTTCGACCTGGGTCGATTTGCACGGGACGCAGATCAGCACACGAGGGCTGGGCTGCAGGAAGCTGTTTTCGTGAACCTTGTTGATGAAGTACTGCAGCATCTTTTCGCAGACGCTGAAGTCGGCGATCACGCCGTCCTTCATCGGACGAATGGCGGCAATGTTGCCAGGTGTACGGCCGAGCATGCGCTTGGCTTCGGTGCCGACGGCCACGACGCTTTTCTGGTTGCCGTGGGTACGGATGGCAACGACCGAGGGCTCATTCAGGACAATACCGCGCTCACGCACGTAAATAAGGGTGTTGGCAGTACCCAGGTCGATGGACAGATCGCTGGAAAACATGCCACGCAGTTTCTTGAACATGGGAAAGTGACCCTGGGGAAAGCGTGGGTAAAAAAGTGCGGCAAACTCTAACAATGGCAGGGATTTTGGGCAAGGAGCCAATATGGTAAATTGGCAGTTTTTCCGAGCACGCCAGCCGATGATCGCGGCCGTATGACCGCCAGAATCCCGGCATGTTCCTCAATACGGAAGCATTCTGTTTCTGTTTTTCCTGGAGATCCCCATGGCGCTTGAACGCTGTGACGTGGAAAAGATCGCCCATCTGGCCCGCCTGGGTCTCAATGAAGGCGAACTGCCACGCATTACCGATGCCCTGAACAGTATTCTCGGGCTGGTCGACCAGATGCAAGCCGTCGACACCACCGGCATCGAGCCGCTGGCCCACCCGCTCGAAGCCACCCAGCGCCTGCGTCCCGACCAGGTGACCGAAAGCAACCAGCGTGATCGCTACCAAGCGGTGGCACCCTCGACCGAGAACGGTCTGTACCTGGTTCCGAAAGTCATCGAGTAAGGGATAGAACCTGCCATGCATCAACTCACTCTGGCCGAGATCGCCCGCGCCCTCGCCGACAAGTCGTTTTCCTCCGAAGAGCTGACCCGCACGCTGCTGGCGCGCATCCAGCAGCTCGACCCCCAGCTCAACAGCTTCATCAGCATCACCGAAGAACAAGCCCTGCAACAGGCCCGCGCCGCCGACCAACGGCGCGCCCAGGGCGAGACCGGTGCGCTGCTGGGCGCGCCCATCGCCCACAAGGACCTGTTCTGCACCCAGGGCGTGCGCACCAGCTGTGGCTCGAAGATGCTCGACAGCTTCACCGCGCCCTATGACGCCACCGTGGTCGCACGCCTGGCCCAGGCCGGCATGGTCAGCCTCGGCAAGACCAACATGGACGAATTCGCCATGGGCTCGGCCAACGAGTCCAGCCACTATGGCGCGGTGAAAAACCCGTGGAATCTCGAACACGTGCCTGGCGGTTCCTCCGGTGGTTCGGCCGCCGCGGTGGCCGCACGCCTGCTGCCCGCTGCCACCGGCACCGACACCGGCGGTTCGATCCGCCAACCGGCGGCCCTGACCAGTCTCACCGGTCTCAAGCCTACCTATGGCCGGGTTTCGCGCTGGGGCATGATCGCCTACGCCTCGAGCCTCGACCAGGGCGGCCCGATGGCCCGCACCGCCGAAGACTGCGCGCTGTTGCTGCAAGCCATGGCCGGTTTCGACCCGAACGACTCCACCAGCGTCGACGAGCCGGTACCCGACTACAGCGCCAACCTGAACGCCCCGCTCGAGGGCCTGCGCATCGGCCTGCCGAAGGAGTACTTCGGTGCCGGCCTCGACCCGCGCATCGGCGAATTGGTGCACAACAGCGTCAAGGCGCTGGAAAAGCTCGGCGCGGTGGTCAAGGAAATCAGCCTGCCGAACATGCAGCATGCCATCCCGGCCTACTACGTGATCGCCCCGGCCGAAGCCTCCTCCAACCTGTCGCGCTTCGACGGCGTGCGCTTCGGCCACCGCTGCGAAAACCCCAAAGACCTCACCGACCTTTACAAGCGCTCGCGCGGCGAGGGTTTCGGCCCTGAAGTGCAGCGCCGGATCATGGTCGGCACCTACGCCCTGTCGGCTGGCTATTACGATGCCTACTACGTCAAGGCCCAGCAAATCCGCCGCCTGATCAAGAACGACTTCATGACGGCCTTCGAGCAGGTCGACGTGATCCTCGGCCCGACCACGCCGAACCTGGCCTGGAAACTCGGGGCCAAGAGCAGCGATCCGGTCGCCGCTTACCTCGAGGACGTCTACACCATCACCGCCAACCTGGCGGGCCTGCCGGGCCTGTCGATGCCGGCCGGCTTCGTCGATGGCCTGCCGGTAGGCGTGCAACTGCTGGCCCCGTATTTCCAGGAAGGCCGCCTGCTCAACGTCGCGCACCGCTACCAGCAAGTCACCGACTGGCACACCCGCGCCCCCAACGGCTTCTGAGGAATTCACACATGCAATGGGAAGTTGTGATCGGGCTGGAGATTCATACCCAGCTCGCCACCCAGTCGAAGATTTTCTCCGGCAGCGCCACCACCTTCGGCTCCGAGCCGAACACCCAGGCCAGCCTGGTCGACCTCGGCATGCCGGGTGTGTTGCCAGTGCTGAACCAGGAGGCAGTGCGCATGGCGTGCATGTTCGGCCTGGCCATCGATGCCCAGATCGGACCGCGAAACGTGTTCGCGCGCAAGAACTACTTCTACCCCGACCTGCCCAAGGGCTACCAGATCAGCCAGATGGAGCTGCCGATCGTCGGCAAGGGCCACCTGGACATCGCCCTGGAAGACGGCACGCTCAAGCGCATTGGCGTCACCCGCGCTCACCTTGAAGAGGATGCGGGCAAGAGCCTGCACGAAGACTTCAACGGCGCCACCGGCATCGACCTCAACCGCGCCGGCACGCCGCTGCTGGAGATCGTCTCCGAGCCGGACATGCGCAGCGCCAAGGAGGCGGTGGCCTACGTCAAGGCCATCCATGCGCTGGTGCGCTACCTGGGCATCTGCGACGGCAACATGGCCGAAGGTTCGCTGCGCTGCGACTGCAACGTGTCGATTCGCCCGAAAGGCCAGGCCGAGTTCGGCACTCGCTGCGAGATCAAGAACGTCAACTCCTTCCGCTTCATCGAACGGGCGATCAACAGCGAGATCCAGCGCCAGATCGACCTGATCGAGGACGGCGGCAAGGTGGTCCAGGAAACCCGCCTGTACGACCCGAACAAGGACGAAACGCGCTCCATGCGCAGCAAGGAGGAAGCCAACGACTACCGTTACTTCCCCGATCCGGACCTGCTGCCAGTGGTCATCGAGCCGAGCTTCCTCGACACCGTTCGCGCCTCGCTGCCGGAGCTGCCGACGCAAAAGGTCGAGCGCTTCCAGAACCAGTACGGCCTGTCGCCGTACGACGCCAACGTGCTGGCCAGCAGCCGCGAACAGGCCGACTACTTCGAGCAGGTGGCCAAGATCGGCGGTGACGCCAAGCTGGCGGCCAACTGGGTGATGGTCGAGCTGGGCAGCCTGCTGAACAAGCTGGGCGTCGAGATCGACCAGTCGCCGGTCAGCGCCGAACAGCTCGGCGGCATGCTGCTGCGCATTCGCGACAACACCATCAGCGGCAAGATCGCCAAGACCGTGTTCGAGGCCATGGCTGCAGGTGAAGGCGATGCCGACGGCATCATCGAAAGCAAAGGCCTGAAACAGGTCACCGACACCGGTGCCATCGACAAGATGCTCGAAGACGTGCTGGCCGCCAACGCCGAACAGGTCGAGCAGTACCGCGCCGCCGATGAGGCCAAGCGCGGCAAGATGTTCGGCTTCTTCGTCGGCCAGGCCATGAAGGCCTCCAAGGGCAAGGCCAACCCGGGGCAGGTGAACCAACTGCTCAAGGCCAAGCTCGAAGGGTGACCTTCGCAGGAGCGGCTTCGCGCCGCTCCTGCAGGTTCTGCGCCTGACCTGCCAGTACCGGAGCACCCGATCTACCCATGCGTTCGTTCATCCGTTTTCTGCCCCTCGCTGTGCTCGCCGTCCTCGGCGGCTGCGCCAACCACGCCATCGATCCGCGCGGCTATGACGAAACCGGCACGGCCTCGTACTACGGTGCACGCCACCACGGCAACCGCACCGCCAGCGGCGAACCCTTCAACCAGCATGGCCTGACCGCCGCCCATCGCTCCCTGGCGTTCGGCAGCCGGGTGCTGGTGACCAATCTGTCCAACCAACGCAGCGTTGTGGTGCGTATCAATGATCGCGGCCCGCACACCCGCGGCCGGCTCATCGACCTATCCCGGGCTGCCGCTGAAAAAATCGGCATGCTGCGTAGCGGAACGGCGCGCGTGCGGGTACAAGGATTGAGCGACTGACCTGACGGGAGCTGTACCATTTTCGACCTAGCCACCCTTCCCACCTTCAGCCTCCTGCAATTGGGCCTGGGCCTCGTGCTGCTGGTGCTCGGCGCCGAGCTGCTGGTACGCGCCGCCTTGCGCCTGGCGGTGCGCCTGCACGTCAGGCCACTGATCATCGGCCTGAGCCTGGTCGCCTTCGGCAGCACCGCGCCACAACTGACCGTCAGTCTGCAAGCCGCCTACCAGGGCGCGCCTGACGTGGCGATCGGCAGCGTGATCGGCAGCAACATCTTCAATGTCCTGGTGATCCTCGGCCTGGCCGCACTGATCATCCCGCTGCGCGTTTCGCGGCAACTGGTGCGCCTGGACATTCCGCTGATGATCGCCGCCAGTGCGCTGGTCTACCTGCTGGCCGCCAACGCAGAGCTGGGCCGTTTCGAAGGCCTGTTGCTGCTGTTGGGATTGCTCGGCTACCTGGGCATGCTGTGGCATCAGTCACGCCACTACGCACGCACCTACCCGGCCCCGGACACAGCCCACCGCAGCGCCGCACGCTTCTGGAGCTTAGTGTTACTGCAGGTGATCGGTGGGCTGGTATTGCTGAGCCTGGGCGGGCATCTGTTGTTGCAGGCGGCAGTCGAGGTCGCCACCGACCTGGGACTGTCGGAGCGCGTCATCGGCTTGACCGTGGTCGCGGTCTGCACCTCATTGCCGGAACTGGCGGCGGCGTTGATCGCCGCCTTGCGCGGGGAGCGCGAGATCGCGGTGGGCACCGTGATCGGCAGCAATCTGTTCAACCTGCTGGGCGTGTTGGGCCTGACGGCGCTGATCACGCCCGAGCCGCTGTCGATCTCGCCCAATGCCCTGGACTTCGACTTGCCAGTCATGCTCGGCGTCGCGGCGCTGAGCCTGCCGGTGTTCTATTCCGGCTATCGCATCACCCGCGCCGAGGGCCTGGTGTTCCTGGCGCTGTACCTGGCCTACGGCCTGCACGTGGTGGCCTTCACCACTGGCCTGCCGCTGGCCGAACGCCTGGAACGACTGATGCTGCTGTATGTGCTGCCGGTGCTCGGTGCCGTGCTGCTCTACACCACCGTTCGCGCCTGGCGCCGACAGCACTGAGCAGCCCGCTCGGCAGGATCAGGCGCCGCTCTGACGGCGCTTCTTCAAGCGAAACGCTACCCAAAGCGCGGCGATCCACAAGGGAATCAGCAGCACCGAAATGCGCACCGGCGGCGTCAGGTACATCACCACCAGGATCAACACGATGAAGGCCAGGCACAGGTAGTTGGTCAACGGGTGTCCCAGGCTGCGATAGAACGGCACGATGCCCGCCGCCTGCTTGGCCTTGCGGAACTTCAGGTGGGTGATGCTGATGCTCGCCCAGTTGATCACCAGCGCCGACACCGCCAGGGCCATCAGCAAGCCGAACGCTTCGCCCGGCATCACGTAGTTGATGACCACGCACAGGCCAGTGGCCAGCGCCGAAACGCCCAGCGCCACCAGCGGCACGCCGCGTCGATTGACGGTGAGTAGTTGACGCGGCGCGTCGCCTTGGCTCGCCAGGCCGAACAGCATGCGGCTGTTGGCGTAGACGCAACTGTTGTACACCGACAGCGCCGCAGTGAGCACCACGACGTTGAGCACGGTCGCCACCACATCGCTGTCCAGCGCGTGGAAAATCATCACGAACGGGCTACCGCCCTGCACCACCTTCTGCCACGGGTACAGCGCCAGCAGCACGGCCAGGGCACCGATGTAGAAGATCAGGATGCGGTAGACCACCTGATTGGTCGCCTTGGGAATGCTGCGCCGCGGGTCGTCCGCTTCGGCAGCGGTGATGCCGACCAGCTCCAGGCCGCCGAAGGAAAACATGATCACCGCCAGCGCCATCACCAATCCGGTGATGCCGTTGGGGAAAAATCCGCCGTACTGCCACAGGTTGGCCACGCTGGCATCCGGGCCGCCATGCCCGGTACTCAGCAACCAGGCACCGAAGCCGATCATGCTGACGATGGCCACGACCTTGACCAGCGCGAACCAGAACTCCATCTCGCCATAGACCTTCACCTGGGTCAGGTTGATGGCGTTGATCACCACGAAGAAGATCGCCGCCGTGGCCCAGGTCGGAAACGTGGGCCACCAGTACTGCACGTAGATGCCCACCGCCGTCAGTTCGGCCATGCCGACCAGCACGTAGACCACCCAGTAGTTCCACCCGGAGACGAAACCTGCGAACTCGCTCCAGTAGCGATGGGCGAAGTGGCTGAAGCTACCGGCCACCGGTTCCTCGACCACCATTTCGCCGAGCTGGCGCATGATCAGGAAGGCCATCAGCCCGGCGATCGCATAACCCAGCAGCACCGAAGGGCCAGCCAACTGGATGGTCTGGGCGATACCCAGGAACAGGCCGGTACCGATGGCACCGCCCAACGCGATCAGCTGGATATGGCGGTTCTTCAGCCCGCGTTGCAACCCCTCGGGCGTGCTCTGGTCTTGCATGAAGTGTCCTTTGATGGCGAAGTTCTTGTGATTGAGGATAAGGTGCCGACGGCTAGATCCATCCGCCCCACTGCAGGATGAAGATGCCGATATTGGTGGTGATCGCCGCCATCAACGTGGTGATGACGATGATCGAGGCGGCCAGTTCATGGTTGCCGCCGGCCGCACGGGCCATGACGTAGCTGGCCGCAGCGGTCGGGCTGCCAATGTAGAGGAACAGGATGCCCAACTCGGCCCCGCGGAATCCGCAGAGCCAGGCACCGAGCGTACCGAACAGCGGCAGCCAGACCATCTTCACCAGGCTGGCATCGACCGCCAGCTTGCCGCTGTCGCGCAGCGCCGCCAGCGACAAGGTGCCGCCGATGCAGATCAGCGCCAGTGGCAGGGTCATCTGCGCCAGGTAGTCGCCGGAGGTGAGCAGCCAGTTCGGCAGCGGCACCTGAGCGTAGGCCATGGGCGTGGCCAGCAGCACGCTGAGGATCAACGGGTTGCTGAAGATGCTCTTGCACAGGCTCCACGGATCGGACTTGAGGCTCGGGCTGTATACCGCCAGCACCACGGTCGACAGCGAGTTGTACATCAGGATCACCAGCCCGGCCAGCACCGCGCCGAGGGAGATACCGTAGTCGCCATACAGGCTGGCGGCCAGCGCCAGGCCGATCACCCCGTTGTTGCCGCGAAAGGCGCCCTGGGTATAGATGCCACGATCCGCAGGCGGGCTGCGCCAGATCGCCAGTCCCCAGGACAGGCCGAAGCCGAGCAAGGTGGCGACGATGAAGTAAAGGATGACGCCGGGCTTGACCGCCGAAGACAGGTCGGCGTGATAGATGCCCAGGAACAACAGCGCCGGCATGCAGGCATTGAACACCAGCGATGAGGCGACTTTGATGAAGTTGTCGTCGATCAGGTGGATGCGTCTGAGCAGCACGCCCAGGAACAGCATGGCGAAGACCGGTGCCGTGATGTTCAGCGTCTGGATGAGAAGGGCGAGCATTGCCACGATCCTGGAAGGGGTTTGCCGTTTAGGGCGCTGATGATACGCCAACGGCCGGTATTTGCGGGGATCGCGGGGCTCTAGGAAAGAAACTTCTGTCAGATTGGCAGATCTGACCTGCGCAGAATGGGCCCGGTTGGCGCAGTCCTGGCGGGCTGCACCCATCGGGCCAGAAGGCAGCCTCAGCGGCGCACAGGGCGCTTCTGCAACTTGCGCTGCAAGGTGCGTCGGTGCATGCCCAGCGCCCGCGCCGTCGCCGAGATGTTGCCCTCGTGCTCGGCCAGCACGCGCTGGATGTGCTCCCACTGCAGGCGATCAACCGACATCGGGTTTTCCGGCACCAAGGTGTCCAGGTCGGCATGCTCGGACAGCAGCGCCGCCAACACGTCGTCGGCGTCGGCCGGCTTGCACAGGTAATTGCAGGCACCGCGCTTGATCGCCTCCACCGCCGTGGCGATGCTGGAATAACCGGTCAGGATCAGCACGCGCATTTCCGGGTCCAGCTCCAGCAACTTGGGCAGCAGCACCAGGCCCGAATCGCCGTCCATTTTCAGGTCCAGCGTGGCGTAGTCGGGCAGGTCCTGCAGGGCCAGTTCCAACCCGGCCTCGGCACTGGACGCGGTGCTCACGCGAAAGCCGCGGCGGCTCATGGCGCGCGCCATGACGCGGGTGAAAGTGGCGTCGTCATCCACCAGCAGCAGGTGCGGCAGCTCTTCGCTTTCGATCTGGTTCTCGTCGCTCATCGTTCATCTCCTCGCGTGCCATGGGGCAGGCGCAGCTCGGTCAGGGTGCCGCCCTCTTCATGACTGTAGAGTTTCACCGAGCCCCCCGCGCGGGTCACGCTGGCCTTGCTCAGGAACAGGCCCAGGCCGAAGCCTTTGCCCTTGGTGGTAAAGAAGGGTTTGCCAATCGCCTCGGCAATGGCCACCGGCACGCCGGGGCCATGGTCGCGAATGCTGATCAGGATGTCCTGGGCGTCCCAGTCCAGGCGCACTTCCAGATCGTCCGGGCAGGCATCGGCGGCGTTGTTCAACAGGTTGAGCAACGCCTGGGTCAAGTCCGGAGGCGGCGTCAGCGAAGGCACCTGACCGTCGCGCAGGCGCTGGAAGCGGTAGCTGGCCTCAGGACGCATCAGGTGCCAGCGGTTGAGCGCCTCGTCGAGCCAGGCCGTCACCTCCTGCTCGGGCACGTTCATGCGCCGATTGGCTTCGGCGGCGCGCACCAATTGCTGCAGGGTCTGCTTGCACAGCTTGACCTGGTCCTGGAGCACCGCGAGGTCTTCCTGCAACTGCGCATCGCTGTGGTCCTGGCGCATCTCGTTGATCAGCACGCTCATGGTCGCCAACGGCGTACCCAATTCATGGGCAGCGCCGGCCGCCTGGGTGGCCACGGCCAGCAACTGCTCGTCGCGCAGGCTGTCTTCGCGGCGCTCGGCACGCAATTGCTCCTGTCGACGCAACTCCTCGGCCATGCGTGCGGCAAAGAAGGTGATCACCGCAGCCGCCAGGGCAATGCTCAGCCACATGCCGTAGACCTGCATGGTGTCGCGCGCCAGCGGCAGCGTTTCCAGTGGATAGAACTGCACCAGCAGCAGGCTGTAGGCGACCAGCGCGATGCCCGACAACAGCAGCGAATAGATCCACGGCAGGGTCACCGCCGCGATCGCCAACGGCACCAGGTAATAGGACACGAAGGGGTTGGTCGAGCCACCGGAGTAGTACAGCAGGGCGCTGTGGATGAGCAGGTCGCAGGCCAATTGCAGGGCATACTCGAGCTCGGTCACCGGTAAGGTCAGGCGCAGGCGCAGGGCGGTGAAGGCACACAGCAGGGACGACAAGGCCAGGGTGGCGGCCAGTGAAAACCACGGCAGTGGCAGCAGCTCGGTCCAGTAGGCGACGCCCACGGAACCTGCCTGGGCAGCCAGAACCAGAATGCGGATGATGGTCAGGCGCCAGAGGTTCTGACGCGTGGCGGACATCGGATGTGCGGGGGCGAGCATGAGCTCTCCTGATGAGTGCTCCAGGACAATCGGCTGGAGTATACCGAAGCCAGGCACTGGCCTGCAGCCATGCGGCAAACCGCCACAGGTTTAGCGCGTGCCATACTCTGTCACAAAGTCGTGATGGCATCGTTGAACCCACTGCCCGCTTTTCCAGTCTGAACGGCCATGCGGGACGCGACTGTTCCCCGCGCCTTCCATCCAAGGAGTGATACATGCAGATTTCCCGTTGCAGCGCCGCGTTCGCCCTGTCCTGTGGCCTGTTCGCCAGCCTGCCGGCCTTCGCCGCCGACGAGCCGCGTTACAACCAGGTCTCGCTGCGCGCCGAAGTCAGCAAGGAAGTGGCCCGCGACCTGATGGTCGTCACCCTCTACAGCGAAGCGCAGGACAACGATCCGGGCAAGCTCGCCAAGCAGATCACCGAAACCATGAACAAGGCCGTTCAGCAGGCGCGCGACGTCAAAGAGGTGAAGATCAGCCAGGGCAGCCGCAACAGCTACCCGATCTACGACAACAAAGGTCAGAAGATCACCGGCTGGCGCGAACGCGCCGAGTTGCGCCTGGAAAGCGCCGACTTCCCGGCCCTGTCCAAGCTCACCGGCGATCTGCTGCAAACCCTGAAAATGGGTGGCATGGACTTCTCCATCGCCCCGGCCACGCGTAAGGCCAGCGAAGACGAACTGCTCAAGGAGGCGGTCAACGCCTTCAAGGCCCGCGCCCAGTTGGCCACCGAAGCGCTCGGCGGCAGCGGCTACAAGGTGGTCAACCTCAACCTCAACAGCAGTGGCTACCCGCGCCCCTACCTGCGCAGCGCGCCGATGGCAATGAAGGCCATGGCCGCCGACGAGGCCGCCCCTTCGCCTGACGTCGAGGCGGGCACCAGCGAAGTCAGCATGAATGCCGATGGCCTGATCGAAGTGCAAATGCCCTGACCTGGGCGTGCACTCAACGCAACCTCAGGGCCGCATTGCGGCCCCGATCGTTTGACGCCCACAGCCAACATCAACCTGCTCTTACCCCGCCCCATCACTACCCATCCGAATGCCCCTACGCACGTAGAGCGCGCATCCTACATCCCCATTCCCGCCGAAACATGTCGCAAAATGCCGGTTTTTTTGTTGCGCAAACGTTCAACCACGGCAAAAGTTACAACAATGCGACATCCATGTACGCCCGTGCCACCTTTCCGGGACCGGCCATCCTGTTGAGTGTTGCAATGGGTATAGCCCCTGCATAAGTATCCGCAGGTCGGCTCACGAGGCCGCCTCAACTCAAAAAATGACAACAATGAGGCCACCATGCTCAAACACGCAGTCATTCCGTTTCTGGTAGGCGCAGGCCTGCTGGCTGGTGCAGCGCCCACCGCGCTCGCCGCATCCAACCTGGTGTTCTGCTCCGAGGGCAGTCCCGCCGGTTTCGACCCCGGCCAGTACACCACCGGAACCGACTTCGACGCCTCGGCCGAACCGCTGTTCAACCGCCTGACCCAGTTCGAGCGTGGCGGCACCGCCGTCATTCCAGGCCTGGCCACCACTTGGGACGTTTCCGAAGACGGCAAGACCTACACCTTCCACCTGCGCGAAGGGGTCAAGTTCCACACCACCGACTACTTCAAGCCCAGCCGTGAATTCAACGCCGACGACGTGCTGTTCACCTTCAACCGCATGCTCGACAAGGACATGCCGTTCCGCAAGGCGTACCCCACCGAGTTCCCGTACTTCACCGACATGGGCATGGACAAGAACATCGCCAAGCTGGAGAAGCTCGACGACCATACCGTGCGCTTCACCCTGAACACGGTGGACGCCGCCTTCATCCAGAACCTGGCCATGAGCTTCGCCTCGATCCAGTCCGCCGAGTACGCCGAGCAGTTGCTCAAGCAAGGCAAAGCGCCCGACATCAACCAAAAGCCGATCGGCACCGGGCCGTTCGTGTTCAGCAAGTACCAGAAAGACGCGCAGATCCGCTACAAGGGCAACAAGGACTACTGGAAGCCCGAGGACGTGAAGGTCGACAACCTGATCTTCGCCATCACCACCGACGCCTCGGTGCGCATGCAGAAGCTCAAGAAGAACGAGTGCCAGGTCACCCTGTTCCCGCGCCCAGCCGACATCCAGCCGCTCAAGGCCGACAAGAACCTGAAGATGCCTGAGCAGGCCGGCTTCAACCTCGGCTACATCGCCTACAACGTGATGGACAAGATCAAGGGCAGCAACGAGCCCAATCCCATGGCCCAGCTCAAGGTTCGCCAGGCCCTGGACATGGCGGTGAACAAGGCGCAGATCATCGAGTCGGTGTATCAGGGTGCCGGGCAACTGGCGGTCAATGCCATGCCGCCGACGCAATGGTCCTACGACACCACCATCAAGGACGCCCCCTACGACCCGGAAAAGGCTCGGCAACTGCTCAAGGAAGCCGGCGTCAAGGAAGGCACCGAAATCACGCTCTGGGCCATGCCGGTGCAACGCCCCTACAACCCCAATGCCAAGCTGATGGCCGAGATGCTGCAATCGGACTGGGCCAAGATCGGCATCAAGGCCAAGATCGTCACCTACGAGTGGGGCGAGTACATCAAGCGCTCCAAGGGCGGCGAAAACGGCGCCATGCTGATCGGCTGGAGCGGCGACAACGGTGACCCGGACAACTGGCTCGGCACCCTGTTCGGCTGCGACGCCCTGGAAGGCAACAACTTCTCCAAGTGGTGCTACAAGCCCTACGACGACCTCATCAAGCAAGCCAAGGCCACCTCCGACCAGGCCAAGCGCACCGAGCTGTACAAGCAGGCGCAGCACATCCTCAAGGAACAGGTGCCCTACACGCCCATCGCCCACTCCACCGTCTATCAACCCATGAGCATCAAGGTGCAGGACTTCAAGATCAGTCCATTCGCCCTGAACGCGTTCTATGGGGTGAGCGTGGAGAAGTGAGGCAGCGCCAGCCCTCTGTGCGCAGAGGGCTGGCGTATTCCAGGCAGTGCGACGGCCACGCCCGGCCATCTGCCTGAAGCCACACCGCACCGTCAGCGATACCACACCCGTGATTCGTTTTCCTGCCACCGCGAAGGCCAGGAACGGAATTCTGTTGCCGCACGTCCGGCGCACGGCAACGCACTGATGAGGATGTACCGATGAGCAAAAGGATTGCCCTACGCCGTACCACACTGCTGGGCGCCGCACTGGGCCTGGGCCTGATGAGCCAGGTCAGCGCCGCTGCCAGCAACCTGGTGTTCTGCTCCGAAGGCAGTCCGGCGGGCTTCGACACCGCGCAGTTCACCTCGGCCACCGACAACGATGCCGCCGAGCCGATCTACAACCGCCTGGTAGAGTTCGAGCGCGGAGGCACCGCCGTGCAGCCGGGCCTGGCCACCGACTGGCAGGTGTCCGACGACGGCCTGACCTACACCTTCCACCTGCGCCCCGGGGTCAAGTTCCACAGCAACAAGGCGTTCACACCGACCCGCGACTTCAACGCCGATGACGTGCTGTTCACCTTCCAGCGCATGCTCGAGCGCGATCATCCGTTCCGTAAGGCCTACCCCACCGAGTTCCCCTACTTCGTCAGCATGGGCCTGGACAAGAACATCGCCAAGGTCGAGAAGCGTGACCCGATGACCGTGGTGTTCACCCTGAACACGGTCGATGCTGCGTTCATCCAGAACATCGCCATGGCCTTCGCCTCGATCCTGTCCGCCGAATACGCCGACCATCTGCTGGCCAGCGGCAAGGCCAGCGACATCAACCAGCAACCCATCGGCACCGGCCCGTTCGTGTTCCAGCGCTACCAGAAGGATGCGCAGATTCGCTACAAGGGCAACAAGGACTACTGGGCACCGGACCGGGTCAAGCTGGACAACCTGGTGTTCTCGATCAACATCGACCCTTCCGTGCGCATCCAGAAACTGCGCCGCGGCGAATGCCAGATCACCCTGCACCCCCGCCCGGCCGACCTGCCGGCGCTCAAGCAGGACGCCAAGCTACAAGTGCTCTCGCAACCGGGCTTCAACCTCGGCTACATCGCCTACAACATCAAGCACCCGCCCTTCGACCGACTGGAAGTCCGCCAGGCACTGGACATGGCGGTGAACAAGGCGGCGATCATCGATGCGGTGTACCAGGACGCTGGCCAAGCGGCCGTCAACGCCATGCCGCCCACCCAGTGGTCCTACGACAGCAGCATCAAGGACGCCCCCTTCGATCCGGCCAAGGCCAAGCAACTGCTGGAGCAGGCCGGGGTCAAGCCGGGGACCGAAATCACCCTGTGGGCCATGCCGGTACAACGCCCCTACAACCCCAACGCCAAGCTCATGGCGCAGATGCTCCAGGCCGACTGGGGCGCGCTCGGCTTCAAGGTCCGCATCGTCAGCTACGAATGGGGCGAGTACCTCAAGCGCATGAAGAATGGCGAGCACGACATCGCCCTGCTCGGCTGGACCGGCGACAACGGCGATCCGGACAACTGGCTCGGCACCCTGTTCAGTTGCGACGCCATCGGCAGCAACAACTACTCGCAGTGGTGCGACCAGCCCTACGACGCGCTGGTCAAGAAAGCCAAGCAGGTCACCGACCGAGCCCAGCGCACCGAGCTGTACCAGCAGGCCCAGCGCCGCCTCAAGGCACAAGTGCCGATCACGCCCGTGGCGCACTCCACGGTCAACCAGCCGCTGAGCCTGCGCGTCAAGGACTTCAAGGTCAGCCCCTTCGGCCGCAACGTTTTTTCCGACGTCGGCATCGATTGACGCCATCACGGATCCGGGCGTGCCACGCACGTCCGCGAACCCGTGCAGCCCGAATTTGCCCGGCGACCCCAGGCAGATACCCGCAACACCGTGACAACACTGGCCCCTGAGGCCGGCTGATAACTAGAAAAGAGAAAGGGAGCTTTCATGTCGATACGAACCAGAACCACTGCACTGGCCTTGTCCGTCGGCGCCTTCTGCGCCTTCGCCCAGGCCGAACCCGCCAGCCAGGACTACATGCCCATCACGCTCAAGTCCGCCAGCGACCAGGCGCAGGCCACCGGCTTCTTCGAAGGCCAGAGCTTGAGCGGCAGCACGCGCAACTGGTACGCACGCGAACACGCCGCGCGCGGCCCGCTGTGGCGCTACTACAAGAGCGACGGCACCCGCCACGACACCCACAGCCGCGAGAACTGGGTGCAGGGCACCATCCTCAACTACAGCTCCGGCTTCACCCAGGGCACCATCGGCTTCGCCACCGAAGTGGCGGCCTACAACGCCGTCGCCCTGCTGCGCGACCGCGAATCCATCGCCGGGCCGAACAACCGCACCCTGACCCACAGCGACGGCGATCCGGTCGACCAGTGGAGCAAGGCGGGCCTGGCCAACGTCAAGGCGCGCATTTCCAACACCACCCTGACCGTTGGCCGCCAGTCACTGGACACGCCGATGATCGCCTACATCGGCAACCGCGCCCTGCCCTCCAGCTTCCAGGGCGTGGCCCTGCACAGCGCCGAGTTCGACAACCTGACCTTCGACCTGGGCACCTTCGACCGCGTCTCGCCGCGTACCGAACAGAGCCTGAGCAAGTTCCGCAGCGAATACGGCGCCCTGGGCGTGGAAACCGACCGCGCCAGCACCGCGGGCCTGAGCTACCAGCCGTTCAAGAGCCTGACCACCAGCCTGTACGCCACGCGCGTGGACGACTTCTGGAACCAGTACTACTTCGGCGCCAGCCACGTGCTGGGCGACAGTTCGGTGCTGAGCCTGAACACCGGCCTGAACTACTACAAGACGGTGGACACCGGCAGCAAGAAGATGGGCGAGATCGACAACGACACCTACAGCCTGTCGCTCGGCCTCACCCACCAGGCCCACACCCTCACCGCGTCCTGGCAGCAGGTCAACGGCAACGAGTACTTCGACTACCTGCACGAAACCAACGGCATCTACCTGGCCAACTCGCTGCTGTCGGACTTCAACGGCCCGAACGAGAAATCGCTGCAGATCGCCTATGTGCTGAACATGGCGCAATACGGCGTGCCGGGCTTGAAATTCAACCTGTACAACGCGCGCGGCTGGGGCATCGACGGCACCCACTACCGTGGCACCGCCTATGACGTGCGCGGCATGGACGGCGAAACTCACTACGAGTGGGGCTTCGGTACCAGCTACGCGGTGCAGAGCGGCCCGCTGAAGGACACCAGCATCCGCGCCACCTACACCGCGCACCGGGCGAGCCAGGCCCAGGCCGACGGCAGCCTGGACGAGTTCCGCGTGGTGACCACCATTCCATTCAACATTCTCTGAACCGCACCCCATGCCCCGGACCCGCGGGGCCATGGGGTCTACGCTGAAGACATACGCAGGGAGGTTCCATGCATTCGCTACCGCTACGCGCTGCCCTGGCAGCGATCATTCTCGGCGCCGCCGGTCAGCTCGCGGCCAAGCCGCTGGTGGTGTGCACCGAGGCGAGCCCGGAAGGGTTCGACATCGTCCAGTACACCACGGCGGTCACCGCCGACGCCTCGGCCGAGACGGTGTTCAATCGCCTGGTCGATTTCAAGCCCGGCACCACCGACATCGAACCGGCCCTGGCCGAACGCTGGGAGATCAGCGACGACGGCCTGACCTACACCTTCAACCTGCGCCAGGGCGTGAAGTTCCACAGCACCGACTACTTCACCCCTACCCGCGCATTCAACGCCGACGACGTGCTCTGGAGCCTGAACCGCCAGCTCGATCCCGCGCACCCGTGGCACGACAAGACCAGCGTCGGCTACCCCTATTTCGAGAGCATGGCCTTCAAGGACCTGCTCAAGTCGGTGACCAAGACCGACGACCACACCGTGGTCATCACCCTCACCCGTCCCGAAGCGCCATTCCTGCGCGACATGGCCATGGCCTTCACCTCGATCTACTCGGCCGAGTACGGCGACCAATTGCTCAAGGCCGGCAAGACCGGCGAGCTCAACAGCAAGCCGATCGGCACCGGCCCATTCGTCTTCCAGCGCTACAACAAGGACGCCCAGGTCCGCTACAAGGCCAACCCGGACTACTTCCGCGGCAAGCCGCCGAGCGAAACCCTGGTGTTCGCCATCGCCACCGACAACAACGTGCGCCTGCAAAAACTGCGCGCCAACGAGTGTCAGATCGCCCTGTACCCCAAACCTGACGACGTACCCGGCATCAAGACCGATGCCAGGCTGAAAGTGGCCGAGATCGAAGCCCTGGTGACCGGCTACATCGCCCTCAATACCGAGCACAAGTACCTGAGCGACGTACGCGTGCGCCAGGCGATCAACATCGCCTTCGACCGCCAGACCCATGTCGATCAACTGTTCGGCAAAGGCAATGCGCTGGTGGCGGTCAATCCTTACCCGCCGACCCTGATCGGCTACAACACCGACAACCGCAATCCGCCCCGCGACCTGGACAAGGCCCGCGCCTTGCTCAAGGAAGCCGGCGTGCCCGAGGGCACCACCTTCACCCTGTTCACCCGCAACGGCGGCGGGCCGACCAACCCCAATCCGCGCCTGTCGGCGGAAATGCTCCAGGCGGACCTGGCCAACATCGGCCTGAAGCTCGACATCCGCGTGATGGAGTGGGCCGAGATGCTGCGCCGCGCGAAAAAAGGCGAAGCGGACCTGGTGTCCGCCGGCTGGGCCGGCGACAACGGCGACCCGGACAACTTCCTCGGCCCCATGCTCAGTTGCGAGGCGGCCAAGAGCGGAGAGAACTATGCGCGCTGGTGCAACCCTAAGTTCCAGGAGCTGATCACCCAAGCCCGTCTGATCATCGACAATGAGCAGCGTGCAGCACTCTATCGCCAGGCCCTGGCGGTGTACGATGCCGACCTGCCGTGGATCGCCATGGCCCACCCGAAGATGTTCACGGCCCTGCGCCAGAACGTGGAGGGCTATGTCATCAGTCCCCTGACCAATAACAACTTCGCCACCACCCAGGTGAAGTAGAAGAAACGACCGCCGCCGACCTGCTCGCGCAGCCGGCGGCCGCCTTGACCGGCCCGACGAGGTACCTTCGACGATGTTGAGTTTTATTGCCCGGCGCCTGGGTCTGCTGATTCCGACCTTTTTCGGTATCACCTTGCTGACCTTCGCGCTCATACGCCTGATCCCCGGCGACCCGGTGGAAGTGATGATGGGCGAGCGCAGGGTCGACCCCGAGATGCACGCCCAGGCCATGGAGCGCCTGGGCCTGAACAAGCCGCTGCCTGCCCAGTACCTGGACTACATCGGCAAGCTCGCCCAGGGTGACCTGGGTGAGTCGCTGCGCACCCGCGAGAGCGTGTGGAACGAGTTCACCACGCTGTTCCCCGCCACGCTCGAACTGGCCTTGTGCGCCCTGCTGTTCGCCGGTGTGTTCGGCCTGCTCGCCGGGGTGATCGCCGCGCTCAAGCGCGGCTCGCTGTTCGACCATGGGGTGATGGGCATTTCCCTGGCCGGCTACTCCATGCCGATCTTCTGGTGGGGCCTGATCCTGATCATGTTCTTCTCCGTGAGCCTGGGCTGGACCCCGGTATCCGGGCGCATCGACCTGCTCTACGACATCGAGCCGAAGACCGGCTTCATGCTCATCGACACCCTGCTCAGCGACGAAGAAGGCGCGTTCAAGGACGCGCTGATGCACCTGATCCTGCCGTCCATCGTGCTCGGCACCATCCCGCTGGCGGTGATCGCGCGCATGACCCGCTCTTCGATGCTCGAAGTGCTGCGCGAGGACTACATCCGCACCGCCCGCGCCAAGGGCCTGTCGCCATCCCGCGTGGTGTTCATCCACGGCCTGCGCAACGCGCTGATCCCGGTGCTGACCGTGTTCGGCCTGCAGGTCGGCACCTTGCTGGCTGGAGCGGTGCTCACCGAGACCATCTTTTCCTGGCCGGGCATCGGCAAATGGCTGATCGAAGCCATCGGCGCCCGCGACTACCCCGTGGTGCAGAACGGTATCCTGCTCATCGCCTGCCTGGTGATCCTGGTCAACTTCGTGGTGGACATCCTCTACGGCCTGGCCAACCCCCGTATCCGTCATCAGCGCTGAGGACCTCGTCATGTCTCATCCGATTTCCGACGCTGCGACGCCGGCTACCGCCGCCGACCACAGCGCACTCTACCCCTCCCCCTACAAGGAGTTCTGGCAGGCCTTCTCGCGCAACAAAGGCGCAGTGGCAGGCCTGGCCTTCATGTGCCTGATCGTGTTCTGCGCGCTGTTCGCCCCCTGGGTCGCGCCGCATAACCCCAGCGAGCAGTACCGCGACTTCCTGCTGACGCCGCCGGTGTGGCTCGAAGGCGGCACCTGGCAGTTCGTGCTGGGCACCGACGAGCTGGGACGCGACCTGCTCTCGCGGCTGATCCAGGGCGCCAGGCTGTCGCTGCTGATCGGCCTGTCGTCAGTGGTGATGTCGCTGATTCCAGGCATCCTGCTGGGCCTGTTCGCCGGCTTCTTCCCGCGTCTTCTTGGCCCTTCGATCATGCGCCTGATGGACGTGATGCTGGCGCTGCCATCGCTGCTGCTGGCCGTGGCGATCGTCGCCATCCTCGGCCCTGGCCTGATCAACACCGTGATCGCCATCGCCGTGGTCTCGCTGCCGTCCTACGTGCGCCTGACCCGCGCCGCCGTGATGGGCGAGCTGAACCGCGACTACGTCACCGCCGCACGCCTGGCCGGCGCCAGCCTGCCGCGCCTGATGTTCGTCACCGTGCTGCCCAACTGCATGGCGCCGCTGATCGTGCAGGCAACCCTGAGCTTCTCCTCGGCGATCCTCGACGCGGCGGCCCTGGGCTTCCTCGGTCTGGGCGTACAACCGCCAACGCCGGAATGGGGAACCATGCTGGCGTCGGCGCGCGACTACATCGAGCGCGCCTGGTGGGTGGTGAGCCTGCCCGGCCTGACGATCCTGCTCAGCGTCTTGGCAATCAACCTGATGGGCGACGGCCTGCGCGATGCGCTGGACCCGAAACTCAAGAACGCCGCCTGAGGAGAACGCCATGTCACTGTTGCAGATCAACAACCTCAACGTGCGCTTCGGCGACGCCGATGCCGTCCCCGTGGTCGACGGCCTGGACCTTGTGGTGGATGCCGGCGAGATTCTCGCCATCGTCGGCGAGTCCGGCTCGGGCAAGTCGGTGACCATGATGGCCCTGATGGGGCTGATCGAAGCGCCCGGCCGCATCACCGCCGACGCGCTCACCTTCGACGGCACCGACATGCTCAGGCTCAGCGCCCGACAGCGGCGCAAGGTGGTGGGCAAGGACATCGCCATGGTCTTCCAGGACCCGATGACCGCACTGAACCCCAGCTACACCGTGGGCTACCAGATCGAAGAAGTGCTGCGCCAGCACCTGGGCCTGAAAGGCAAAGCGGCCCGCCAGCGCGCCCTGGAGCTGTTGCAGAAGGTCGAGATTCCGGCGCCCGAAAGCCGCCTGGACGCTTACCCGCACCAACTCTCCGGCGGCATGAGCCAGCGCGTGGCGATCGCCATGGCGATTGCCGGCGAGCCCAAGCTGCTGATCGCCGACGAACCGACCACCGCGCTGGATGTGACCATCCAGGCGCAGATCATGGAACTGCTGGTCAACCTGCAGCGCGAGCGCAACATGGCGCTGATCCTGATCACCCACGACCTGGCGGTGGTCGCCGAGACCGCCAAGCGCGTCTGCGTGATGTACGCCGGCCAAGCGGTGGAGGTGGGTCAGGTGCCGGAACTGTTTGACCTGCCCGCCCACCCCTACAGCGAAGCGCTGCTGGCGGCGATTCCCGAGCACAGCCTGGGCGCCGAGCGCCTGGCGACGCTGCCGGGCATCGTGCCCGGTCGCTACGACCGGCCCCAGGGCTGCCTGCTGTCGCCGCGCTGCCCTTACGTGCGTGACAATTGCCGGGCCCAGCGTCCGGCCCTCGATCCCCAGGCCCACAGCCTGGCACGTTGCTTCTATCCGCTGAACCAGGAGGTGGCGTGATGAGCGTCGTGCTGTCTGCCCGTGAACTGACCCGTCATTACGAAGTGTCCCGTGGCCTGTTCAAAGGCCATGCCCTGGTGCGTGCGCTCAATGGCGTATCGTTCGAGCTGGAGGCTGGCAAGACGCTGGCCGTGGTCGGCGAGTCCGGGTGCGGCAAGTCCACCCTGGCCCGCGCCCTGACCTTGATCGAGGAGCCGTCCTCCGGCTCGCTGCAGATCGCCGGCACCGAAGTCGCCGGCGCCAACAAGGCCCAGCGCCGGCAATTGCGCCGGGACGTGCAAATGGTCTTCCAGAGCCCCTATGCCTCGCTCAACCCTCGGCAGAAGATCGGCGACCAGTTGGCCGAGCCGCTGTTGATCAACACCTCGCTCAGCCGCGCCGAGCGCCGCGAGCGGGTGCAGCAGATGATGCAGCAGGTGGGGCTGCGCCCCGAGCATTATCAACGCTACCCGCACATGTTCTCTGGCGGCCAGCGCCAGCGCATCGCCCTGGCCCGGGCGATGATGCTGCAACCCAAGGTGCTGGTGGCGGACGAGCCCACGTCGGCGCTGGACGTGTCGATCCAGGCGCAGGTGCTGAACCTGTTCATGGACCTGCAGCAGGAGTTCAACACCGCCTATGTGTTCATTTCGCACAACCTGGCGGTGGTGCGGCACGTGGCCGATCAGGTGCTGGTGATGTACCTGGGGCGACCGGCGGAGATGGGGCCGAAGGCCGATATCTACGACAAACCCCTGCATCCCTATACCCAGGCACTGCTGTCGGCGACGCCGGCGATTCATCCCGATCCGCTCAAACCGAAGATTCGCATCGCCGGCGAGTTGCCCAATCCGCTGAATCCGCCGGATGGCTGCGCGTTTCACAAGCGCTGCCCGTATGCGACGGAGCGATGTGCCAAGGAGGTGCCGGCGTTCAGGCAGGTCAGTACCCGGCAGGTGGCCTGCCATTATGCGGAACAGTTTCTCTAACGGTTGCAAAACTGGGCGGCCCTCGCTGCGAAAAGTAGCCGTAGAGTACGCTGCCCAGTGACGACTCCTGACGAAAGACAAGCGTCCCCGGATAGCCGCCAGTGCTGCGATCCTTGTCGAACAGAACGTTCAGGACTTCGATAACTCAGAGACGGCCAACAGGCCGATGCGAATCTCACCGCCCCTCGATAACGCTCCGACCACCTCAGTCCAGGCCATGTGCTCGATGCTGAGGTGTTGGGAGAAGTCTCTATCTTTATCCGAAAAAGCTTACACCGATGACGGCGCATTGAAACATGCCTGGAGAAGCACTGGCATAACTATGGCGTCTCGATCCAGACGCTGGGTTTTGCGTAAGTCGAACGAGAGCGTGGTTGAGATAAAACGAATCTACAGTTCGATTTTTCAATACTTTCCTTCTGGAAATATCTTCAATACGCTCATCGAGATGAAACAGTCATCACTGGTCGGCATTTCATCAATGTCTGTACTCATCCGAAGGCTCGCAGTTGCGCATCTGACCGACAATGTCGCGTCTTTACGTCACAAGAAGACCTACGCGCAAAGCCCGCCTCCCGCACCCTAAAGGTATGATGATGAAAGGCTATACAGTTCATGCAAACGGCATACGGCAGTTCGTTGTGGAAGAGGGCGAAGGCGTCCCCGTGGTCCTGCTTCACGGGTTTCCGGAAACCCATTACGCCTGGCGATACCAGATCCCCGCCCTGTCCAAACATTTTCGTGTGATTGCGCCTGACCTTCGAGGTTATGGAGAGACAGATAAACCAGCCTCCGGCTATGACAAGCGAAACATGGCGCTCGACATCCGAGCATTGCTTCATGCACTCGACATTCCGAAAGTCGCCTTGGTTGGTCATGACCGCGGCGCACGTGTCGCCACTCGGTTCGCCAAGGATTATCCTGATTTGATTGACCGTTTGGTGGTCATGGATAACGTGCCGACACGCATCGTGGCACGCGATCTCAACGCCTCAATCGCCAAGGCGTACTGGTTCTTCTTGTTCCACCTCGTACCCGATCTACCGGAGACGCTCATCAGTGGGCGCGAGGCGGTCTGGCTCAGGCACTTTTTCTCGGACTGGACGTACGATCCATCGTGCATCAGTGGTGAAGCGTTTGACACCTACGTGCGTGCTTACCAGGCGCCAGGGGCAGTGCGTGGTGCCATGGCAGACTATCGTGCGAACGCCCAGGATGTTGAGCAGGACTTGGCCGACGCCGAAGTGAAAATCAGTTGCCCGGTGATGTCGCTATGGGGGGCGGATTTTCATGCGGTTGGCAAGCTGTTCGACATGAAAAAGGTATGGGCGGAAATGGCCGACGACCTTCAGACACACGCCATTGAACAGTGTGGTCACCTCCCACAAGAAGAGCAGCCAGAGACAGTCAATAAACTGCTGCTCGATTTTCTGGAATCCTGGCGTGGCTGAGAGTGCTTCAGTCATGAGTGGGTGCTGACCAGCCTCAGCGAAACCACGCCGGCTCACGTGTTTTTCAAGCAACTAAGCAGCAGAAAAAAACCTCTGCAATCGTCAGCCTACATTCGCACTTTAATAAGGCTCGAACTTGGATCGTCAACTGCACAGGGCGAGACACGCTGTCCTTTGATCTTTAGGAGCAAGACAATGAGATACCCAACTTTTAACAAGGCTGCACTTTGGCCCCTCGTCTTTATACTTTCCCTCTCGGGAGGGGTGTCTGCTGCCACACCTCCAGCAGCCCCTGCGAGTTACACCATGCACGTCGGCAAACTGAAAGTGGTCGCTTTAAATGACGGTTATTTACCAGCAGACATGATGAAGATTCTGGAAGGCGGTGATGGAAAGCGGATCACTGAGCTACTGAAAGAAGCAAATCTGGATAAAGACGCCGGAATATCTGTCAACGTTTATCTGGTGGATACGGGTGACAAAAAGATACTCGTGGATACGGGCGGTGGTACGCTCACCGGCAAAACAGCGGGCCATTTGCAGGAGAGTCTGAGGGTCGCCGGTTACACACCCGAGCAGATTGATGTGGTGTTAATGACTCATCTGCATGCAGATCATATTGGCGGCCTTCTGAATGGAGAGCAGCGGGCATTCAAGAACGCCGTAGTTAAAGTCAACGATCAGGAGTTGACCTACTGGATGTCGGACGCATCCGCTGCCTTGGGCAAAGAGGACAAGCCCAGCGCATTCTCTGCTGTCAAACACTACTTGAAGCCTTATCAGGACGCTGGCCGTGTTTCCACATTCAAGTGGGGGGACAACGTCATGCCGGGAATCGAGGCTGTGGATCTGCGAGGCCATACGCCGGGGCACACCGGTTTCAAGATCGGAGCGCAGGACGACCAACTACTCTTCTGGGGTGATGTTATCCATGTAGAACCCGTGCAATTTCCTGAGCCTGAAGTCACCGTCATTTACGACACCACTCCAAGCCAAGCAGTGAAAACCCGAAAAGCCGCCTTGGATATGGCTCCCAAGGCAGGCTATTGGGTCGCGGACGCCCATATTGACTTCCCAGGTATTGGCAAGGTCGAAACTCACGATGGCAACTACATCTGGAAGCCAATCGAGAAATAGCAGTTCAGATCGATGACGGGGCACACCCGGACTGAGTCGGAAGATGCGGATGACGCGAGAATGGACATTCGCTCATCGGTACCAGCGTCTCAGAGGACATGCGTGGGGCATTCATCGACATGAACGCCCCCAGCATGAGTTTGAAACACGATGGAGCTGCTTTTGCAGCTCCATCGGTTACATCAGTGCATGAAGATCGCGATCAGGATGATCACTGGAATTGGGACGCCGAGCATCCAGAGCAGAATCGAGCGCATGATGAGTTCTCCAGTAGTGAATGCGGATTAGCGCACGACGGTGGTCGAGGCGTGAACGTGGTGGTCTTCTTCGATCCAACGTGCGCGGTCACGCAGGCGACCGCCGAACAACGCGGCGAAGCTGGCGAAGAAGGCGCCGCACAGCAGGGAGATGAAGGTCCAGATGGCGGTCCAGGCGGCTACTTTGGCTGCAGTGTCAGCGGCTTGCTGAGCGGCCTGCTTGGCCTGGGCGGCATCCTGACGTGCTTCCTCATAAACCTGCTCGACGCGCGATTGCGCTTCGGCCTGGGTCAGGCGGGTGCGCTGGGCAACCATCTGCGCCAGGTAGGTCCGATCTTCGGCGGACATGCCATTGTCGGCAGCCAGGCCACGCAACAGGATGCGGCTGGCCACGCCGTTGGCAGCATCTTCGCTCACACCCACCGGGCCTTCGCTGCGGAACAACCGATCGACGTAGTAGCCCATCGGGTCGGCGGCGCCGGACGGCTTGCTCTTGTCATCGCTCATCGACACGCTGGCCACGGCGCCCGAAGCAGCGGCGGCACCGGCCGACGCGCCCGCACTGGCCAGACCGCCTGCCGAGGACACCACCAGCACGGCAGTGACCAGCGTCGCGACAGCCCAGGACAGGAAGCCATGCGCCGTGTCGCGGAAGTACACTTCGTCACCGTGCAAGTTGGCCCACTTCACGCGTAGACGACCGGCCATGTAACCACCCAGGCCAGAGGCCAGGATCTGCGTGATCAGCAGCCAGACGATGGTGGAAATGCCCAATGCCTTGGCGCTGGCCCCCTCGTTCGCCCACGGCGAGGAGGCCGCGAAGCCCAGGCCTGCGCCCAGAATGATGAGGATCAGTGACAAGGCAGCCGCAGCAGCGGCACCGGCGAAGATGGCGGCCCAGGAAACGCCCGAGCGATTCGGGGCCTCGGAGACAGCGGTTGGCAGATCGGCAGTGGTTATCATGATTCGGCGCCTTATGAAGGTGAGCAAAACTTCCGTTGGTTTGCACGAGGGTCGGTGCACTGCCCGTGCCAGATGTGTCAAAAAATAACCTCGCTATAAATCAACGACTTGCAGAATCGACGAATCTTAGGATCGTGCGAAACGCCCGAAGTCCGATAAAACAGGTGGGCGTTATGCAGTGCCATGCGCTCAACCTCGGCCACCGGGCTTGCCCGTCGAACAGCGACGATGCACTATCGCGCCATGACCGCGCCCATGCTGATAGACGGCCCCGAACAGACTCCGCTGACTGCGCAGATCGTCTTGCGCTACCACCTGTGCTGGAAGCATCGCGACCTGGACGGAGTGATGGCGCTTTACCACCCGCAGGTGCGTTACCACGACTTCTTCCAGAACCGCGTGCTCGGCTACGCCGAACTGCGCGAGTACGTGGCCGCCTGCCTGCCCCACCAGCAGGGCGAAGACATCGTCCACAGCGATCGCATTCGCGTCGATGGCTGCACGGCGTTCATCCAATACCAAGTGACGGTCCAGGGCGGTGATGGGCTGGTGGCCTTTCAGTCCAGCGAAGCGATCACCGTGCGCGACGGGCTGATCTGGCAGGTCAACGAATATGCCACGCTGGTGCGCCAGGACGGGCGCGTGGGCAACGGTGGGCGGACGCGTCCGGCCACTAGCCGGCTCGGTTTGTCGCCGCGTCAGTTGAGGACCATGGCGCAGGACTTGGAGCACTACTTCCAGCAGCGCCGGCCGTATCTGGATCCCCAGCTCAACCTGCAACAGGTCGCACAGCACAGTGGCTACAGCCGTAACCAGATCTCCTACCTGTTCAATCAGGTGCTGGGACAGAGCTTCTATCGCTACGTCAATCAGGCGCGGCTCCAGCACCTGCTGGCTCAGCTCAGCGATACCGACATCCAGACGCCGGTCGACGAACTGGCGTTCAGTGCCGGCTTCAACTCGCTCTCGGCCTTCTACAAATGCTTTCGCGAACAGACCGGCCTGTCTCCCAAGGCGTACGTGAAGCAGATTTCTCTGCGTGCACGCACGTAAGACAGTGGAGCGGACCTGCCACTAGCATCGAGCACAACCCAACCTTTTTTTCCGGGAGCCGTACTCGATGCAAGCCTGGCGCACGATCAGCCTGTGGATGGACCAGCTCGACGAGCCTCTGGACGCGCGACCGTCCCTCGCCCAAGACATCGATGTCGACGTGTGCATCATCGGCGCCGGCTACACCGGGCTGTGGACAGCCTATTACCTCAAGCGCCAGGCCCCGCACCTGCGCATCGCCATCCTTGAAGCGAACACGGCCGGTTTCGGTGCATCCGGTCGTAACGGCGGTTGGCTGATGGGCAACCTGCTGGGTGAGGATCGTCTGCTCGCCACACTGTCCCCGCTACAGCGCCGCGACAGCATCGACCTGCTGCACGACATTCCCGACGAAGTGCAGCGTGTGTTACAGCGCGAAGGCATCGACTGCGATTACCGCAAGGGTGGAGTCATTTACTGCGCGGCCCGTTACCCGGAGCAGGAGCGTAGCCTGCGTGCCTACCTGGACGACCTGTACCGCCAAGGCATGAACGAGGACGACTACCGCTGGCTCACGCCCGAGGCACTGGCCGGACAACTGCGGGTCAGCAATGCCTATGGCGCAATCTTCAGCCCGCATGTGGCGACGATTCAGCCGGCCAAGCTGGTGCGGGGCCTGGCACGGGTGGTGGCGGGCCTGGGCGTGGCGATCTACGAAAACACTCCGGCTCTCGATTGGCAGAGTGGCGAGGTGCGCAGCGCCCAGGCCAAGGTGCGCTGCCAGTGGGTGGTGCCTGCGGTGGAAGGCTACGCAGCCAGCTTGCCACCGCTGGGGCGGCATCAACTGCCCGTGCAGAGTCTGCTGGTGGCCACTGAGCCGCTGCCCGACTCCGCCTGGGAGCAGATCGGCCTCAGCCAGGGCCAGGCCTTCAGCGAAGGCAGCCGTCAGGTCACCTACGGCCAGCGCACCCTCGACAACCGCCTGGTATTCGGCGCCCGCGGCGGCTACCGCTTCGGCGGTCGCCTGCGCGAAGACTTCAATCTCACCGACGCCGAAATCGAGTTGCGCCGCTACCTGTTCGGCGAGCTGTTCCCGCACCTGAAGCACGTGCGCATCACCCACTCCTGGGGCGGCAACCTGGGCATGGCGCGGCGTTTCCGCCCGCATATGCTGTGTGACCGTCAACGCGGCCTGGCGCTATCGGGCGGCTATGGCGGCGAAGGCGTCGGAGCCACCAACCTCGGCGGACGCACGCTGGCGGCCTTGATCCTCGGCCAGCAGAACGTACTGACCGCCCAGCCCTGGGTGCACGACAACCGGGCGCTGTCGAGCCTGGCCAGTTGGCCGCCCGAGCCCTGCCGCTGGCTGGGCTACAACGCCATCATTCGCAGTTTCGTCCATGAAGACCGCGTTCTCGCCGACCCGGCCAGCCCGGCCTGGCGACGCAACCTGGCCAGTGGCCTGGCCGACTTCATGGAAGGTTTCATGCACTAAGTTTCACCCACTCCCACACGAGAATCCGCCGTCATGAGCATCACCCAGTTCAAAGACACAGAACGCGCCGTCCTGGAGACTTCCAACCCGGTCGCCGTGCCCCTTGGCGAACCCGTTGCCGTGACCTCGGTGACCTGCGTCGAGCGCAGCGATGGCGTCGAAACCGGCATCTGGGAATGCACCCCAGGCCGCTGGCGCCGGCAGATCGTGCAACAGGAGTTCTGCCACTTCATCAAGGGCCGCTGCACCTTCACGCCAGACGGTGGCGAGCCGCTGCTCATCGAAGCCGGAGACGCCCTGATGCTACCGGCCAACAGCACCGGTACCTGGGACATTCAGGAAACCGTGCGCAAGACCTATGTGTTGATTTTCTGATCCGCTGATCGCCTGCCGCTCCTCGACAACAACAAACTCAGCAAGGTAAACCGGACATGCGCACACTTCTCATCGCTCCCCTGATACTGGCGGCCGGCGTGGCCAGCGCCGCCGACTCGGTGAAGATCTACAACTGGTCGAGCTACGTCGCGCCCGACACGCTGAAGAATTTCCAGAAGGCCACCGGCATCGCCCCCACCTACGACGTCTACGACAGCAACGAGACCCTCGATGGCAAGCTGATGACCGGCAACTCCGGTTACGACGTGGTGTTTCCCTCCAACCACTTCATGGCGCGGCAGATCCAGGGCAAGGCGCTGAAGAAGCTCGACAAAAGCCAGTTGCCGAACTGGCAGAACCTCGACCCGCGCCTGCTCAAGGTGCTCGAGGTGAACGATCCGGGTAACCAGTATGGTTTCCCCTACCTGTGGGGCAGCACCGGCATCGGTTACAACATCGACAAGGTCAAGGCCGCGCTGGGTGCCGACGCGCCAGTGGATTCCTGGGACCTGATCTTCAAGCCCGAGTACCTGAGCAAGCTCAAGAGCTGCGGCGTGGCGGTGCTGGACAATGGTCCGGAGCTGCTGCCCATCGCTCTGAATTACCTGGGCCTACCGCACCACAGCCAGAAACCCGAGGATTACGAGAAAGCCAAGGCGCTGCTGATGAAGGCTCGTCCGTACATCAGTTACTTCCATTCGTCCAAGTACACAGGCGACCTGGCCAATGGCGATGTGTGCGTGGTGGTGGGTTTCTCGGGCGATGTATTGCAGGCCAAGAACCGCGCCGAGGAAGCGAAGAATGGGGTCAAGGTGGGCTATTCGATCCCGAAGGAAGGTGCGCCGCTGTGGTTCGACATGGTCGCCATGCCCGCCGACGCCCCGGACGAGAAGGCCGGCTACGCCTACATGAACTACCTGCTCGAGCCTGAGGTGATGGCCAACATCAGCAACTACGTGCAGTACGCCAACGGCAATGCCAAGGCCGACGCCTTGGTCGATCCGGCGCTCAAGCACAACACCATGATCTACCCCAGCGACGATGTGATGAACAAACTGTTCGCCCTGGAAGCGATGCCCGCCAAGATCGATCGCCTGCGCACCCGCATCTGGACCAGCGTCAAAGCGGGCAACTAGCGGCTTGCCGCTAGTTGCAAGCTGCAAGCTGCAAGCAAGAGCAAGAGCAAGAGCAAGAGCCCTACGCGATCTGCTTTTCTCTTGCCGCTTGCCGCTTGCCGCTTTTGTTTGCCGCTTGCAGCTCTGAGTCGGGGGGGGGGGGGGGGGGGGGGGGGCGGGGGGGGGGGGGGGGGGGGGGGGGGGGGGGGGGGGGGGGGGGGGGGGGGGGGGGGGGGGCCGGCCG